>CAZKXG010000078.1:0-14634 GCA_964556465.1 uncultured Cryomorphaceae bacterium | reverse complement strand
GTGCTCCTCTAATCGTTGTTGTACCATATCCATTTTCTTGCACTCTGCCGACTGTTGCAGCGATCGAATTGGCGCTTCGACCAGGTAGTCTACTCACATTATCCCGAGAAACAGTGCCACCTGAAGGTCCGCCATCTCTTTCAATCATGGGTATTTGGTATTCTACCACTTCAAATGTTTCTAGCTGAACTCCTGAATTTAGTTTGATATCCAAAAAGGAAATTTTATTTGCATTGATTCTTACTCCTTGTATTTTCTTCGCGTTGTAACCCACATAAGAAACCAGGACATCGTAGACCCCCGTTGTTATTGGTTTTATAGTATAATTTCCATCAAAATCTGTTGCTGAGCCGGTCACCTGCTTGTTTCCTTGTTGTAATACAATATTCACAAAAGGCAGAGGGTCTCCTGTTTCAGCGTCAGTTAAGGTTCCTTTTAATGTCCCGCTTCCCGATTGGTATTCTTGGTGAACTGAGGCCTTGGGTTTAGGGCTGTGTCTCCGAGTGATGTACCAGCGATCAAATTCAGGCAGCTCGGCTTTCTGCTTGGGCAAACCTTCGGTAAGAGAAAGATTCACTTCGTTCCAGTCTTCACCTGTAGATTGATACACATTGGCATTGTACACCAGCTCGAGAGGCTTGTTCACAGCGTCAAACCGAAAGTCGTAGAGTGGTTCCCAGCCGGCTGATTTGGTGAAGTACTCCACGTCGAGTTTTCCCGAAACAATTGACGATGCTTCCACAAAAAGCAGGAGCTCTGTTTGAGGAACCTTGGTTCCCGCAAGCAGGAGGTTGACCTCCGCGTTGATTTGTTTGATCTGTTTTTGGGCTTCGCGAATGGCCAGAGTATTGTCAAATCTCAGTTTGGCAATCTCGGTCAATCGCTCCCGATAGAAATCGGCTGCCTCTCTCACCCCGAGGGTGTGCTTTTCCCCATCGGCCTTTTTCAATTCGGTGTTTTGCGTCAGCAGAACTTCCTCCTCGTCATAAATTTGCTTCTTCGCTTTTAACCATTCAATCTCGTCTTCCAGCGCCGACTTTTCCTCTTCGAGGCTGGTCAGCTCAACACTCATCGACTTTTGAGAAGGTATTGCTACTTTATGACTCACGGCCAGTATCTTCAGTCGAATCGGAGTATTGACTTTAATAAGGTTTGGATCAATGTCCAATGGAAGTCCTCGAACCAGCAGCACATGTCTACCTGTATTGAGATTTATGGTCACATCCCTCGTTATCCTAGCCCCTTGAAAGAAGACGTTGACTGCAGAGATACTTGATTCTACTTCGATGGTATCGACTTGGGCTGCAGAGCAATTTGCAGACCAAAGAATTGAGCAGAGCACGAAACAAACGGATAGTTTTTTCATGGCTCTTGTTTTACGATGAATGACTGAAGCTAGAAAACGGAAACCGTAAAACCAGTCTTGAATTCATCAAAGGGCTAAGTCCGATTACGAACGGTACAATAAACCACTGATTAGAAGAAAGCTATTACTGAATGAGTTTAATGGGAGTGAAATGTCCGAATAACTTTCCCATTAAATTTCAGGTCTAGTTCGGGTACGTTGTAGCCTTTTGTCTGGAGCTTTAGGGTATCTGCGCTCTCATCCATGCTGAAAACAGTCAAATTAACAGTCGCTCCTTCGGCAATCATCGGGGCTTCTATTCCCAATATTTCTCTTGGTGATATGGAAAATTTAGCTACCAATTCATCCAATGAAATTTCATCACCTACGGCACCGATAAGCATTGGGAAGAATAACTCCATGCCGGCCATGCCGAAGTTGGCCAAGTCGAATTCCAGTTTTTTGTTTTCTTCATCCTCAGGCGAGTGATCAGATGAGATCACATCGATCTTACCCGACTTCAAGGCCGCAATAAGAGCCTTCCTGTTGGCTTCCGTTCGGAGGGGCGGCATTAACTTAAAGTTGCTATCAAAGTCATTTAGTTTCTCTTCCGAAAAAGCCAAGTGAGCCGCAGTGACCTCAGTGGTAACTCTCAATCCATTTAATCTGGATTCATTGGCAAGATCGGCTGATTTGGCCGATGAAATCGGACCGAGATGCAATCGACCTTCGGTGTACTCCAATAGGGTCAAGTCTCGTCTCACCATCATTTCTTCACTGATGGCAGGAATGCCTTTCAGTCCCAAGCTCGTTGAAAGCGTACCTTCGTTTATTTGTCCGTTTGGAATAAGCTTCGAATCGTAAGGAAAATGGAGAACGGGTGCATCAAAATTTGATGTGTAGAGGAGAGCTCTATGCAACAGTCCGGATTCGTTGATCGGATGTTTGTCGTCGCCAAATCCTACAGCACCTGCTTGATGCATGTCGTACATTTCTGACATGGCCTCACCTCTTAACCCAACCGATACGGCACCGATGGGGTAGATTTCTACTCCGCTGCCTTTGGCTCGATTTCTCAAGTACTCAATGGCGCCTTTATTGTCGATGGCAGGAGTGGTATCGGGCGAAAGTGCAACTGCGGTGAAACCACTTTTGGAGGCCACTTTCAATCCGTTGGAAATTCCTTCTTTGTACTCTTCTCCGGGGTCGCGAAAGTTGGCGCGCATGTCCATCCAGCCGATGGAAACACAAAGGCCATCACCTTCAATTTTCTCATCAACAGCCTCGCGGATGGAAGAGCCTATTTTTTGAATGATGCCATCTTCGACTAGAATATCTACGATCTCGCCATTTTGGTCGTGTCTTTTATCGATGATTTTTGCCTGCGAAATCAGGGTTTTCATGCCATTGTTCTTTTACCGAAACGCAATAAGAGGCTTTCCAATAGAAGGAAAGTTAAAGCTAAAATTAGACAGATTTTCCAGAGTTCAGTTCCCGAAACTTTCTGTTGTACTTCTCGAGCCAGATTTTCTGATTCGCCGGAAAAGAGTGTGATGTTACCGGCTGCATTCGCAGTAACGGTGGTTTTCAGCTCTTCCTCGGAATATGAAGCCAAGTCACTTTCCATTCGTTCGAAATTAAAACCTACAGCCGCTAGTGCTGAGTCACCCAACACCAATGAGTACGTTCCTGCTTCATTGAGCTCGGGACCAGCAAATAGAGCTATTCTTCCTTCTGAAACTTGGAACGCCGGTATGATGTCCAGCTCGTTTTCGGACTGAGTCAAGTGGAAAACATCTTCATTTTGAGTCCTGATAAACGGAATAGAGAATGAAGATTCATTGCCAATTTCTACAGCATAAGTTTCAGTGGAGCGGCTCAACTCGGCAACCCTTAGAGCGGTAGCCACAAATATGGCGTGGCGGGAAAAGTTATTCTTTTCTGAATTTAAAGGAACCGCTTGGACATAGATATTTCCGCCAGATTCTCTGTAGGCGCTCAAAAATGAGTTTCCTCCGGAAAGTTGCAGAAGAGATTCTTCGGTTGAGCGCAACGAGCTGGTGATCGGATAAAATTCCTTGGCACTTGGTAGGTCAATGTTTCTCGGAACCGACTCGAATATATCACGGTACAAAGGGCTCTCAGCATTGAGTGACCGTACTTTCACTTCCTCTTCTTTTATTGGAAGGTAGGCCCCTGCTTTCAGTTCAGTCAAGAGTTCATTGTAAGATGCAAGATCGATTTCTGAAGAAGGTATAACCCAAACCGAACCACCGTTTGCCGCAAAAGCCACCGCTTCTTGACGCAGTCCACCCGGAATTGACGACAGTTCGTTCAGGATTAGTAAATCGTTGCTTTGAAGATCAGTATAATTCAAACTGCTTAGGCTCGTCGAACGAAAGTCGTAGGCACTGTCTACTCGGTAAACTGAGCCGACGAAATCTTTTGTCAGATCTCCATTTGAAGGTGAAATGGACAAAATCTTTAGTCGATCGTGTACACGATAGCCCAGGTAAAATGCATCGTCGTAGTCGATGGGATAATCTTCAATTTCTACGACTACCGATTTCAGTCCCGGTGAGTCGTGAATAAAGGTAATGGCCGTGTCAACCGAAGACTGAGCATTTACTGCGAAACTTCCAATGGACTTCTGAACTCCATTGATCGAAAGGTTGATCGGAATGTTTTCCAAATCTTGGGTTCCCGTATTCACAATTCTCACACTTAGGTTTTCACTTTCACCTGCTCGTCTAACGGGAGTTGGAAACCACACTGAATCAATGTATAGGTTTGAGGGGGAGCTTCTTTCTAAGTGAACAAGGCCATAGCTGATAGCGGTATCCGGTGCGAATGACTCCATCGGAAATTGGCTTTTTTGGAAGTCGCTGATGAGGTATGCTTCTTTTGCCAATTCGGCATCAGCCTTACCCATCAAGTCTTGCTGACGCTCTGCGATACTTTCAAGCGAACGCGATTTAGAACTGAGTTTTAATTCTTCGACGTTCTGAATGAATTCAGTGCGACTCACGAATCGCTGATTCTCGCCTAGAAAATCTTGGGAAAGAAGCTGAAAACGATCGGTAGCATCATAGGCCATGGCAATGTCGATGGCTCGGTTTTTAGCTACCTCCATCAAAGGACCGGCTTCACTTTCACCTTGCATACTGAAGGAGTTATCTATGAAAATCGAGACTGCCTGACCACGGTCTTTATCCGCTGAATTATCTTCGGGTACATAAGGCTGTGCGAAAGCAAATACCAAAAAGGCCAAAGCAAGCAAGCGCATGAGTAATACCAGAAGGTGACGGAGCTTGTTCTGAGACTGTGTCTGCACCTTTATCTCACGTAAAAAGCGAACATTGGTAAACGGAATCTTTTTAAAACGCCGAAAATTGAAAAGATGGACGATGATCGGAATTGCCAAAAAGGCCAGCGCGTAGAGAAAACTCGGGTACAAAAATTCCATCAAGGCTCAAATATACATTGAAAGATGTCAATACAGAAAAGAAGATTAGAGGTCAAGTAAATCTTCAGAAATGGAGTGTTTTGATTTTTCCCAATTGTACTTTAAAATCCTGTAGAAACCCCAACAAAAAAGGACACCTACCGGTAATGTCATAAGAGAGAGAACCAACTCATTTTCGGGTAGAACGAGATTGGGATTCATTACCTCAACGGCCCCTATACCTATACCCGCGCTAAATAGGCCAAAGTAGTAAGACAGAACTCCCAATATAGCGAAAAGCCATTTTTGTTTCCCGTGTTTTTCGGCAAGACTGTAAAACGCCTTTCCAACAAAATATATCAGTATTAACCCCAGCATCGCCTGTTATTTGGGGCAAAATATGAAATATCTGTCGCTTTCAAAAATGAGATTAGACTTTCTTCTTTAACTCAAAAATGTCTTTCCTGCGATCGATCAGGTTTCGCACTGCTCCTTTTTGATGCAACTCTCGAAGTAGACTCAGGTCTACATCTGCAATGAGAATCATTTCGGTATTCGGAGTAGCCTCGGCCTTGACGCCATTCGTTGGGAATGAAAAATCGCAAGGAGTAAATACCATTGATTGAGCAAACTGAATATCCATGTTGTGCACGTTTGGCAGGTTTCCCACACTACCTGCTATCGCTACGTAACATTCGTTTTCGATGGCTCTGGCTTGCGCACAATGGCGCACTCTTGAGTACCCGTTTTGGGTATCGGTTAGGAAAGGCACGAAAAGGATATCCATCCCCTCATCTGCCAAAAGGCGGCTCAGTTCAGGAAATTCAGAGTCGTAACAAATCAAGACACCAACTCGGCCGGCATCCGTATCGAAAGTTTGCAATTTAGAGCCTCCCTGCATACCCCATACTTTTGCTTCGTCAGGAGTTACGTGCAGTTTTTCATACCGCTCTACCGTGCTGTCGCGATGACACACATATCCTACATTGTAGAGGTGGTCATTTTCCAACAAAGGCATGCTGCCCGTGATGATATTGATGTTGTAAGAAACGGCAAGCTCCCGCATTTTTTTGACAATCGCCTCCGTGTAGCTTGCCAACTCTCTGATGGCATCAGACTCCTTCAGGTGATTGTCCTTGGCCATCAAGGGGGCATTAAAAAACTCAGGAAAAAGGGCGAAGTCGCAGCGATAACCGGACACGGCGTCCACGAAATACTCTACTTGTGTAATAAGCGCGTCCAAGTCCTTGTAGGGGCGCATCTGCCATTGGACCAATCCTAAGCGAACCACCGTTTTCGTTACGCTGACATCACTATTGGGTTTTTCGTAATAGATATTGTCCCATTCCATCAATACCGCAAACTCATTTGAAGCAGTATCGCCTTCAAGGTAATTCTTGAGAATCCGAACAGGGTGAAAATCGTTGGATATTTGAAAATTCAGAACGGGGTCTGAAATTTCTTGCAGTCGCACCTTTGCGATGTATTCCTTAGGAGAAAGTTGATCAGAATATCGGTGATAGCCGGGTATTCTTCCTCCAAAGGCGATGCCTTTCAGATTTAGAGTTTCACAAAGCTCTTTACGGTAATCGTAAAGCCTTCTTCCCAATCGAAGGCCTCGGTATTGCGGTGTGATGAAAATGTCAATTCCATAGAGCATGTCACCGTCCTCCGTATGAGAGTCGAATGTGTAGTCTTTGGTAATATCCTTGTACGTGTGGTGATTGAGCGTTTTTTCCCAATCTACAATGATTGACAGGGCGCAGCCCGCTATTTTACCATCTACTTTAATTACAGCTTGGCCATCAGGAAATTTTTTGATCAAGGTTTTGATATGATGCTCTTTCCAGTAGCTATCGGGCATGGTGTGGTAAGCCGAAACCATCGCCTCTTTTAATTCGGCGTAATCATTCAGGTCCAGAAGCTGTAATTCTACGTTCTGAATTTCCTTCGTTGAAGGCATATCTTATTTTGTTATTTGTTAAATGTGTCTCCTTTCTTGGAGAAACATTTGAATTCCACGGTATATCCGTTCGGGTCCTCCAAAAAGTAGGATTGATGCTCTCCGGGCACCCCGTCCAAATACTTTCGTTTTTCGGTAAGGGTGATTTTAGCCTCGTTCAATTTCTTGTGGAGGTCATCCCAAATTTCTTTTTCCAGTAATACTCCGAAATGAAATGCGGGAATAATTGAATCGCCAAAGCGGTAGTTGTGGTAGTCGAAGTGAAAACTTTCGTCTTTGATGAAGGTGATTTGATTTCCATAGAGATCAATATCAACCCAAGTAGAGGCCTCGCGGCCTGCTTTTGCCCCTATTTTTTTTACATAAAATGACTTGGTGGTGCTTACACTTCGGCATGGCAGGGAGAGGTGAAATGGAGTATTCATTAATTGATGAGTTATATGGTGATATTGAAGGTATTTAAATTCCTTTCAGTTCTCCGATTTTTTTTCACCATTACATGCCCAGTATGTGCGCAAACATGAGCGGTGCCACGATGGTTGCATCAGATTCGATGATGAATTTTGGTGTGTCCAAATCCAGTTTACCCCAAGTTATCTTTTCGTTAGGTACAGCTCCGGAGTAGCTGCCATAGCTCGTGGTGGAATCTGAAATTTGACAAAAGTAGCTCCAAAATGGTGTATCCGTGCGCTCCAAATCCTGATAGAGCATGGGTACTACGCAAATCGGAAAGTCACCTGCAATTCCTCCCCCGATCTGAAAAAACCCGATTCCGTTTTGAGAATTCTCGGTGTACCAATCGGCTAAAAAAGCCATGTACTCAATGCCCGACTTCATGGTGGAAGCTTTTAAATCGCCCTTCATTACATAACTGGCAAAGATATTTCCCATGGTGCTGTCTTCCCAGCCGGGAACGATGATGGGGAGGTTCTTTTCCGCAGCGGCAAACATCCAGGAGTCTGCAATGTCGATTTCATAATACTCTTCTAAAACTCCTGACAAGAGCAGTTTGTACATAAATTCATGAGGGAAGTAGCGCTCCCCTTTGTCCTCGGCATCTTTCCAAATTTTGAAGACATGTTTTTGCAATCTCCGGAAGGCCTCCTCTTCTGGAATACAGGTATCCGTTACTCGGTTCAAACCTCTTTCGAGCAACGCCCATTCTTCCTGAGGAGTGAGATCACGGTAGTTAGGCACACGCTCGTAATGGCTGTGGGCCACCAAGTTCATAATGTCCTCTTCAAGATTTGCACCTGTGCAAGAAATGATTTGAACCTTGTCTTGGCGAATCATCTCTGCAAAAATTTTCCCCAATTCGGCTGTGCTCATCGCACCCGCAAGTGTCACCATCATTTTGGCGCCTCTGTCTAACTGAGCAGTGTATGCCTTGGAGGCATCTACTAGGGTAGCTGCATTGAAATGCAGGTAGTATTTTTCGATAAAATCGGTAATCGGCTTACTCATCGTAGTCAGAGTTTTTTGTCATCGTTCGTTCTATGGAAGAATCTTTTTCCCCTTCAGCTCCAACTTCATAGTCATCACTGCCGGTTGAATTCATGAATTTGTAAGAAAGCATTTTGTAATACAGTTTCGCTGCTACAAAATCGGAAGATTTATCAACTTCATTCGGGCAGAGCTCCATGATGTCAAAGCCAACAACATTCTTCTCTGAGAATACGTTGCGCAAAAAATCGAGTGTTTCATACCAGAAAAGTCCTCCCGGTTCGGGGGTGCCTGTCGAAGCAAGAATACTCGGATCGAAAGCGTCTAAGTCAAAAGTGATGTAGACATTCTTGGTTAGCAACTCCATGACCTTATCGGGCCAGTACTCATCAGTTGCCATATCATGCGCGAAGAAGACTTTTTCTTTGTCCATCACTCCGGTTTCTGAGATATCCATACTTCGAATACCGACTTGAATCAAATTGGTGTTTTGACTCGCTTCGTAAACCGCACAGGCATGATTGTAGGGAGTGCCATCATACTCTTTACGAAGATCGGCATGTGCGTCGATTTGCAAAACCGTAAGGTTGTCAAAGCACTCATTGAACGCTCTTATGGCACCAATTGATACGGAGTGCTCACCGCCGAAAAGAGTAACGAATTTATTTTTGATAATTTCTTTTTTGGTAGCTAGATGCACAGCTTCGACCATCGCCTTAGGACTCGAGTTTTCGGCAATAGGCTCGTGCAAGAATACACCCTGTTTGTAGACCTCAGTCTCGGTTTCGATGTCGTAGAGCTCCATGTTTTCAGAAGCTTTCAGAAAAGCTTCAGGTCCCTTGTCGGCACCTTTTAGCCATGTACTTGTCCCGTCGTAAGGAACGGGGATTAAAACGATTTTTGACTTCTCGGGAGTTGCGAATTCTTTTTCTATTCCCGCATAAGTTCTCGGTGCGTCCATGTTAGTTAATCTGTTCTTCTTTTGTGGATATAATCGGCGCTGACTCTTCGGTATTTTGATAACCTAAGATATCGAGCATCGCTTCTTGAGTTTGTTGAGGTGCGAAGACCTCTGTTTTGATTTCTCCGTTTTCGTCTTTGCTGATCAGCAACTGTTTTGGTTGTGGAATCAAGCAATGCTGCAATCCGCCATAACCACCAATGGTGTCTTGGTAAGCACCGGTATTGAAAAAGCCGATATAAAGTGGTTTGTCCTTTCTATACTTTGGCAGATAGATAGCATTGATGTGCTGCTCAGAATTGTAATAGTCGTCGCTATCGCAAGTGAGGCCGCCGAGGAGCACCCGCTCATATTCTTCATTCCAGCGATTGATCGGAAGCATCACAAAGCGTTTGTTGATCGCCCAAGTATCGGGCAGGGTAGTGATGAAAGATGAGTTGATCATATTCCACTTTTCCTTATCGTTCTGTTGCTTTTGATAAAGCACTTTGTAAATGGCTCCGCCACTTTCACCAACAGTGAAACTCCCGAATTCGGTAAAAATGTCGGGGGTATCCACTCCTGCCTCATCACAGGCCATCTTTATTTGATTTACGATTTCATCGATGATGTATGCATAGTCGTAATCAAAGCCCAATGAATTTTTAATGGGAAAACCACCGCCTATGTTTAGCCCCGTAAGGTTAGGACAAACACGCTTCAAGTCAATATAGACTTTCAAGCATTTTTGCAATTCATTCCAATAATAGGCTGTATCCCTGATACCCGTATTGATGAAAAAGTGCAGCATTTTCAGTTTTACATCGGGTCGATCTTTTATTTCTCGGTTGTAAAATGGAACGATATTCTTATATCCGATACCCAGTCTGGAAGTGTAAAACTCAAACTTAGGTTCTTCTTCTGACGCGATACGAATTCCAACTTCAAAGTCTTCATTGATCTGTTCTGAGAGTAAGTTGAGTTCCTCGTAATTGTCAATTATGGGGATGCACTTTTTGTGGCCTCCATTTATCAATTCCGCTATGTTGTGTACGTATTGATCACGTTTGAAACCGTTGCAGATTACGTAAGTATCATTTTTAATGGCACCTGATTTCTTGAGGTTCTGAACGATATTGATATCAAATGCCGAGGAAGTCTCAATATGAATGTCATTTTTCAGAGCTTCATCTAAGACGTGCTTAAAGTGAGAGCTTTTCGTGCAGTAGCAATAGTTATAAGTTCCCTTATACTTGCTTTTTTTCATTGCATCCTTAAACCATCCTTTTGCGCGATATATGTTATCGCTGATCTTTGGTAGGTAGGTGAATTTAAGTGGAGTGCCGTATACTTCGGCCAGTTTCATCAGGTCGATATCATGAAACTTGAGTTCTGACCCGTTTAGCGTAAATTCTTCTTGGGGAAAGAAGAAAGATTGATCAATGAGATCAAAGTATTTCGTTTTCAATCCAGTGGGTGTTCGTACGATTTAAATATGGTGAGCCGTGTTAATATTTGATTTGAATGGAAACCTCGGAAGCGCCTTGCTCACAATGATTTCGAGCTTTTTAAATTTTACACAAAAGTAGATAAAAAGGAAATTAGAGATCAAAATATTTTTCGATCAAATTTTATTTGAATCTTCGCTTAAGCTCAAAAAGAATCTCGTCTAATCCGTTCAGCTTTATTTCGTAAACGGTTTCGAGTAATACCCCGATTTTTCCTCGAGGAAACCCACCTTTTCGCTTAAACCATTCCAAGTATGAAATGGGAAGGTCGCATAAAAAAAGCCCTTCGAATTTTCCGAAGGGCATCTTAGTTGTAACTATTTCTTTAAGAAGGGTTGGATTGAAATTTTGCATTTTCAGGACTATACATTTTCAACCAACCTATATATGTGTTTTAATCTGTGGTTGCAACGGGAATCACACGACGTGGATTTCTTTTTTCCTTGAAGGCTCCGGTTCTTTTTTCAAAGTTCAAGAATGTGCTCTCAATTCCTTTTTCTGTATGGACAATAGCCTTTGGCAAAGAGCTAATCTGAGTTCTTTCGATTACTTTTTCAAAGCTGGTGTAGTTTTCACCCTCCAAAATCTTATCAATTTTCGATAAGGTCGTTCCCACATTGATGTAAGATTTGATCTTTCTCTTCATGGGAAGGTCTAGCTTGGGTTGCTCGATATCAATATCTCTTGGGTGAATGTAGAAAATCAAGTTTTTGTCTTTTTTCTTCAGCATTTCGGCTGCAGCTTTGTACCAGCTCACCGGGAATAATCTGAAGTAACCGCCTCCGAAGCAGGATAAAGAAGTAAAAGGCGCCTCCAAGACTGTCATAGGAAATTCAACGATTGATTTTCCCTGATAAATTATCTCACGTGGCTCATCGCCAAAATCGGTGAAAAAACCGTGTGCACGTTTTGCCGGGTAGATTGAAGAGCTGTAGGTAAAGCCTTCTTCAATGAGAGCGGGATATGCCCAGGAGGCTTCAGGCGTGAGTGAGAATCCCGGTGCTCTGTATCCTCTGACTTCCTGACCGCAAAGATCTTCGAGAAGAGCTTTAGATCTCCTTATGTCCTCTCTGAATTTTTTATAACCCAACTCATAAACCAAATCGTGGTAGTACCCGTGAGAAGCAATTTCATGCCCTCGCTTACAGGCTTCCTTGACAATGTGCGGGTATTTTTCACCTACCCAACCCAAAAAGAACAACGTAGCTTTAACATTGTGTTTGTCCAGAACATCAAAAAGCATGTTCATGGATTCATTTATTCTGCTGGGGTATTGATCCCAGTCAGAGATAGTTTTAGACACAGAATCCGTTTCCAAAATATGGAACCATTCTTCTACGTCGATGCTGAATACTGTATTCACGAGTTCGGTTGTTTTAGAATTCACAAATTACCTCCAACTCTGGTCAAATGAGCGGTTGAATTTCATGTTGACTCTTCAATGAGCTCAAAAATAGACCTTTTTTTTGTCGGATCAAAACTAGTTCAGGTCGACTCTTTTTGAAAGTTTAGCGAATGTTAAGCTGAAATTTCAACTTTGCCACCATGGAGTTCGGCAGATCTTGGAAGAATTGAAATATTTAAAGAAAATTCTACCGTTCTGCTAACAACTTCACAGTAAGCATAGACGACCATAAAAATCACTTGTTCATACGGCACAAATTGTTTTAAAGTTTCGCCTTGGTCAAACCTTAACCTAAGTTTAAACAACTTAAATATCAGTCGATGAAATCGCGAAGATTTAAGAATCTCCTTTTGATTTTTTGGCAAGGAGGTAATGGATGCCCACATTCAATTCTGAGCTGTAGGTGTTTGAGTTTATCGGAGAGTCTTCGTTTATATTCACAACTCCAAATCGTGCTACGCCCTCAGCTCTTAGGAAAAAATTGTCATTCAATTTAAACTCCGCTCCTATGCCTAAAGATGGACTCAGGTTGAAACCGGTAGCATCCTCAAAAGAATCAATATCCATTTCTTCCGTTTTGTCTCCATTTGAAAGTTTTGCCGTGGTATTTTGATCAAGAAGTATTTGAGGTGACAAACCAAAGGAAGCCAAAACCTTCGTTTTTTCGGAGCCAAAACTCCAGATGATTCGAATTGGAATTCCTACATAGGAGAGGCAGGTCTCCAGCTCTCCTTCGGTGTATTCATTGTCATTAACGATACCTCTTCTCGGGTCAACTTCATCTCCAAACGTTAGGTTCAATCGGGTACAGTTTCTCAAATAAGCAATGCCTGCTTCCAAAGTCCAGCTCTCTGTGACTTTGATTCCTGCTACTGCAGCAAACCGATAGCCCAACGCAGCTTCTTCTCGGTTGTTGAGGTAATCTATGTCGTCATCGACGCTCGATTCGCCCGAGTTATTGAACAATACCCGATAAGAAAAATTCGGACTGGCTTGCAACCCAAAATAAATCGGAGGTGATTCTTTTTGGGCAAGGCCTGTAAAGAAAATAGTGTTGAGCAGCAAGATCAGAAGGAACTGTTTCATCGTGGCAATTTTATAGTTTTTCTCGGTTGTATTGTATTTTTTCGATGATCGCTTGGCCAAAAAAAGACAAACCTGCATTAAAAACGATCAGAGCAGCCGTTCCGTATAAAACCCAATTCAGAGTGGTGGCGCCGTTCATTCGATAAAATCCGGCATCGATGGCCATGGAAAATCCTGCACCGACCAGAACCAGTCCGAGTGGAGCAAAAGTCAACCAGCGCTTTCTATGTTTGTCCAAACTCATTTTTCTAGCCTAATATGAACTCTACCGCCATTTGCGCATGCAGATCAGTGGTGGACAATAAAGGCAATGCTGCCTTGGTATCTTTAAGCAGTAGCGGCAACTCCGTGCATCCCAAAATAATTCCATCGGCTCCTCTTTCTTTCATCATTTCTATTTCTTCCAAATAAAACCTATTTGCTTCGTCGGAGAAGATGCCCTGAGTGAGTTCCTTGGAAATGTAATCGTGGGTGGTGTCAAATCGATCGCCTTCGGGTGTAATAACTTCCATGTCGAAATTGTCCTTGAGCACCCCCGAGATGAACCTGCCCTTCATGGTGGGCTTGGTGCCCAGTAGTCCCAGCTTCTTCAACCCTAGACGTTTGGCCTCTTTTCCCGTAGCATCAGCGATGTGGAGAAATGGGATCCCGATTTCTTCCCGGACGACATTGCATACCATATGCGGTGTGTTCGCACAAATCACGATAGCCTCAGCCCCGGCTCTTTCAAGTCGTTTGGAAACATCTCGATACACACCTGTGATAAGTTTTTGATCTTGGGTGCGCATAACCGCGATATTAATACTGTAAAGAATCAACCTTGGGCTTTCTAATGGTCCGTTCGCTTTGGCGAATTTTTCATTGATGAGTCGATAATATTCCAATGTAGCGTGGTAAGAAGTTCCACCTATTAATCCGAGAATTTTCATAGTTCCAGCATTTCCTACGAATGTAAGAAGACAACTTAAATCAGCTCGTAATGAAAAACGTAATGGTGACCTTCATCACGTTTGATTTCCATCATTCCCGATATTCCCGTGAGCTCATCCGCACCCGAATCGGGCAAAACTTCTAAGTTGAGTCGGTTCGTTCCGCCACTCATTATCCCAAAATGCTGCAATACAAAGCTGCCTTTTTTTCCTTCGAGCGTTCCCGAAAATTTTTCAATCGCGACATACCCTGCCGAAGAATCTACTGCCGTTCTGGCGGTGAGCATTTCTCCTTTGCTCGATCCCTGCAGAGGGCCTTGAAACATTTTTTCAATACTCATGTGACCCAAGAGTGGATCGGTGGAGTATGACTCTAATGGATTGAGGGTGACTTCGAAGGTGCCTTTGACGGTTTTCATGTGTGGTGAAGTTACATTTCTACTCTGAAATGTCACAAAGATTCCTTCTACGCATGACAAAGTCACTCTTGGGAGGAGACGCTTGCAATGACCATTATCAGTTTTTGTTCCAAATGTGTCCCTTAACTTTGGGAAAAGCGCATTTGTGATC
>CAZKXG010000077.1:0-14689 GCA_964556465.1 uncultured Cryomorphaceae bacterium | reverse complement strand
CAATCCCAGATAAGGAGTAGTTAAGAAGAAAGCTACAGCATTGTGACCGTACCACCATTGCACCAAGGCATCCTGAACTCCGGCATACCAAGAGTAGGACTTCATGAAAGAGATGGGAAGCTCAAATGAATTAACAATATGAAGAACCGCCACAGTAACGAATGTGGCGATGTAAAACCAGATGGCAACGTAAAGGTGTCTTTCGCGACGTTTGATGATGGTCATCATCATGTTCCACCCGAAAACAACCCAAATCAGAGCAATAGCGATGTCAATTGGCCATTCTAGTTCGGCATATTCTTTTGAGGTGGTAAGACCAAGGGGCAGACTGATGGCCGCGGCAACGATAATAAGCTGCCAACCCCAGAAGTTGATTTTAGAGAGCTTATCACTCCACATTCTGGTCTTAAGCAATCGCTGGAGTGAATAATAAACCCCTGTGAAGATTCCGTTACCCACAAAGGCAAAGATGATGGCATTGGTGTGTAGCGGCCTTATCCTACCAAAGGTAGTGTATTCAAGCCCCATTGAAAGGCTCGGGTAAACCAAAGAAAAAGCGGCATATAAGCCGACCAACATTCCTACTACTGCCCAAAGTATGGTAGCGTAGGCAAAGAGCTTAACGATTTGATTATCGTAGTAAAACTTTTCAAGCTTCATATCTCGTCTTAATTTGAAGTATTATCGTTTGAACCTGATTTTGTTTCTGAGTCGAAGAGCATCCTTACCGAAGGGGTAAAGTCATCATCGTATTGCTTGGACTTCACTGCCCAGAGAAAGGAGACTAAGAAAACGATCGCCACTACCAAGCTGATTCCGATGAGTAAAAAAAGTGCTTCCATTGAATTTATTTTTGGGCGATACAAATGAAACGCATGTGGCTTCTGATTTTTATGATGTGCGTCATAACTTAAACTGACTTTTATCAGTTTTTACTCAGTGCATTTTTGAGTGAATTTTTTTTGATACAATAAAGTGGTTCTTAAAGTGACAAAACCCACTACGGTAATTGAACTGATCGGCATCAATATCGCGGCGATCACAGGAGTCAGAACTCCCTGAACGGCAAAGAACAAGCCGATACCATTGTAAAGGAAAGACAAAGCAAAGCTGAGTCGAACCGTCTTTAATACCTCTTTTGAATAGTCAAAGAATTCCGGTAGGTGATGAAATCCCGCAGAGGAGAGAATAGCATCTGAAGCTGGTGCAAAGCGGAATACATCATCTGCTACGGAAATGCCCAGATCGCTTTCTTTTAGAGCTGCTGCATCATTGAGTCCATCGCCGATCATGGCAGTTACAGCGCCTTGTCGGCGAAGCTTCGCAACAAACTCTCGCTTCTGATGGGGAAGTTGATTAAAAAGCAGGCCATTTTTCTGATTAAAAATTTCTTGCATCCGCTCTTTTTCCGAGTCATTGTCGCCACTGAGTAAATAAAGTGAATAGAACTTTTTTAAGTTTTTGATCAGGCGATTCAAATTGGATCGATACTCTTTCTGAATAGAGAAGTTGGCTACGGTTTTGCCGTTTCGGCTGAAATAGACCGCACTAGCATTCATGGCCTTTCTATCAGAGACATTATACCCCGTAAAGTCAGCAGAACCCAACCGGTAATGATCTCCGGCAAATTCGGCTTGAAGACCTTTTCCTTTCACTTCCGTGAAGTTTAAAATCTTCGGAAGAGTTTGATCTGAAGCTTTTAAAGATTGGGCAATCATCCGGCTCAAGGGGTGGCCGGACTGAGCAGCCATGGCTGCTGCTATCGCCTTGTCGAGTAGGGTGAACTCCGATGCCTCGATTTCAACTTTTGAATCAGAGCCACGGGTTAAAGTTCCGGTCTTGTCAAAGACGATGTGACTAACTTCGGCCATACGACCCAAGGCGGCTGCGTTCTTAAGATAGAGCCCTTTTCGACCTGCCAGTCGTATGGCATTGCCATAGGCAAATGGAAAGCTTAATGCCAATGCACAAGGACAGGCTACGATTAAGACGGCACTAACGGCATTCAAAACCAAACTCGGGTCGAATACCATCCAAAATAAACCGGCTGAAAGAGCGATGAACACGATTACATAGGTAAATACCTTCCCCACCCGATCGGCAAAACTCTCCAGCTCGTGTTCTTCTTTTTGATTTCCATCAGAATTCCATAAACCTGTTAAGTAGCTCTGATCAACCGATTTGGTTGCTTCAAGAACGATGGAAGCTCCCGTCTGCCGACCTCCGGCATATAGGGCCTCTCCACTTTGAACCTTTACGGCGTCGCTTTCGCCACTCACAAAACTGTAGTCGAGATGGGCATCTCCCTCAACGAGAATAGAATCTACCGGAATGAGCTCTCCGCTTCTCACACGAAACTGATCTCCTTGCTTAATGTGTTCAATTCCGATTGACCTCTCTCCATCGGCGTCAACCAACTGAACTGAAATAGGAAAATAGGATTTGAAGTCTCGCTCAAAGGAGAGACTATCGTACGTCTTTTGTTGGAACCATTTCCCGACAAGGAGAAAAAAGACCAAAGCCGAAAGACTGTCCATGTATCCACCCCCTCCTTCTAAGAAGATTTCATAGGTACTTCTCAAGAAAATCGCCAGAATACCCATGGAAATGGGAACATCCATATTGATAACCTTCCTTACCACAGCTCTCCAGGCAGAAAGAAGGTAATCGCTGGCAGAGTACATCAGCACAGGAAGCGCCAAAGCAAAATTTAAGTACCCGAAAAATGATCTGTACTGAATGGCCAGCTCCTCGCCAATCGCGAGATACTCAGGGAAGCTGAGCAGCATGATATTTCCGAAGCAAAAACCGGCCACGCCGATTTGTGTGATGAGCTTAAAATTACCTCGATTTGTCTTTTTCTCAGAGGTAGTTTCTAAATTTAGCTCGGGCTCATAGCCAATGGCGGCGAGTTGCTCAACCAAGCGGCGCAGTGAAACGATTTGAGGATCGTAAGTGAAAGCGGCTTCGCGCTTTACGAAATTCACACGCGACTCGATGACTCCGGGCACTAGCTTGCGAAAGTTTTCGATCAACCAGATACAGCTGGCACAATGCATAGCTGGCAATTTCAAAGAAACTTTGGCTAGTTTTTCACTTTTGAAGGAGAGAATTTTCATCTGAATACTATCGTCATTCAGATAGGCAAACTTCTCAGAGGAAGGAGCTTTTAAGGTCTTAATTCCAGGATTATCCGCGTAGTCATAATATCCTTCTAAATCGCAGGATTGCAGAAGCTCATAGACGCTTCTACAGCCATGGCAGCAGAAATCCTTTTCTTGAAATTGAACATGATCTGACTCACAAGGGTCACCACAATGAAAGCAGGCAACCTTTTCTCTTACTTCTCTACGCTTCATCAGGCAGTCATTGCGGGGAAAAACAGGGTGCTTTGGTTATCGAAAAATGGTTTGAACGCCTCGTCCTCTCCATATTTTGACAGGAGATAGTTGATATTGCTTACGACAATTGTGTGGTCGTCGTACCGTATCGGCTTTAGAAGCTTTCCGGTAATCGGCTCTTCTACTTTTAGAACTCCCACATTCTTTGTGTATTGAGTCAGATAATCCAATAAGAGTCTTTCTTCTTCGGAACTAAGGTTTTCCTCTCCACTTTCGATCGAGAGCCAATTGACATCCGGATTACCGCTCAGTTGTGGGAAAATCTGGAAGAACTGCTTCACTCCTTGAATCGACTGACGAGATCCGTCTGTGATTAGTAGAATGTTTGAAATGCTGTTAAACTCTTCAGGAACTGCAATAGATGCACAAGAATTGGCAGGAAAATCATGGCCTATAGCCAGAAATTGAAGAACAGATTTCTCGACTACCAAAAGATCGGAAAAATCGGCCATATTAAACAGTCGATCTTGGTTGCCGTTAATCAAGTGGTCGATTTTCAATGGGATGGATTTTGAAAAACAAATGGAGCTGATATCATCCAAAATCTCCTCGTGAGCCATCAATTCACCGGGTTCATCGTCAAGAATACATAGCCGAATACTCACATTGTCTCCGGCAACGAAACCATTCACAAAGCGAATAATTCCCTTCCCGGTAGATTTTGCGGATAAGGCTAAAAGGATTTTTTTGTCAGTCATGAGCGGGCTATTACTTACCAAAAACGAAAGTCGCTATTCAGTAATTCCCGGATTATGACCTGAGTCAGTTCAAAACATGATAAATATCAGGATTACTTACCGCTTGGATGCAAGCAGAAGACCTTTCGGATCCAGTATCCGAATCTTTCGGCCTTGAGTTTCGATAAGGTTTTCTTTCTTGAATTCATTGAGCAGTCGAATTAACGACTCGGTAGCAGTTCCGACGATATTGGCTAAATCTTCTCTGGTGAGGTTTATTTCGATTTCACCTTCCAGTTCGTGCTCGATACCGTATGTATCCTTCAACATTAAAAGACTGAGTGCGGCTCTTTGACGAACACTGCGCTGAGCCATCTCTGTCATTTTAGCAGCCATTACTCCGTTTTCTTCGCAAACGGCTTTTAAAATATCGGTATAAAACCTTCCTCCCGGTTTTAGCAGTTCCAAGAAGTCTTCTTTTGGAACAAAGCAAACCACACAATCGTCGAGTGCTTCGGCAGACAGGCTATAATGTTGGTCAGAAAGGAGGGCTTTATACCCCAATAGATCTCCCGATGCTGAAATTTTAATAATCTGCTCCTTTCCGTCAATACCTAATCGGTAGACCTTAATTCTCCCACTACTTACGCAAAAAACTCCAAGAGGTCTGGTACCTTCGTGAAAAAGCACCTGCCCCTTTTTGTATTTTGTACAAGTTTTACCTGCGTCAACATTTTTTAACTCACCCTCTGAAAGTGAACCGAATAGCGATCTATGATGAGATTGGCAGAACTCACATGCCAATGACGTATGGGTGGTTGTTTTGGAACTTGCCATATATTTAACTGTTCTTCTTCGTTCTTCCCGCAATAAATTTCTATAGGGTTAATATTACAGAAATTTTTAAACAAAAATAGGCTTTGACGGTATACGTTTGGCAGTTACTACATTTTATTTCCGCACGTCTTGTGCAATGGTTTTTTGTTTGCACGCCTTTGCTACTGCTGTCCTTTTCTTCAAAAGCACAAGAATCGATTGACTCGATTCCTGAGTTTCTTCATTTTTTATCGTCAATTCCAAAAGATGAAACGGGCCTGACTATCTTGAGTAATAGTAAATGTGGAGAGTGCCTGCTGGCAAAAGATGAGACCTATCTCGAAAAGCTTGACTCAGTATTTCCTTATCCTATGGGCACAATTGACTCTGGAAGTAACTTTGGAAAAGTGATCTCAATGAAACATCGCATCAACAAATTGCCCGCTATCTTGATTTTTGACAAATCGGGACAACTACTTCGAAGGCTACATGAAATGCCAATTAAATCGGAAGAAATACAGGTACTTCAACTTCCTTTTGACACTCTGCCGAAAAGCAAATCTCCACTAAATTTCGATCTCAATTACCCCAAATTCTTTGAACAGTCCTTTGATCTTTCAAATCTACCACAACCTTCAGAGGAGGCACTGAAACTATTTTTTCAAATGAATCCCCGACTTCAAGATGAGGTCGTTTGGGCAGTTGCTATGCGCTTCCGCTTGAATGATGAGGTGATAAATCGAATTGTTCAGGAGCGAGATACATTAGTTAGACTATTTGGGAAAGAGGAGGTCTATGACAAACTCGACGCATATTTTTTCGATCAAATGAAGGCTGCAGTACGATCGGGAAAAAACAGCCAATTCGAATCTATGATTACGAAGGCAGAACTTGCATTTGGGGGAGGTGAGTTTGAGTACACTGCCAAATACAAGTCTTATTTCTTTCAGTTGACAGGCAACTGGAATGCCTACCTAAACTTGGGAAAAAGTATTAAGGCGAATGGTCAACTTCCTGAGAAAACTCTGTTTGAAATGGCTCAAATACTTTTGAATTATTCGAATGACACAGGTATTCTCAGAGAGGCGGCAGGGTGGTTTTCTGATGAGCTCTCTAAATCAAATTTGGAAAATGCTGATCTCAGAGCAATTCTTCTTTGGAGAGGAGGAAAAGAGACTGAAGCAAAAGATTTAGCATTAAAGATTAGAGCCCTGCCAACCTATTCTGAAGTGAAGTTCCCTTACTCGAATTCCATATTGGCCGAGCAGAAATAAAAAAACGCCCTCGAGATCGAGGACGTTCCTTTACTTTTTCCAGACGTCTTTTACTTTTTAATCTTCTTGGTTTTTACCGGCTGTTTAAAGTACTTCGGTTTTACCATTTCTTCTTTACCCAAGTATGACCAATTAATTTCTTCTCCGTAAGAGCTTATAACCATGTTGATATCTTCAAGAGATGTGTTTAATACTCTGTCGGTAAACCTATCCATATTTTTCCAACTACCCTGAATCTCATTTACACCCAGAGACATACTAATGGACGAATTCGTTTCTTGCCCCATGTAGTAATTGGTCAAAAACGATTGTTTCGTCCCTTCCAATTCCTTTTCCTCATAACCTTCAGTTCGAACAGAATTAACCAAGTCAATCATTACCTCCAAGCTTTGTTCGGGGTCTGTTGTAGAAATGTAGACTTGATTCATAGGCCTTGCTATATACCCCGTAGATCTAGCTGAGGGTGCATAAGACAGGCTTCTCTTAGTCCTAAGCTCTTCAAAGAATCGCATTCCTAAAATACGCATAGCCAAGGCATTGTGTATCGATTCCTCCGTGCCTTTCTTTGGAGCGCTGAATACGCCTGTGATATAGTTCGTTTCTATATTTCGATCTTCGACAGTCAGACCTGATTCTACGCCATCTTCTACTACAAACCAATTGGCTTGTTTTCCTTCAGGTAATTTGGACATTCCGCTACCCTCTATCATCGAAGTCACTTTTTCTTGAGGAACATCGCCTACCAATACCATGAAAATATTTTGCTTAGAGAATACCGAAGTGTAATACTTCTGGACAAGAGGTAAAGTGAGAGATTCGAGAGACTCAATGGTTCCCGAAGGCTTCTTTGCGTAATCCGTCCCTTCCCAAGTGCTTCCCATGGCTAAATCCATCAAATGGGCATCAGGATTTGTCTTAGCCTGTTTTGCATTTGTGATCATTCTGTTCTTGATCAAGTCGAAATCCTCCTGCCGAAATGCAGGGTTTGAAAGTGCCTCCAAGTATATCTGGACTGCATCGTAAAAGTATTCCTTAATGGAGCTCAAAGAAATATTTCCATAATCGTACCCTGTACTTGCAGAGATTCGAGCACCAATAGATTCAAGCTGTTGCTGGTACTCAGTTTTTGAAGTTGACGCGGGACCGCCTTCAGCAATCATCGATAGCATCAGTTCTTCGATACCTTGATTTTCAAAAGAGTAATTATTGACACCTCCTCTTAAGAAAGTTCGCGTGCTCACGGTACCTTTGACCGATTCGCGCGCAATTATTTTAATCCCTGAAGCTTCCAATTCCGTTGTTTCAGGTGCGGTTTGTCCATTTGTCGTCCACGAAACTGCCATGGCCAACACAATAAATAAGGTTCTTGTAAACATTCTATTCGTCTTTAACATGGTTGTTACATTGAGATGGGGTTGATGCTGCTAATATCCATGGACTCTTTCATGGCCGGTGATACCAGTATACCCGTTACATTGGGATTTCCGTGGATGTACTTCTTGACATACGCTTTCATATCATCACGCGTCACTTTCTGCAAATTATCGATGTACCCCAAGTAGTAATCAATGGTGGCAGATGCCCACCAAAAGGTAATGGAGTGAACGAAGTTAGAAGTGCTTTCGCGGCCGTATACATCTTGAATCAATAATTGATTCTTTGCCGCAGCTATTTGCTCATCGGTGAAATAATCGTCTGTATCCCACAAGGCAACTTCGGCTTCAAGTGCTGATATGGCTTCGGTCATTTGTTGCGGATTCGGAACGAAAAAGGTCGTGATCGGCCCTACGTGCTTCAAGGTTTGGTATGAACTACCCGCTTGATATGCCAAGCCTGATTCAACCAGGTTTTTTTGAAACCTGCTGGACGGGAGAGAAAGAATCGTATGAAATACATCGGCAGCATAAGTTGCTTCGATATCTTCCATCGATTTTGGTCCGAATTGTTGAATCATCATAATAGGAACTTGCGCGTTTTCATTTACGGTAACTACAGTTCTTGATTCGCTCAATGGCTCAAATTCCGGAATCGGATACTTTTCGAAAATATCGAATTCGCTCGGCTCCCAATCACCGAATTGAGTCATCACCATTTTCTTTACTTCATCCCTGTTTACCGCGCCTGCTACGACAAGAATAGTGTTATTTGGATAGTAATATTTATTTTGGATGATCCGCATTTTCTCAGGGGTAGCAGATAAAATAATGTCGTGGTCACCAATGGTATTTTTTCTGCTATAATTTTCACCCCACATTGCCTTATTGACATCGTTCATCAAAAAGAATACAGGATTTGATTCAGCCCGTTGGAATTCTCCGTCTACAACGGGATTCTCATTTTTCATCTCCTCTTCCAAAAAAAGCGGATAGCGAATGGCATTATTCATGAATTCAAGCCCTTCTTCAAGTTTGGTACTGCTAAGTGTACAGTAGTAATTCACTCGCTCATCACTCGTGGTTCCGTTGAAAGAAATCCCTAACTCATTCACACGCTCCAAGAACTTCTCCTGTGAGGGAATATTCTTGTTCGCTTTAAAAAACATGTGCTCATATAAGTGAGAGAGTCCGTCGTACTCAGGGCTTTCAGTGTAGGCTCCATTGTGAACGGCTATTTCAATAGTGACAAGAGGTACACTAGGATCTTCAATCACAAGTAATTCAAGACCATTATCCAGTTTATCGAAATAAAAGTTTTCGGGCATCTCGTTTTGGGCGGAAACTTTCGAAAGCGAGAGTAATCCTGCACCAAACAACAAAATAGCTGCAATTCTAATTTTTTGGATTTTCATTCGTGGTTTTTGTTAAAATGAACAGTTGGTAAAGATAGAACATCGACGGAGTCAAAAAATA
This sequence comes from uncultured Cryomorphaceae bacterium, assembly GCA_964556465.1. GTDB lineage: Bacteria > Bacteroidota > Bacteroidia > Flavobacteriales_D > Cryomorphaceae > JAKVAV01. The sequence continues at coordinate 5,672 of CAZKXG010000077.1, read as the reverse complement.
CCGCTCACGGTTTTATTCTACCGTCAGTCAATAAAAGAAAAAACCTTGAAGCCCAAGAATACTCAATTCACAATTATTCTAAATCCAGTATTAAAGTTGACATTTGCGGCTTGAAATTAGATTCCATTATCTCGCGCGATCTGCGCACTGTTGAATTCGGGCTATTATGCCTGAGTTCTGTTCTGTTTATGGGCAGTTTCAATATGATCATTCCTGAGTTGCCCAATTATATTACCCAGATGGGTGGGGCAGAATACAAAGGATTGATCATATCCTTATTTGCTTTCACAGCGGCTGTGAGCAGACCTTTTAGTGGTAAGCTTGCTGACTTGGTGGGCAGGAGACCCGTGATGATTTTTGGCGCATTGGCAGCCGCCATTAGTTCAGCCATTTATCCATTGATTTCAGGGCTGTTTGCCTTTTTCGCACTGAGACTCATACATGGGTTGAGCACAGGATTTAAACCAACGGGTACAACAGCTTACTTGGCCGATATTGTCGGAGATAAAAACAGAGGAGAAGCATTGGGAATGCTGGGAATGGCAGGGAGTATAGGAATGGCAGCAGGACCTGCAATAGGCAGTGCCATCGCATTGAATTTTGGACTTGGCGCAATGTTTACGGTATCATCAATCGTGGGATTTTTAAGTGCCGCCTGCGTGGTGGCCATGAAAGAAAGTGTGGTATCTACAAAAAAGTTCAACGCGAAAATGCTAATCATTCGGAGCAACGAGGTAATTGACAAAGACGTATTTCCTTCTTCGTTTGTAATGCTGATGACCACCTATTCCTTTGGCTTGGCATTGACGATTATTCCCGATTTCAGTGATTTCCTGCAGGTAAAGAATCGAGGCCTCTTCTTCACTGTAATGCTTGTTTCATCAGTTGTAACTCGGCTTTTCGCCGGAAAGGCTTCTGATCGATATGGTAGAGTGAAATTACTATTGGCAGGCACGATAGCGCTCACAACAACCATGACTACACTTGCTTTAACGACAAATCAATTTGTTTTCTTCATCGGAGCTGTCTTCTTTGGAATCTCAACGGGTATCAACTCCCCCACTCTTTTCGCTTGGACGGTAGACCTTGCCGATCACGAAAAAAGAGGAAAGGCCATTGCCACAATGTTTATAGCCTTAGAAATCGGGATTCTATCCGGTGCCCTGATTTCTGCAGAGCTCTATTCCAATAACCCTTCGGGCTTTCCGATTGCATTTGGGTCAGGAGCAGTTCTTGCACTGATTGGCTTCAGCTATTTGTTAATAAGAAAAAGAAGAACCAGAAACTACGTCTGAGAGCGTTTATTGCATGAAGAATTTTTATTTCTTTGCACCCTTCAAAATCTGAGGGATAAGTCCTCAAACAACCAGTTAATAAATTATTTAACCATGAAATTAAAGTACTTATTAGGATTGATTCTGGCCGTTTGCTTCGGCACGATGAGCGCTCAAGAAGAAGGCGATTTAACGACGGATGACAGAGATAAATTAGCGGCTGCGATTGAATTAGAGCATGATTCGCTTTGGCATTTAGGTGGTACATTCGGTTTGAATTTCAATCAGTCTTACTTTAGCAATTGGGCCGCAGGGGGACAGAACAGTGTTTCAACTACTGCATTGACAAGTCTTTTTGCCAACTACAAAAAAGGAAAGCACCTCTGGACGAACACCTTAGACTTAGCATATGGCGTAATCGCTCAAGACAATCAAAAGGCTATTAAAACAGATGATAGAATAGACTTTACATCCAAGTATGGATATCAAACAAAAAACGAAGCTTGGTATTACAGTGGTTTATTCAACTTCCGAACTCAATTTGCCGAAGGTTTTGAAATTGAAGACGGAGTAGAAATAGGAGATCCGATTTCAGATTTCTTAGCACCCGCTTTCTCTATTGTAGCGCTTGGTGCTGAATATAAGCCGAACGATAAATTTTCAGCCTTTCTTTCTCCTGTTACGTCAAAAATCACCATTGTCAATGTTGATAGATTGGCCACTGACTTTGGATTGGATGAAGGCGATAATGTACGTTTTGAAATAGGTGCATTTGTAAAGTTGAGCTATAAGGACGACATCTTTGAAAACGTCAACCTTGACACTAGAATTGATTTCTTCTCAAACTATGTTGAAAATCCTCAGAATGTAGATGTCAATTGGGAAACATTGATCACAATGAAGGTGAACAACTGGTTATCAGCAACACTCACTACTCAACTCATCTATGATGATGACATTTTAATCGGGTCTGAAGACCCCATTTTGGGGGAAGACGGAGAAGTGATTACTCCCGGAGTAAACGGTGGACCAAGAACCCAATTCAGAGAGGTCTTTGCACTTGGACTTTCTTTCAAAATCTAAGTACTCAATTGCGAAATGTTAAAAAAAGCAGAGCCGTAGCTCTGCTTTTTTTGTTGGTACAGCTTTCTTTGTTCATTTAACTCAAAACAAACCCGATGAAAAGATTAATCCTTCTAGCCTTTGTCTGTGCAGCGATAGCGGCGGAAGCACAACAAGTAGAATACAAAGTGGTAACCAGTATTGAATCAATCATTCCTGCGGGGATAGGTAGATCGCGAATCATCAGCGAAGAAGATAAGCTGAATTACGAAGATTTCACTACAGAACGAACCGATGGGAAGAAGTCCAAACAAGGAGATGTAAAGCGTGGCGATGCTAAAATTGACAATTTTGAAGAGACCAAACTCTTGAACTTTTTTAGTGTTACCGGTATTAACTTCCAGAATATTGCATCGAACGACGCATTGATATCTGACAAAATCAACAAGATGATCGCTCAAGGCTGGGAGCTGGCATTTGTGGTAAGCGGAGTAGAATCTGACGCTGGTAAAGGAGATGGTCAGGGAATATTCATTACCAGATACATTTTTAAACGTACGATCTAGTCGCTCAAAAAGAGCTGATCGCTAAAGTTCAGCATGTACAATTTATCAGAGGCTCGAGTAATTGCGGTGTATAGCCATCGCAAATACTCCGTGTCCAACATTTCTTCGGTAAGGTATCCTTGATCAACGAATACAGCAGGCCATTGACCTCCTTGAGACTTATGACATGTGACCGCATATGCAAACTTGACTTGTAAGGCGTTGTAAAATGGATCGTTTTTTAATGCCTCCATTCTTTCCTTCTTGGTTTTGAGGTGCTCATACTCCATCAATGTTCTTCGGTAAACCTCATCAGTCGCCGCTTTTGGCATAGAAGCCGAATCAATATCCAAAGCGTCCAACCAGAGTAAGACTTCCGTCTCAGGCTCACCCGAATAGTCGATAAGTCGAACGCTGGCTTCCTGAAATTTAAACCCGTACCTCTCATAAAACTTTCCGAGTCTGGTGATTTCCATTACGTCACCATTGGCTATAAAGCCCGCTCCCGATTTCTCATCCGCCCAGTGGTAGTTATTCCTGACGGCCATTACGAAATCGCCACCAGATATTTCTTCTTCGCGAAAGAACACGCGGGCGCGGATTTCCTTATTGTATTGATTTGCTCGCTTGTTAGATCGAGTTACGAGAATAGCCCCCTCAGCGCCTCTATTGGAGAATTCGTCTTCCAATGATTCTTGCAATTCATATCCCGTTAGACTTTCAACATCAGAAGAACCAGGGAGCGCCATAGGAAAAACACTCATATCTGCTTTTTCTAAAGCATTTCTAATCCGTGTAGCCAAATCAAGAATACCCGAATCCTCTTTTTGACGAGTCACGTCGGTGAGTTCTGAGAGTGCTGCCGTGACATGAAAAGAAGTCTTGAGATACTTCAAATCTAGCGCAGGGCTGTAATCACTTCCTACGGGTGGAAGCTGTGCCCCGTCTCCGATTAAAATTAGTCGACAGTTCTTGCCATTAAAGACATATTCGAATAAATCGGTCAGCAGATCACCCCCTCCCGAAACAGAATAATTTTCGCTGCCGATCATTGAAGCCTCATCTACAATAAAAACGGTATTGGTGTGAAGGTTAGCGCCAGGCACAAAAAAGATTCCACCCGATGGGGTCTTTTGCTTGAAGTAAATCTTCTTGTGAATAGTAAATGCAGGCTTTCTTGTGTATGCTGACATTACTTTTGCCGCTCTACCTGTTGGTGCCAGCATCACGTATTTGTAATCAAAATAGGGCAGCGTCTTTATCAATGCATTCACCGTGGTTGTCTTGCCGGTTCCCGCATATCCTTTTACCACCAAAAGGCAATTTACCTTATCACTTGCGACAAACCGTCCCAGAGCGTAGAGCAGTTTATTCTGAGAAGGAGTCGGGGTAAAGTAAAAGTTTTCGTGGAGCGATTTTTCAACCCTTCGCGCTATAAATTGACCTTTATCCGAATTCACATTCACAAGCCGAAAATAAGCCAATTTTAGCCGTTGATGAATTAGGCTGTAACAAACTCGGTCGTTTCAAAAAAATTGTAGTTTTGTTGCCGTTACTAAAGAAAAATAGATGCAAAGTATAGGACGTTTACTCGGTGCTTATTTGTTCCCGGTATTGCTTATTGTTTTTGGGCTGCTACTTCTCATAGTGTCTGCGGGACAAACGAATCTTTTTAAGATTGCCGGTTTGGGAATTTTAATCGTTGGAATTTTGGGGGCACTCTATGTAAAAGGTGTTGTAAGTCGTCAAATCCAGATGATTGTAACCATCATTGTCGCCGTTGGCGCGGCTTACTTTGCTTACATGGACTACGCCGTAATCCAAGATGAATTGGCAGCTCACCGTAAAAAAGCGAAAGTGAAAGTAGCGGTAGTTCAGCGTTTAAAGGATATCAGAAAGGCGCAAATCGCGTACAACAAGCAGTACGGTAAGTACGCGAATTCCTTTGATTCGCTAATTTACTTTTTGAAAAACGACGAAATTTCTCTTATCAAGCGTTTGGGCTCTTTGCCCGACTCATTGCCAACTGAAGAAATGGCGATGGAAGCGGGAATTATCCAAGGCATGCCGGAAGGTATGACCGATGAGGACGTAATCGCTCAAGGATTGATCGTAAGAGATACCATTGAAGTAGGTGTATTGGGATATATCTTTAATGACGACGATAGAGAGAAGCGCAAGTCCAAATTTTATGTGGACTCATTGCCCTATGTACCATACGCTGATCACCGTTTCAAGATGGAGTCTGACATAGTAGAAATTAGCGGTGCTCCGACTCCTGTTTTTCAAGTGTTAGATCCAAAGCCATTTGCTGATCAATACAAAGTTGGTTCATTAACAGAGGCCAGCACCAGCGGTAACTGGACAGAGTAAAAAGAAATCCGCCATGGAAAGAATCACCTTAGGCGAAGAACAAATTGAAACAATTGGGCTCCTTTTTGAGCCCAATTTTTTTCATATCTACTGCTATTCCGACTTAGAAGGAGCGGATTTTGTAAAATCCATTTCTTGCCAACGCGGCAGTCATTATGACTTCAGCGAATTGAAATCTAAGAATCACCTTTTCGCGTTAAGCTCTCAGCCACACTGGACGATAGTGCCAACTGCCGTATTTCGAGAAGAAGATGCAAAAAGCTACCTGGAATTGACGACAGGCTTTGAAGCCAATAGTCCCATATCATTCTCCTCTTTGGAAGGTTTGGAATCCGTCCTTATTTTTGAACGAGATGCTGAAGCGGAAAAATTAATCAGTCAAATACAGCCAGCAATAGAGACCAAACATTTGGCAGGC
>CAZKXG010000076.1:13630-14974 GCA_964556465.1 uncultured Cryomorphaceae bacterium | reverse complement strand
AAAGACTGGTCGAATCAAGGCCATTGCAAATTTGACTTTGAGCAAGGACAGCACTTATAGAGAGGTATACAATTATGCAGTAGGTGAGGCTACTGAGCCCGGGTCAACGTTTAAGCTGCCTGCATTAATGGCTGCCTTGGAAGATGGGTTATTGGAATTGACTGATACGGTTGACACCAAAAGAGGAAAGCACAAGTTCTATGACAGAACTATGAAGGACAGTAATGATAAGGGGTTCGGTAAGATAGATGTGGTGACGGCTTTTCAAAAGTCATCGAACGTTGGCATTTCTCGCTTGATCTTCGATCGATATAAAGACAACCCCAGAGAATTTGTGGATCGGCTTTACAAAATGGGCTTGGGCCGACCAATAGGCGTTGAAATTTCCGGAGAGGGTGAGCCTAAAATTAAGGATCCCTCTGATCCATCGTGGTCAGGGACGACCCTTCCGTGGATGAGCATCGGGTATGAAACCCTGATGACTCCGCTTCAGATTTTGACATTCTACAATGCCGTCGCCAATGATGGTAAGATGGTGAAGCCCGCTTTTGTGAAAGAATTGAGAAGAAATGGTAAGGTGCTTAAGACTTTTGATCCTGTTGTAATTAATTCGGCCATCGCATCGCATGAGACTCTAACAGAGGCTCGACGTATGTTGGAGACAGTGGTCAGCGCTGAGGGAACTGCTTCCAATTTGCGATTTGGTGCGTATTCCATTGCGGGTAAAACGGGAACGGCTCAAATTGCCAATGCTCAATATGGCTACAAGTACAAGGAGGCAGTGAGCTACCAAGCCTCTTTTGTGGGGTACTTTCCTGCTGATGAGCCTGAGTACACGTGCATCGTTGTGGTCAATGGTCCTTCCAACAATGTGTACTATGGAAATCAAGTGGCTGGCCCCGTGTTCAAAGAAATTGCTGATAAAGTCTTTGCCGGGCGGCTCGACCTACATGACTTAGATGAACAAGAGCCTGCTTCAACGGCGGTAAAAATTCCCGTTTCCAAGAGCGGTCAAAAAGAAGATTTGGATTTCATCTTCAATGAGTTTCACGTGCCCGTGAATGATGAGGCAAACGGGTATGCTTGGGTAACTACTCATACAGGTGCCGACACGGTTACCGTAGAGCGCAGAACCATCCCTGAAGACCGAGTGCCCAATGTAGTAGGAATGGGATTGCGCGATGGTCTCTTCCTTTTGGAAAAAGCCGGACTCGACGTGAAGGTGAAAGGAAAAGGAATGATTTCGAAGCAGAGTATTCCTCCGGGAACGGATCTGAGCAGATATGAATCCATAGAAATTGAATTGTCCTGATATGAAGTTGCTGAAAGACATATTGTATCAGT
>CAZKXG010000076.1:12990-13620 GCA_964556465.1 uncultured Cryomorphaceae bacterium | reverse complement strand
CAAAGGCACGACCAATGTGGCAGTTGAAGCAGTGGTGTTTGATTCTCGAAAGGTGGTGGGTTTCTCGCTTTTTGTAGCAGTGAGAGGCGAGCAGGCCGACGGTCACCTCTTTATCGAGAAAGCCATCGAACTTGGAGCAGTGGCCATCGTTTGTGAAGAGCTTCCTGAGGAGTTGCATGATGAGATCACCTACATCCAAGTGGAAAACAGTCGTGAGGCTTTGGGTTATTTAGCTGCTAATTTTTACGACAATCCTTCCAATGAATTAAAACTGGTAGGCATTACGGGAACCAACGGAAAGACGACTACGGCCACTATGCTCTATCGCCTCTTTAAGCTTTTGGGTAAGAAGGTCGGCCTGATTTCGACCGTCGAAAACCGTATTCAGAATGAGGTGATTGGCGCTACGCATACTACCCCTGACCCCGTGCAGCTCAACGAGCTATTGCGAAGAATGGTAGAGGCCAAATGCGGTTACTGCTTTATGGAAGTGAGCTCGCATGCCGTGGTGCAGCAGAGGATAGCCGGTCTTACATTCAGAGGAGCACTATTTACCAATCTGACTCATGATCATCTCGATTACCATGGAACATTCAGTAATTATATTGCTGCAAAAAAGGGCCTTTCCGA
>CAZKXG010000076.1:6752-12980 GCA_964556465.1 uncultured Cryomorphaceae bacterium | reverse complement strand
TCGCATGCGCTGCATCAGCACCGTGTGTCAGGAATTGAATTTGCGGGTGGAGTTTTCACCAATATTTCGCGCGATCATTTGGATTACCACAAGACTTTTGACGAATACATTGCTGCGAAGAAACTGCTCTTCGATATGCTTCCTTCCTCGGCTTTTGCGCTGGTTAATCTCGATGATCGTCAGGGAGAGATCATGTTGCAAAATTGCAAAGCCGGAGAACAAAAGACGTATGCCTTGAAGGCAATGGCGGACTACAAGGCCAAGGTTATTGAGAATCTCTTCTCCGGATTGCACGTGAATTTGGATGGGATGGATTTGTACTCCAAACTGGTGGGCCGATTCAATGCTTACAACATCTTATGCGTATACGGAGCCGCGCGATTACTAGGCGAAGAAAAGATGGACGTACTGACTGCTTTGAGCAATATCAGCCCCGTGGCAGGTCGATTTGAATTGATCAAAAGCACCGATGGGGTGAGTGCTATAGTAGATTATGCCCACACGCCTGACGCCCTGGAGAATATACTCGCAACGGTCACGGAGATTCGCACCCACAACGAGCAGGTTATAAGGGTAGTAGGCTGCGGTGGAAATCGCGATAAGGGCAAGCGTCCCGAGATGGCCTCCATTGCTTGCAAATACAGCGATCGTGTTATTCTCACCTCGGACAACCCTCGAAATGAAGATCCGCAAGCCATCGTTAATGACATGAAGGTAGGAGTTGATCCGGTTGATTTCAAAAAGACCAACACCATTCTTGATCGAGCCGAAGCCATTCGAATGGCTTGCGGACTTGCTCAGTCGAACGATATCGTTCTCATTGCCGGAAAAGGCCATGAGAAGTATCAGGAAATTAAGGGTGAGAGATTTCCATTTGATGATCTCGCCACTGTTATGGAATCCTTTAAAGAGTTGAAGAGCTAATGCTATACTACCTTTTCGAATATTTGGATGAAGCATATGGCCTCCCGGGAGCAGGTGTATTTCAATTCATCTCCTTCAGGGCGGCCATGGCCGTCATCACCTCTTTGCTCATCTCTTTGGTATTTGGGAAGTCGCTTATTTCTATGCTGCATCGCAAGCAGGTCGGCGAAACCGTGCGCGACTTGGGGTTGAAAGGTCAGATCGAGAAGCAAGGGACGCCGACTATGGGTGGTCTTATCATCATTGCCGCCATTCTTATTCCCACTCTTCTCTTCTGCGAATTAGACAATATTTACGTGATCATAATGATCATTACTACTGTCATTCTTGGGGGAATTGGATTTTTAGACGACTACATCAAAGTATTTAAGAAGAATAAAAAAGGTCTTGCCGGTAAGTTTAAAGTAGTTGGTCAAGTAGCCGTAGGTATTTTGGTTGGAGCGGTTCTCTTTTTCAATCAGGATGTAGTGAGCAAGCGGAAAGTCTACTTCCAGAGTGAGCAAACAGGAGAAATAACCTCCGAATGGTTTCAGGACAAATCGGTAAAAACGACGATTCCATTTATCAAGAACAACGAGTTTGACTACGCGTGGCTTCTTGGTTTTTTTGGAAAAGAAAAGGCACAAGATTGGGCGTGGTTGATTTTTATACCACTCGTGATTTTTGTGGTAACGGCGGTTTCAAACGGTGCGAACATTACGGATGGATTGGATGGTTTGGCTACGGGTACATCCGCAATAATCGGTGTGGTGCTGGCCATATTTGCCTTCGTTTCGGGAAACTTGGTTTTCTCCGATTACCTCAACATCATGTTCATTCCCGAGTCAGGTGAATTAACCGTGTTCATCTCGGCCTTTGTGGGAGCGTGCATCGGTTTCCTTTGGTACAATTCCTATCCCGCTCAAGTATTTATGGGCGATACGGGAAGTTTGGCCTTGGGGGGAATCATCGCGGTGTTTGCGATTTCCATTAGAAAAGAATTGCTCATTCCGCTTTTCTGTGGAGTGTTCCTCATCGAAAATATTTCAGTGATGCTGCAGGTCAGCTACTTCAAGTACACCAAAAAAAAGTACGGAGAGGGCAAGAGGATTTTCCTCATGGCGCCCTTGCATCATCACTACCAAAAAGTGGGATACCACGAATCCAAGATCGTATCGCGGTTTTGGATTGTGGGAATTATCCTGGCGGTATTGTCCATCGTAACGCTTAAGCTCAGGTGAAAAAGCTATTGGTGCTTGGAGCAGGGGAGAGTGGTACGGGTGCGGCTTTACTCGGAAAGAAATTGGGATACAATGTCTTGGTTTCTGATTCGGGAAAAGTGGCGGACAAATACCAAAACGTTCTTAACAAGTCGGGAATTAAATGGGAAGAAGGAGGCCACAGCGCTGAGTTTCTCGAAGGAGCAGAGATTGTGGTAAAGAGCCCGGGAATACCGAGTGATATTGCCTTGATCAAGAATCTGAAAGAGGCAGGTGCTGAGGTGATTTCTGAGATTGAGTTTGGCGCTCGAAACTCTAAAGCAAAGATCATTGGGATAACCGGAACCAACGGCAAGACTACTACAACCTTGCTTACCTACCATATTCTGCAAAAAGCGAGAATGGACGTGGGAATAGCGGGTAACGTGGGAAATAGCTTCTGCGCAGAATTGGTAAAAGGAGATCGCAAATACTTCGTGCTCGAAGTGAGTAGCTTCCAATTAGATGATGCTTATGATTTTAAGCCATATATCTCTGTGATTACCAATATTACCCCTGATCACTTGGATCGCTACGGCTATGAAATGAGCCGCTACGTGGACGCGAAGTTCAGGATCACCCAAGCTCAAGATGAAAACGATCATTTTATTTATTCAGCAGATGATGAAATCCTAAATGCTGAAATAGAAAAGCGATCGCTCACGCCAAATCTACATCCCATTTCCATTACCCGATCCGTTGAAAACGGAGCTGAATTATTGAATGAAAAACTGATTATAAATATCACCGATAAACCATTTGAAATGTCCATACACGACTTAGCCCTTTTGGGCAAACACAATGCAAAAAACTCCATGGCCGCCGGAGTTGCCGCGCGTATCCTAGAGATACGAAAAGAGGTGGTGCGAGAGAGCCTTGCCGATTTCCAGAATGTAGAGCACCGACTCGAATTCGTTGCCACCATTCACGGAATCCAATTTATAAATGACTCAAAAGCCACCAACGTCAACTCCACTTGGTATGCTCTCGAAAGCATGAGGGAGCCTACAGTTTGGATCGTAGGTGGAGTAGATAAAGGCAATGACTACTCCATGCTATTTGACTTGGTAAGGGAGAAAGTAAAAGCCATCATTTGCTTGGGAAAAGACAACAAGAAATTACTCGAAGCATTTAGTGATAAGGTAGACCAAATCGCCGAAGCTTCTTCTGCAAGAGAAGCTGTGGGGCTTGGCTATCAATTTGCTGAAAAAGGAGACACGGTGTTACTCTCTCCTTGCTGCGCGAGCTTTGACCTCTTCGATAATTATGAAGACCGAGGTCAGCAGTTCAAGCACTCGGTGAAAATGCTCTGATAAACCCAAAAACACCTTAAACTATGGATCCTAAAAAGACATCAAAAGACCTCTCGGAGAATCCGTTGATTCGATCGCGTATGAAGGCACTCCAGACGGAACGCCCCTTTTCACTTGAGCCTGCCGGAATGGTCAAAGGGGTGACTTTCGTCAATGATTCAGCAGCCACTACTGTCATGGCGGTTATTGAATCATTGAGTCATTTTGAGGAACCCGTAGTATGGATTACCGAAGCAAATGATCCCGGATTTGAATTCGATGAATACGTGGAAATCCTGCGAGATAAAGTAAAAGCCGTTGTCGTGTACGGCGAACTTACTGCAGGGTGGCACGAGGCACTTTGGGACTACCTTGGTTTTTTCGTCAAAGCGGATACTTGGGATGAGACCATTGATTTGAGTTTGATTCGGTGATCTTTTCGCCTGGTTGCCGCGCTTCTGAACCCTTCTCAAACTTTCAAGAGCGTGGGGCTTACTTCAATCGGCTGCTCAAGATGAAGGCCAACTTAAAAGGATAGGAAATGGGGGAGGGCAAGTCATATACGATTCATAAGGGAAAGAAAAGTCAGTTGAAGACCTCTATGACAGCACTTGAGAGAATGCGTCAGAACTTGGAGGAGACGGCCTACAGAATGGATTCTGTCCGGCTAGTAGATGATATCCGGTTTCTTAATGACAGTCGTGCCGTTGACCTGCTCTCTACAAGGGATAGCTTCAAGTGCTTGAAGTCGCCCGCCGTTTGGCTTACCACCACAACTCCTCACGAGCGCGATTTCGCATTGATTGAGAAATACATTCGCAAGAAGATCAAGGCTATTGTCGTCTACGGCACTGAGGCAATTGATATGCGGTCCCAATTGGAAAAAATGGTCAATGCCTTTCGCACCGTGGCTGACTTGAAAGAAGCGGTAACTGAGAGTTACGATTTGGCTGAGCCAAACGATGTGGTCATATACTCGCCCAGCTGTATCGTTGCAGACGGCTATCTCAATTTTGTAGATCGAGGCCAAGCATTTGAGAAATACGTGAAAGAGTTAAAGCAGCAGTGAATAAAATTTGGACGACATATCTTAAAGGAGATCGGGTCATTTGGATGGTCTGCCTCATACTTGGAATGGTATCGCTTCTAGCTGTTTATTCCAGTATTTCATCTCTGGCATACAAATACACTCAAGGCAATACGCTTTACTATCTGTTTAAACATGGTATTATGCTGGCCTCGGGCTTCTTTATCATGGTCCTTATTCACAAAGTAAACTATCGGTACTTCTCCCGCTTGTCGCAAATAGCGGTTTGGGTAGCTGCCGTTCTGCTTTTGCTAACGCTTTTACTCGGTGTAAACATCAACGATGCCAGCCGCTGGCTAAAGATTCCCATAATAAATCAAAACTTTCAAACCTCAGATTTTGCCAAGATCGCACTTGTAGCCTACGTGTCTCGAATGCTGGTCGTTAATCGGAACAATCTACACAGCTTTAAAGATGGACTTCTCCCTATTCTTGTTCCGATTGGCTTAATTTGTGGTTTAATCTTGCCCGCCAATTTCTCGACGGCAGCCCTCTTATTCTTTGTTTGTTTCACTCTTCTCTTTGTTGGGGGCATTCCTTTCAAGCACCTCTTGGCGGTAGTGGGAATTGCAGCAGCGGGTTTTATCTTGCTGCTCAGTCTTTCATCTGTAGCTCCCGATTTACTTCCGCGAGTCGAGACGTGGAAAACCAGGCTCATGAGCTTCGAGTCGGGAGATAGTGAAGCGAATTATCAAGTCGAACACGCCATGATGGCGATCCACTCGGGAGGGCTTTTGCCGGCAGGCCCGGGGTCAGGCGATTCCCGAAATTATTTGCCTCACCCATATTCCGATATGATTTACGCCTTCATCATCGAAGAATATGGAGCTATAATCGGAGGTTTTGGGATGCTACTTCTCTACCTGATATTCCTCTACCGAAGCATTAAGGTGAGTAATGCCTGCGAACGAGATTTCGGCACGCTGCTAGTCATCGGACTCAGTTTCCTGTTGGCCTTTCAGGCTTTCATCAATATGGGCGTTGCAGTGAGCATCTTGCCGGTTACAGGCCAGCCCCTGCCTTTGGTTAGTATGGGTGGAACATCCATTTGGTTTACTTGCCTTGCAGTCGGGATGATATTGAGCGTTAGCCGCACGAATATTGAAGGAGAGACCGTCAAAGGAAAGAAACGAGCTAAAAGAAAGAGCTATGCAGTCGCCTAGGGTCATCATAAGCGGAGGAGGTACGGGAGGACATGTCTTCCCCGCCATCGCCATCGCCGATGCGATCAAGGCATTGCGGCCTGATGCGAAGTTTCTCTTTGTAGGAGCCATCGGCCGCATGGAGATGGAGAGAGTTCCTAAAGCAGGATACGAAATTAAGGGTCTCGAGATCAGTGGTTTTCAGCGCAGCCTTTCGGCAAAAAATCTGAGCTTCCCTTTTAAAGTCTTGAAGAGCTTGAGGGTTTCTCGAAAGATTATTAAAGAATTTAAGCCCGATGTTGCTGTAGGAGTTGGAGGCTACGCTTCAGGTCCTTTATTGCAAGTGGCAGGTCGGAAGAAGATACCTGCTTTGATTCAGGAGCAGAATTCCTTTCCGGGAATTACCAATCGCCTTTTAGCAAAAAAGGTGAATAAAATATGTGTCTCTTATGACGGGATGGAGAAGTGGTTTCCCCAGGAAAAGATCATCATGACCGGAAATCCCATTCGCAGCGCGGTAGTAGATATCGAGGGGAAGAAAGAAG
>CAZKXG010000076.1:5977-6654 GCA_964556465.1 uncultured Cryomorphaceae bacterium | reverse complement strand
TCTGGTAGAAGAAAAGGGAGCGACAAATGTGCATGCCACCGCCTTTATTGAAGAAATGGATTTAGCCTATGCGGCTGCTGATCTGATTGTATCGCGTGCGGGAGCTATGGCGCTTTCAGAACTTTGCTTGATCGGTAAGCCGTCTGTGCTGGTGCCTTCGCCAAATGTGGCAGAAGATCATCAGACAAAGAATGCATTGGCGCTGGTGAAGAACGAAGCAGCTATTTTGGTAAGCGATGCGAACGCTCGCGGCGACTTGTGGCCAACCGTGAGCGAATTGCTCAGAAATACTGAAGCCCGAGAGTTGCTGGCCAAGAACGCTAAAGCAATGGGCAAGCCGAATTCGGCAAAAAAGATTGCAGAAGAAGTATTGAAATTGATAGAAAAGAATTGAATTTAAACGGTATACATAGAGTCTATTTTTTTGGAATCGGAGGCATCGGTATGAGTGCCTTGGCTCGTTATTTCCATCAAATGGGATTGGATGTTGCCGGCTATGACCGCACGCCTTCGCTGCTTACCAGTAAGCTGGAAGAGGAGGGAATTGAAGTGAATTTTAATGCATCGCCCGAGGCAGTTCCTTCTAGATTCATTGACTCTCCATTAGGTGAAGTCTTGTTCGTTTACACACCAGCCATACCTGCAGCCCACGAGGGATTGGGTTTTTGCAAAAGCCG
>CAZKXG010000076.1:0-5953 GCA_964556465.1 uncultured Cryomorphaceae bacterium | reverse complement strand
AACATATGCCGTAGCTGGGACGCATGGTAAAACAACCACTTCATCGATGGTTGCTCATTTATTGAACCAAGGAAACCATGGTGCCACAGCCTTTCTCGGAGGCATAGCCACAAACTTCAAATCGAATTTGGTAGTAGCCAAAGACTCGAATAAAGCCGTTGTGGAAGCCGATGAATATGATCGTTCATTTTTGAGGCTGCGACCTACGGTTGCAGCGATTACTTCCGTCGATGCCGACCATTTGGACATTTATGGAAATGCCGAAAGTATGCGTTCCGGTTTTGAGGAATTTGCTCAACTCGTGCCTAATAATGGCCTGCTTATTATCAGGGAAGGAATCGAGATGGATGTGGAGGCACCTGTTTGGACCTATGCGGTAGAAAGCGATACAGCCGATCTTACCACTAAGAAACTGCGCGTAGAAGAGGGGGCATATCATTTTGAAGTGTGGCTCAAAGGCGAAAACCTTGGCGATGTAGTGATGCATTACCCGGGAAGGCATAACGCAGAAAATGCGCTCGCTGCCACTGCCATGGCACTTCACGCGGGAGTTAGCTGGCTCGAAATTAGCGAAGGACTAAAAACCTTCTCGGGAGTTAAGCGACGCTTTGAATACCAAATAAGACGAGAAAACCGTGTATACATTGATGACTACGCGCATCATCCTACAGAGATTTCTGCTTGCGTAAGTTCTGCCAAGGAGTTGTACCCAGAAAAGAGAATAACAGGAGTCTTCCAGCCGCACCTTTACAGCCGCACGCGCGATTTTGCTGATGAATTTGGCGAAAGCCTCTCAGAGCTAAACGACCTCTTGCTGATGGATATTTATCCCGCACGCGAGGAGCCAATAGAAGGAGTAGATTCCCAAATGCTGCTGAATAAAGTACGCATGGTGAATAAAAAGTTGGTAGACCGCGAAAACCTAGTGGAAGAAGTTCTGAGATTGAGCCCTGAAATACTCCTCACCATGGGTGCCGGAGATATTGACCGAATGATAGAACCTTTGAAAAACGCTCTTGATGAAGAAGATGAATAGAGCTTTACGTTGGTTGGGCTACTGCATGGCTATTTGCGGTACCATAGTGATGCTTGGCTTTATTGAAAGTTCCAAGTCGGGAGCGGTATGCCAAGGCATTGAGGTAGATTTTATTCGAAATGCCGGGGAGCCTTTGGTAACGGAGGACTTCATTCGCCAAACGATTTTAGATGTCTCAGATCAAATTGTCGGTCAAAATATACGTCAGGTCAATTTTGATCGATTGGAGGATGCGCTCAACGAGATTCCTTACTTGAATCACACTGTGGTTTATACCACTATCGATAATCACCTGAAGGTTCAAGTGACAGAGCGGACACCCATCGTTCGGCTTATCGATGAAAACGGTGTTTCAGCATTGATCGATGCAGATGGTTACTTGATGCCACTTTCCAACGTTTCTCCCTTGCGCCTACCTGTTATTACCGGAAGTTTTCGTTTGGAGAAATCCATGGTGGAAAGTAATCTGCACACCTCTGATTCATTGGTGGAGCCAAGATTGGCTGAATCTTATATAATGGGAAATCTGATTTATGGAGACAGCCTATGGAGGGCGCAGTTTCAGCATCTTTCATTTGAAGGCAACGGAGATTTGATTGCTTTTCCCCAGGTGGGCAATCACACGATAATATTTGGTTCAGATCGTTTGAAAGAGAAACTCGAAGTCCTTCGCATTTTTTACCGCGAAGGGATGAGCCAAGAAGCCTGGAATAAATACAAGTCAATAAACCTGAAATACAAGGATCAAATTGTTTGCACCAAAAAATACCCCTATGGAGGAACCTGAAATCATCGTCGGACTTGACATCGGTACGACAAAAATCGCCTGCATCGTAGGCCGAATCAACGAGTTCGGTAAGGTGGAGATCATCGCTTTGGGTAAGTCTGAATCACTCGGTGTAAGAAGCGGAGTGGTAAGTAATATTAACCGAACGGTAGAATCCATTCAGCGTGCTGTAGATATGGCCGTTGAGCAGACCGGAGAAGAGGTTGGAGAAGTGATCGTCGGCATAGCAGGACAGCATATTCGCAGCTTGCAGCATCGCGGTATCTTAACCCGAAAGGCCAAAGATTCGGATGAGGAAATTTCACAAATCGATATCGACAATCTCGTAGAAGACATGAACCAGCTGGTGATGAACCCCGGCGAGGAGATTATCCACGTGCTTCCGCAGGAATACATCGTAGATAACGAGCAAGGCATCAAAGACCCAATCGGGATGGCAGGAATCAGGCTAGAGGCCAATTTCCACATCATTACCGGTAAGGTGAATGCAGTAAAGAACATTTACAAAAGTGTCAGCAAGGCAGACCTTGAGGTAGGCGACTTGGTGCTGGAGCCACTGGCTTCCGCCGAATCGGTACTAAGTCTCGAAGAGAAAGAAGCAGGAGTAGTCTTGGTAGACATTGGAGGTGGAACTACTGACATTGCTATTTTCCAAGATGGAATCATTCGCCACACGGCAGTTATTCCATTCGGTGGAAACATCATTACCGACGATATAGCATCTGGTTGCAGCATTTTGCGAAAGCACGCCGAGCAGCTTAAAGTAAAATTTGGTTCAGCTCTGAGTTCAGAGAGCATGGAGAACCAGATAGTCTGTATTCCCGGGTTCAGCGGCCGCGAACCGAAGGAGATTTCCATTCGCAACTTGGCGAATATCATCCAAGCACGAACGGAAGAAATCGTAGAACAAATCGTTTACGAAATCAAAAGTTCAGGATACGAAAAGCGCCTAATCGCTGGAATCGTGCTAACCGGAGGAGGTTCTCAACTCAAGCATTTGCCACAATTGGTGGAGTATTTGACGGGACTGGAAACCAGAATGGGATACCCTACAGAGCACCTTGGGAAAGACAACAAAGCTGACCTTTCAAGCCCGATGTACGCAACAGGTATCGGACTGGTATTAAAAGGCTACCACTTGTTGCAAAAAGACAAGAAAAGAAGTGCCGGAAAGCGCGCGCCAATTCGTTTGGGCGGAAATGGCAAAATGAACTTATTCGATAAAATCCTCTCTAAAGGGCAGGCCTTTTTTGACGACGACGACATCTAAAACACCAACCTTAAAACACTCTTATTATGGAATTTGATATGCCAAAAAACCAATCCTCAATCATCAAAGTCATTGGTGTAGGCGGGGGCGGTAGTAACGCGGTAAACCACATGTACGAAGCTGGAATTAAAGGGGTGGACTTCATCGTCTGCAATACTGATTCGCAAGCACTCGATATTAGTCCTGTACCTATAAAGGTTCAATTGGGCCAAAGCCTCACTGAGGGGCGCGGTGCGGGCTCTATTCCCGATGTAGGCCGCAATGCCGCTATCGAGAATCTGGACGATATTCAAGAAATTCTTTCACACAATACCCACATGGTATTTGTTACTGCCGGAATGGGTGGTGGAACAGGTACAGGAGCTGCTCCCGTTATTGCCAAAGCGGCAAAAGACTTGGGTATCCTAACCGTAGGTATTGTTACCATTCCTTTCACCTTCGAAGGGAAAAAGCGAATGCTGCAAGCGGAAGAAGGCTTACGAGAAATGCGTGCCTCGGTAGATACTTTGCTGGTGATTACCAACGACAAGCTTCGCGAGATCTATGGAAATCTTTCTCTTAAAAATGCATTCTCACAAGCGGATGGAGTGTTGTCCGTTGCCGCCAAAGGAATTGCTGAGATCATTTCGGTAACGGGAGCGATCAACGTGGATATGAACGACGTGAACACTGTGATGAAAGACAGTGGTGTGGCCATCATGGGCCAGGGAACTGCTCGCGATGAGAATCGTGCACTTAAGGCTGCTAAAGAAGCTTTGGAGTCCCCACTACTCAATGACAACAATATTGAAGGAGCTAAGTACATTCTACTCAATATCACTTACGGTGAGAACGAGATTATGATGGACGAAATCTCTGATATTACCGATTATATTCAGCAAGCAGCAGGCTCAACAGCTGATGTAATCTGGGGACATGGGAACGACGATAGTCTGGCCGATGATGAGGTCAGTGTAACGATTATCGCCACCGGGTTTAAGATTACGCCTGACACCGGCTTCGAAATGGACGAACCTGTTCGCCATGTTTTGACAACGGATGAGAAGAAGGAAACTCCTGTGGCCAAACAAATGGATGATCCCATGGGATCTTCTGACGAAGAGGAGCCTTATTTAAAAGAGATAAATACTTCCGAATCAGAACCTGTGATGGAAGAAAAACCAGAGGAAGAAGTTCAGAAATTTAATCTTTTCGAAGATGAGCCAATTGAGAAGGTCTACAATGAAGAGAACGATGCAGAGGACACTCCACTGGCTGAAAATGTTGAGGAGCCGGAGCAAGAGAAGCAGTACTACACATTGGACGAATCAACCAATGAAGAGGAAGAAAATCTCGGAAACAGAGTAAATGCTGAAGTGGTAAATCAAGTGAATCGAGAGCGACTGCGCAATCTGCGTGAGATGGCCGATCGTTTGAAAACGCCTGAAGGTTTAACCCAATTGGAAAAAGAACCTGCTTATAAGCGTCGAAACGTTCGATTGGACAATATCCCGCATAGCAGCGACTCTGAAGTGTCAAAGTACACCTTGGCCCCTGAAGAGGATGAGGATGGAAACAAGCGTTCAGGTTTACGACCCAATAATCCTTTTCTCCACGACAATGTAGATTGATACCTTTGCAGGAAAATCAAGAGAATGTCATTAGCAGATAAAATAAACGCTGGTCTGAAAACGGCCATGAAGAATAAGGACAAGGATAAACTAGCGGTTTTGCGCGCGGTAAAGTCTGAATTGCTTCTCCATGCTACTAAAGGTGGCGACGGAAGCATCACTGAAGCCGAAGAGATGAAAATACTCACGAAGCTGCACAAGCAAAGAAAAGAAGCGGGTGCGCTTTACAAAGAGCAAGGTCGAGAAGATCTGGCAAAAGAAGAAGAGTTTCAGGCAGGTGTGATCGAAGAATTTTTGCCGAAGCAATTATCAGAAGCGGAAATTGAAGCCAAGGTGAGCCAGATCATCGCCGACACCGGTGCCGAAGGAATGAAGGACATGGGTAAGGTAATGGGTCAAGCCAATGCCGCCATGGCTGGAAAAGCCGATGGAAGCCTAGTTGCTAGGATCGTTAAAGCGAAACTGGGTTCTTAGAGTCTTTAAGAGTTGGAAAAGAAAAAGGGGCTCAATGCCCCTTTTTTTGTTGTTAGAATCTTTTAGTCTGCCTCAGTATTTGTTTAATTCGAAAGATGGAAGCTCATCGACAGTCTATGAGGCACTAGTCTCTAGTTTAAACCCCACCCCATGCACATTCTTAATACTAACACTTTCATCGTTTTGTAAGTATTTACGAAGCTTGGTGATAAAGACGTCGAGACTTCTGCCTACAAAGTAACTGTCGTCGCCCCAAACCAAGTTTGTGATCAGCTCGCGCTCGATGACTTGGTTTTTCTGTTCGCAGAGAATTTTGAGAATTCCCGCTTCTTTTTTGGTCAGTACTTTTAAGAAATCGCCAGACTTCAATTCATAATTCTCAGGATTGAAGGTATATGTCCCGATTTCAAATTCTTCAGATTTGATGTTTCCGTCTGTGAGGTTGTTGCGCCTTAAGATTGCTTCTAGCCTAAGTAAGAATTCTTCGTTGCTGAATGGTTTGGTGATATAGTCGTCTCCTCCCGAGCGAAATCCTTCCACCTTATCTTCGGTCATGCTTTTTGCCGTAAGGAAAACGATGGGCACCTGCTGATCCACTTTGCGAATATCGCGGGCCAATTCAAAACCATCTTTTTTCGGCATCATCACATCCAGAATACACAAGTCGTAAGGGTGGGCATTAAACTGCTGTAGTCCCTCTTTGCCATCTCTACTCAGATGAACTTTGTATCCTGCCACCGATAGAGTGTCTTGAATCACAAAGCCCAAAGAGGGAT
>CAZKXG010000075.1:14521-15063 GCA_964556465.1 uncultured Cryomorphaceae bacterium | reverse complement strand
GATTGTCTGATGCCGTCGAGAAAACCTCCGATTTCTTTGTAGGAATCGTTGTGTTCGCTTCGATCAATTTGGTGAAAACTCCACCCATTGTTTCGATACCCAAAGAAAGAGGAGTAACGTCAAGTAAAAGAACATCTTTCACTTCGCCTGTTAGAACACCACCTTGGATGGCCGCACCGATAGAAACTACTTCGTCAGGATTTACTCCTTTTGAAGGCTCTTTGCCGAAGAATTTTTTCACGTTTTCAACTACTGCCGGAATTCGTGTAGATCCTCCTACCAAGATTACTTCATCGATGTCTGACTTGCTCAAACCTGCTGCTTTCATTGCTTTCTCGCAAGGGTCGATCGTTCTCTGGATCAAATCGTGTGCAAGCTGCTCAAATTTGGCGCGTGTCAACGTTTTCACTAAGTGACGTGGTACGCCATCTACAGGCATAATGTATGGCAAGTTGATTTCAGTAGACGTCCCACTTGACAACTCGATTTTTGCTTTCTCAGCAGCTTCTTTCAAACGCTGCAGAGATTGGCGATCGTTGCGC
>CAZKXG010000075.1:0-14511 GCA_964556465.1 uncultured Cryomorphaceae bacterium | reverse complement strand
ATTGGGTCTTGAGTAAGATCCGTGCTGTATTCTCCTTTGAATTCACCAACCAACCAGTCGATAATTACTTGGTCGAAGTCATCTCCACCAAGGTGTGTGTCTCCATCAGTTGACAATACTTCAAATACGCCGTCTCCCAATTCCAAGATCGAAACGTCATGTGTTCCACCACCAAGGTCGAATACCACAACTTTTACATCTTCGCTCTTTTTGTCAAGACCGTAAGCCAATGCTGCTGCAGTCGGTTCGTTGATGATTCTTCGAACTTTCAAACCTGCAATTTCACCTGCTTCTTTAGTAGCTTGACGCTGAGAGTCATTGAAGTAGGCAGGCACGGTAATTACCGCTTCTGAAACTGTGGTTCCCAAGTAGTCTTCAGCCGTTTTCTTCATCTTTTGCAAAATGATGGCAGAAATTTCTTGTGGAGTATACTTTCTATCGTCAATCTCAACACGTGGAGTGTTGTTGTCTCCTTTTACAACTTTATAAGGAACTCTCGCCGCTTCGTTTTTTACTTCGTCGAAAGAATTTCCCATAAACCGCTTGATTGATGAGATCGTCTTAGTAGGGTTAGTGATGGCCTGTCTTTTGGCAGGGTCACCTACTTTTCGCTCGCCTCCCTCTGTGAAGGCTACAATTGATGGAGTAGTTCGTTTACCCTCGCTATTCGCGATAACAACAGGCTCGTTACCCTCCATAACCGATACACACGAGTTAGTGGTACCGAGATCTATTCCTATTACTTTACTCATTGCTTTCAATTATGTTTGGCTGGCAATGAGCAATAGGTGTACCGGACGTATTTATTTTGATTTTCGTGCAGTATTGACACAAATACTGTCAAGAAATGTGACAAAAAGACAGAAGAGTTTATTCCGTGCAGAGGTATTCACTTCCACTCCAGCCTTGTACGCAGTAGGAATATGAACCTGTCAGAGGACTCTCATTTAATTTGAGAAGGGATGGTTCGGAAATGTATGCTCTTCTTGATCGTGTGGCTACCGAACTAAAAAGGCCTATGGCTCCGTTTGAAATATTGGTGAAAGAATTCAATACCGGAGTGAATTGACTTACTGGTTGAGATACCTCAATGTACGTGTTCAATTCAGGTGTTGCACCGGTTACTCTAAATTCAAAATCTTGGATTCGAACTTCGTTCAAGTCAGGGATAAGATCCAATTGATTACCCCAAAATGTATAGAGGTTTTCTCCAAAAAGAGAGATGGTTATATCTCGCTGGGAAACCAGTTCTTCATTTCCAAAATCTCCCATGTTGTAATCAATGAATGCATCTTCCACAACTGTTCCATCATTCTGCTCGTAGTCAAAGTTCATTCGAAAGGAAGCAGAATATGACGCGGTAAACCGATCGGTGGTAAACCTGAAGGTTTCAGAGACGAAATTCATGGTTCCGCTGGGCAGCACAAAAAACAGACGTTGTGGATCACCAGAGGTTAAAAAAGGGAGTTCGATGGTGCTCTCAGACAATCCCGGGAATCGGGTTTCAGCTGTATACTCTTCATCTTTAATGGTCACATTTAGCTCAAAAATATACTCTTCCTGATTCGCTTGCTGTTCTTCCGTAAGAAGCTGCTGAGTGGTGTAGTAAAAACGCACATCTTCCGAATAAAAAACGCCGGGATCTCTACTTGGGATATCAATGGGCTCAAGAGTTATCTCACTTAAAAAATCTCCATCATCGTCGTATTTGATGATCTTAGCGACCACATCAGCCGGGTCGTACTCCACCGAATCTTTGATACTTGCATATTGATTCGGGTCGCCCTGACCGAGAAATGTCTTGTTGATTCTCACAAACTGAGTGTCTGCAGTGTAGTCCAGAATACCGTAAATAACGGGTGTTTCGTCGTAAGGTGCTAAGAGCTCTACATCGGTCTCGCAAGAAGAGAGTACAATCACAAAGAGAGTAGAAAAGAGTAATAAAAGGTCGGATGATCTTTTAATCATGTGCGTTTAAAATTATCTGGCAAATGTAGCGCTTATGGATGTATCCCGTCGCACTCGTTTAATAAACGGTATGAAATTGATGTATCGAAGGGAATCCAATCTTAACTCATATTTTTCCACCATGGAGAAAAACAGTACGTTTGAAAGCTAAATTTGGTCCTATTATGTCAGTACACTCAAATGTGAAACGAGTAACCACTCACACCTTGCAAGAGATGAAAAGCAAAGGCGAAAAAATCGCCATGCTCACATCTTACGATTATTCGATGGCGAAAATTGTGGATGAGGCAGGAGTCGATGTCATCTTGGTGGGAGACTCTGCCTCCAATGTGATGGCAGGACACGAAACGACTTTGCCTATTACCCTTGATCAAATGATTTACCATGCGGCTTCTGTGGTTAGGGCAGTCAATCGAGCTTTGGTAGTAGTCGACCTACCGTTCGGGGCCTACCAAGGAAATAGCAAAGAAGCTCTGACGTCATCTATCAGAATTATGAAAGAGAGTGGCGCTCATGCAGTAAAAATGGAGGGTGGCTTGGAGATCAAGGAGAGTGTTTTGCGCATTCTTTCTGCAGGGATTCCTGTTATGGGCCACTTGGGCCTGACTCCACAAAGCATATATAAATTTGGGACCTACACCGTTCGAGCTAAGGAAGAAGAAGAGGCTGAGACACTCGTTCGAGATGCCCTTGCACTTGAGGAGGCGGGTTGTTTTAGTATAGTCTTAGAAAAGATTCCTGCCAAGCTGACGGAGAAAGTCTCAAAACAACTCACCATACCAACCATAGGAATCGGTGCAGGTGGTGAAGCAGATGGGCAAGTTCTCGTTGTTCATGATATGCTGGGAATTACTCATGAATTTAATCCACGATTTCTCAGAAGGTATCTCAATCTCTACGAGGATATAAAAGGAGCAGTTGGAAATTATGTAACCGATGTTAGATCTCGGGACTTTCCAAATGATTCAGAGCAATACTAGCCATAAGTGCATTCAACCGTAAAGAATCTGGAAGTACTCTACGAGGATAATCACATCATCGCAGTAAATAAGCGAAGTGGTGATTTGGTGCAAGGAGACCATACAGGCGATTCTCCCCTCAGTGAAATCGTAAAGGAGTGGATTCGTATTAAGTATCAAAAACCGGGTAATGTCTTCACGGGAGTCGTTCATAGAATTGACAGGCCCGTAAGTGGAGTTGTCGTGTTCGCAAAGACGGGAAAAGCGCTCTCAAGACTTAACGAGTTGTTCAAAACCAAAGAGGTCCAAAAGACCTATTATGCTGCCGTATGCGCTAAGCCGCATAATTCTTCAGATACCCTGACAAGCTTTCTTATTAAGGATAGTTCAAAGAATAAATCCAGAGCATCTCAAACGCCAAAAAAAGGAGCAAAAGAGGCCATTTTGGATTACCAACATGTTTTCTCATCCGATCGTTACTTCTTTTTGAAAGTGAAGCCAAAGACGGGGCGGCATCATCAAATCAGAGTGCAACTCTCAGAAATTGGCTGCTCGATAAAGGGTGATGTGAAATACGGTGCACCTCGAACCAATAAAGACGGCTCAATTCATTTGCATGCTAGGGCGATTGAATTCATTCATCCTGTAAAAAAAGAGCCCTTGGTGATTTCAGCACCATTCCCAAACGACCCTGTTTGGAACTCTTTGGCCGACAGATTAGCAGGCTAGATCGCGCTTTTGTGACAATATGTCACTATTAATGAGCTTATTGCGTCAATTTGACATATTATAGACCTTGATTTTGAGATGGTACTCTATTTGTCCGAGGAGATTTGAAATTGATGTCAAACAAAAACTTAAAACTATGTCACTTATAAAATTTAGAAACAACGCCCCGGCTTGGAATGATTTTGACAATCTCTTCAATGATTTTTTTGAAGGTGAATTCAATCCAAGGCACATTGCCAGGACAACTTCTGTACCTGCTGCCAATGTAAAGGAGGTAGAGAATGCATTTCATGTTGAATTGGCTGCTCCCGGCATGAAAAAAGATGATTTCAAAATCGAACTTAACGATGATCTTTTATCGATAAGAACTGATAAGTCGGAAGAGAAAGTTGAAGAGAATGAAAAATTCACCAAACGCGAATTTAATTATGCGTCTTTCGTTCGATCATTCAGGCTCCCAGAAAACGTTGATTTTGATAAAATTAATGCGCAATATGAGAACGGCATTCTCACCTTAGATATTCCTAAGGCCGAACTAG
Source organism: uncultured Cryomorphaceae bacterium (assembly GCA_964556465.1). GTDB lineage: Bacteria > Bacteroidota > Bacteroidia > Flavobacteriales_D > Cryomorphaceae > JAKVAV01. Next base: position 10,316 of record CAZKXG010000075.1, on the reverse strand, counting down.
AAGAGAAATCAAAAGTTCGTCAAATTGCCATCAAGTGATTGCTAATTGATTTAAATTTTGGTTAAATGGTGGGAAGTGCGGACTTTTAGTTCGCACTTTCTTTTTTGTCAAAAAACGAACGATGGATTATAAGGACTATTACAAAATTCTAGGTATCGATAAAAAAGCTTCGCAAGCCGAGATAAAGAAGAAGTTCAGAAAGTTGGCCATCCAATACCATCCTGATAAAAATCCGAATGATGTCAAGGCGGAGAACAAGTTTAAGGAGGTCAATGAGGCATATGAAGTGTTGGGCGATGCGAATAAGAGAAAGAAATACGATGAGCTAGGGTCGAACTGGAAGCATTACGATCAGTATAAGAATGCCCGGCAAGGCAGACGAGCAGGCAATTATCAATACAGCGGAGAGTACGGCGATTTCTTTGGTGGTTCTCGTGGTGGTGGATTTTCTGATTTTTTCAATTCGTTTTTTGGTGGTGGAGGTTCTCCTTTTGGGCAACAGTCAAAAGCAAGAAGGCCTGCAACGGGCAGAGGTCATTTGAGTTTAAGCTTCGAAGAGGCTTTCCAAGGTGTTAGTAAAACACTGCAGGTAAATGGCAATAAGATCAGGCTGAATATTTCTCCCGGAGCGAAGGATGGTCAAAAGTTAAAAGTATCCGGAAAGGGACCGCAAGGTGGAGACTTAATTATTGAGCTGAAAGTTGGAAAAAGTGCAACCTACCAGCTCGATGGACTAAATATCTTGGGCAAGGTTGAAATAGACTTTTATACTGCAGCCCTTGGTGGAAAGGCCAAAGTGAAAACTCCTCACGGTGTAATGTCCCTGGGAATCGCACCCGAAACCAATAGCGGAAAGAAGTTGAGACTAAAGGGAAAAGGAATGCCCGAATATGGAAAGAAGGGAGTATTTGGCGACTTTATCGGTGAAATAAAAATCTTGGTTCCCACCAATCTTAGCTCAAAAGAAAAAGAAATGCTCGAAGAGCTAAGGCAATTGAGATATGCTAAAGAGTAAAGTAGAAATCGTTCGACTTGTAGTTTTGATACATCTCTTTGTCAAACATATAATACCGCGCGGGTTTATGCGGAACCCCTTTTTGCTTTTCCTTCAGAGGAACCAAGAAACTCATTTTGAGAATTTTTCTTCGAAAATTTCTCTTGTCTAACTCGGTCTTTAAGATAGCCTCATAAAGCTTTTGCAGCTGGCCGAGTGTGAATTTTTCAGGTAGAAGCTCAAAGCCCAATGGCTGATATTTACTCTTGAACTTCAGCTCGCCTAAAGCGCCTTCAATGATCTCTTTATGGTCAAACCCTAATTTCGGCAAATTGTCTATGTCGTGCCAAAAAGCTTCTTTGGCAAAGCCACTGGCGTGAATTTCATATTGATCAGCTCGAATCAAAGAATAGTAAGCTACCGTGATTACTCGGGCATCGGGCTGGGCTCTGATAGACTTAAGCCAAGCCAAATCGTGCTCTTTAGTCAATCGATCCGGGGCACCAAAAGAGCCAAATTGCTCCAGAAATATTTCTGACAAGCCTGTAAGTTCATCCAAGACCCTTTCCGCCGCCTCATCGAGATTTTCATCTTCTCTGATTAGGTTTCCGGGTAAGGCATATATTTTGTCATCAGATCCTTTTCCGTTGATCATCTGACCTCTGTCTATAAGAAGGACTTTTAGTTTTTCACCGTCAAAACCGAAGATTACACAATCTACGGATACGTTGGGGTTAAACTTAACCTCAGCAGCATCACCATTTCGCATGTTCAATAACTGTCGTTTTTAGTCGAGTAGGGGTCAAAAATATCAATAAATTCTCGTTTATTTGCGTTATCGTAGGCTAAGTGTGTAAATTACACTTTAAAACAAAACTCCATTTATGAGTTCAATCAAAAAAATTGCGGTATTCACCTCGGGAGGAGATTCTCCGGGAATGAATGCTGCTGTGCGCGCGGTTGTGAGGACCGCCGTTTATTACGACTTGCAGGTAGCCGGTATATACCGCGGTTACGAAGGAATGGTCGAAGGGGATATTGAGGAACTCGATGTTCGCTCAGTAAACCATATTCTCCAACGTGGTGGGACTTTTCTGAAGTCTGCCAGGAGCAAAGAGTTTATGACCAAAGAGGGTCGTGAAAAAGCTTACCAAAAACTGATAAATAAAGGTATTGATGCCGTTGTCGCCATTGGTGGGGATGGTACGTTTACAGGAGCCCATATTTTCAACAAAGAATTTGATTTTCCATTCATAGGCATTCCAGGAACCATCGATAACGATTTGGACGGAACTGATTATACCATTGGCTTCGATACAGCGCTAAACACTGTCATAGACGCAGTAGACAAAATCAGAGATACCGCGGCATCTCACAGCCGACTCTTTTTTGTGGAGGTAATGGGAAGAGATGCAGGTTTTATAGCTGCTCAAGCGGGTGTCGCCAGCGGTGCGCTTGCCACCCTCATTCCCGAAAGGGAAACTACTATCGACAGTATCGTTGAGAAACTAGATGAGGCCAGAAGAAAAAATAAATCTTCGAGTGTAATCATTGTAGCAGAAGGTGGTAAAAGTGGTAATGCCACCGAGCTTGCTCGCCAAGTCTCTGAAAAGGCGCCCTATTACGATACTAAGGTGACCATCTTAGGGCATATCCAACGCGGTGGAAGTCCATCATGCTTTGATAGAAACCTCGCAAGCCGCTTAGGAGTGGCTGCCGTTGAACACCTCATGAAAGGCGAAAGAGATTGTATGGTGGGAATTATGAACCATAAGGTCGTTCTCACTCCTTTTGCCAAGGCGATAAGTGATAAATTAACCATTGACCCTGAATTGATTCGGATCGCAGATATACTCTCGATTTGATATAAATACAAAAACACATGTTAGTAATAGCAGATAGTGGCTCAACAAAATGCGACTGGAGAATAGTTGCTGAAGACAAGAACTATATCGATTGTGCCACAATGGGCATCAATCCGTATTTTCATAATGCAGATGTTATCGAGGCTGAATTGCGCAACAATGAACAATTGATGCGAATAGCTGACCAAGTGAAGGCATTGTTCTTCTATGGAGCGGGCTGTTCTTCAACAGAATTGAAAAGAACCGCAGAGCAAGGCTTGAGTCGTATCTTTCCCAATGCCGAAATATATGTTGACCACGATTTAGTTGCTGCGGCATTCTCAGTTTATGAAGATGATCCATGCATAGCCTGCATCCTTGGAACCGGTTCGAATAGCTGTCACTTCGATGGAGATATCGTTCGCGAAGAGGTTCCCGCACTTGCCTATATTTTAGGCGACGAAGGGAGCGGAAGTTATTTCGGCAAGAAATTACTATCTGATTTTCTCTACAAGCGACTGCCTCAAAATATCCACGATGGCCTCGTTGATAAATTTGGCTTGACCAAAGACATCGTGGTAGATCGAGTCTACATGAAGCCGCATGCCAATGTGTACCTTGCCTCATTTATGAAATTCATTACAGGATTCAAGTCAGAACCTTACGTTCAAGACATGATCTTTGAGGGTATCGGAAAATTCTTGGATGTCCACGTCACCTGCTACAGGGATTTTGAAAAGGTGAAAACGCATTTTATCGGCTCGGTAGCTTACTACCATGAAGATATTCTTCGCCAAGCCGCTGAGATGAGAAATATTCAAGTAGGAAAAATCATTAAAAAGCCAATTGACGGGCTATACGACTATCACATTAAAAATTACTTCGAACATATTTCATTCTAGATGGCTGACATTAAGGCTTGCTTGTTTGATCTCGACGGAGTAATTGTCGACACTGCAAAATACCATTATCACGCTTGGAAACGACTGTGTAATGAGTTGGGTTTTGACCTCACCGAAGAGGAAAACGAATCATTGAAAGGAATCAGCAGAGCGGAATCACTCAACATCCTTTTGAAAAAGGGAAAAGTATCACTTTCTGACAAAAAGAAAGAGGAACTGATGATACGCAAAAACGGCTGGTACCTCGAAGATGTCAATAAAATGACAGTAGACGAGGCCCTTCCGGGAGCTATCGATTTTCTTAAATTAGTCCGCGAATCAGGTCGTAAAACAGCTTTGGGATCGTCAAGTAAAAATGCTTTTAAGATTCTTGAGGCACTGAATATTGTTGATCTCTTCGACGCAGTCATCGATGGTACCAAAGTATCCAGAGGAAAGCCCGATCCACAGACGTTTCAACTCGGTGCAGAAGCACTAAAAGTGCACCCTTGCAATTGCGTCGTTTTCGAAGATGCTATGGCAGGAGTTGAAGCAGCCTTGGCTGGCGGAATGTTCATTGTCGGAGTAGGAGATGAGCAAACCCTAAACCGAGCAAACCTTGTAATCCCTGGTTTCGAAAACGTGGGAATCGAACTATTCGATAAACTTTAATCATGAAAAAACATTACGAAGAAAATCCTTGGCTAATCGTTGAAGAAGGTTTTCACCCGGAGATGCAACAATCATCAGAGAGCATCTTTAGCCTCGGAAACGGACGCATGGGCCAAAGGGCCAATTTTGAAGAAAACTATACAGGAGAAACCCTCCAAGGAAATTACGTTGCGGGAGTCTATTATCCCGACAAAACCCGAGTAGGGTGGTGGAAAAACGGATACCCGGAATACTTTGCCAAAGTACTTAACGCTGCAAATTGGATCGGACTTTGTCCTATTGTTAAAGGCGAAGCTCTAGATTTACATCAAGCCGAAGTAAGCGATTTTCGTCGCGAGCTGAATATGAAGGAGGGAACCCTTCACCGAAGCTTTAAAGCCAGAATGAAAAATGGTGCTGAAGTGAAAGTCGATGCAAAGCGCTTTCTCAGCATGGTAGATGATGAGACTGCTGTAATCCGCTACAGCTTGACTCCACTTAACTTTTCAGGAAAAATTGATTTCCGTGTTTACATCGATGGAGATATCATCAATCAAGATTCCAATTACGATGAGAAGTTTTGGGCTGAAGTCGCCAAAAGCACTTCAAATTCTGAAGCATACGTCACTTTGGCCACCAAAAAACTGGACTTTCAAGTTTGTACGGGACAGAAGATTTTCGTCACGAAGGATGGCGGAAATGTCGAGTTCACCAGCAATCAAGTTGAAAGAAACAAGTATGTAGAAAACCTTTTGAGTCTTGAAGCCAATAAAGGCGAGGAGATTGTGGTTTACAAATTTGCTTGTAACATTTCCTCAGAAAATCATCCGAAGAGTAAGTTGACTGAACGTGCGAAAGAAGCACTGACTCAAGCTGCTGATAAGGGCTATGATAAAATGCTTCAAGAGCAAAAAGATGCCTGGGCAAAGCGATGGGAGATGAACGACATCGTAATCGATGGGGATGTCTCAGCACAACAAGCCATTCGATTCAATATTTTCCAACTCAACCAAACCTACACTGGTGAAGATCCTCGTTTGAACATCGGCCCGAAAGGATTTACGGGAGAGAAGTACGGCGGAAGTACGTATTGGGATACGGAGGCATACTGCTTGCCTTTTTATATGCTGACATCGGGAAGTGAGGTAGCCAAGCAATTACTACTTTACCGCTACCGTCAGCTTGGAAAGGCTATCGAAAACGCTGAGAAACTTGGTTTCAAAGATGGTGCGGCACTCTACCCAATGGTAACCATGAACGGTGAAGAATGCCACAACGAGTGGGAAATCACCTTTGAAGAAATTCACCGAAACGGTGCTATAGCCTATGCGATTTACAACTACATCCGACATACGGGCGACCGTGACTACCTGAAAGAAGGTGGTTTGGAAGTGCTCGTGGGAATCGCTCGATTCTGGGCGCAACGAGTAAACTGGAGCAATGCCAAGAACCAATACGTGATGCTAGGCGTCACTGGTCCGAACGAATACGAGAACAACGTCAACAACAATTGGTACACGAATTACATCGCCAAATGGGCGATGAGCTATGCCAAAGAAAGCATCGAATACGCTCGTCAAGACACTTCTTTTTGGGGCGATTTCACTGCAAAGACTTCATTCGTCGATAGCGAAATAGAGAATTGGTCCGACATCATTGAGAAAATGTACGAGCCAAAGCAAGAGGGCACCAAAATCTATATGCAGCAAGATGGATTCCTCGATAAAGAAGATCGCGTAGCTGACGACTTGGATAAATCTGAACGGCCGATCAATCAGCACTGGTCGTGGGATAGAATCTTGAGATCGGTATTTATCAAACAAGCCGACGTACTTCAAGGAATGTACTTCTTCGAGGATGATTTCGACGAAGAGACCATTCGTGAAAACTTTTTGTACTACGAACCGCGAACGGTTCACGAAAGTTCGCTATCGCCATGTGTCCATGTAGTATTGGCTTCCAAACTTGGCATGGAGGATAAAGCCTACGAAATGTACTTGCGCACCGCGCGTCTCGATCTGGACGATTACAACCACGAAGCCGATGAGGGACTCCACATCACATCGATGGCTGGAACTTGGATGGCAGTGGTAGAAGGGTTTGGTGGAAAGCGAGTGAAAGACGGAGTTTTGAGCCTCGACCCAATGATTCCAAAAAATTGGAACGCCTACCGGTTCAACTTAGTCTACCGGGAAACAGTATTGAGCATTACAGTGAAGTCGGAAGAAGTGATGGTGAAAAATGTCTCAGGCGGAAGCATAGACATATTGGTTTACGGAAAGTTGGTTTCCGTTCCCGAAAATGAAACCATTTCCATCGGAAGATGAACAAAATAAACTGTTTAATCCTGCTCTTTGGAGCTGTTGTAGTTGGCTGCAGCCCAAAGAAAGAATCACAACCAACGATTGAGAACGGTGACGCGATCGTTGGCTTAGCCAGTCCCATCCGTCTAGATTTTGGCCAAACCGAAATCCACTTGGGAGATTATTTTGAGTCGCCCGAGAAGGTAGACTCAATTAGTTTTGCGGTCGATGCGGAGTTTACCTACGAACCGTCGGATGGAATACTTACCGTGTCGGCTTGCAATTCTAAGAACCCCATTTCTTATTTGACGGCCTCTTACGAAGGGGTGGAATACGAAATCCCCGTATTTAAAAGCCGCAAACAAGCGTACGTTTTTAAGTATCAGCCGCCTGCAGGCAATCCAAGTGAAATTGGCCTCAAAGGAAATTTCAATGGCTGGAATTACAAAGCGGGAATACTATCAGAGCAAAATGGGGTGTGGTACGACACGCTCATTTTGAATCCTGGATTGTATGAGTACCAAGTCGTTCAAGATGGAATCGAAATGCTTGACCCGACCAATCCCGATAAAAAGGACAATGGCTCAGGTGGATTCAACTCGACTTTCCGCGTGGGTTCCGAAGCGGATCGTCCCCACATTTCCACTTATGGCATAATGGGAGACAGCGTTGTTCTCCACTTTTCCGAATCATTGGGCGAGCCATTGATTCTCTGGGAGAACCAACGACTTGACGCCGATTGGTACACGCGGCGCGGAGATCGCCTGAGCTTCTCTATTCCCGCTGAAGCGCAAAAAAGTGACCGTAGTTATTTGCGGGTTTTTGGTTTTAATGAAGAGCAACGATCCAACGATGTTTTGATTCCGCTTAGCGGCGCTAAACCAGTGATGAATGCCAGCACACTCGATCGGACGGATAAGCATACTTACTCGATGTACTTTATGATGGTCGACCGTTTTGTGAATGCCGAGACTTACAATGATATTCCGGTAGACGATCCTGAAATTTTGCCCATCGCCAATTATTACGGAGGTGACTTGGCAGGGGTGAATCAAAAAATCGAAGAGGGGTATTTCCAGAAACTAGGAATGAATACCGTATGGCTTTCGCCAATCGTGCAAAATCCACTCGGAGCTTATGGACTTTGGGACAAAGGTGGAGTCAAGACCAAATTTTCGGGATACCATGGCTACTGGCCTATTTCTTCTTCAGCGGTTGATCTCCGATTTGGAAACGACTCGGTGCTACATGAATTGATCGATGAGGCTCACAAAGAAGGCATGAATGTGATCTTGGACTATGTGGCTAACCACGTTCACCAAGAGCATCCGGTTTATCAGCAAAATCCCGATTGGGCGACAGAACTTTACCTGCCCGATGGCTCTTTGAATACGGAGCGGTGGGACGAATACCGCCTCACCACTTGGTTTGACACATTTATGCCTACGCTTGACTTGCGTCGCGATGACGTGACGGCGGCTATGACAGATAGCGCGCTTTACTGGTTCGAAGAATTTCCAATTGATGGATTCCGCCACGATGCTACCAAGCATATTCCACTCAGTTTTTGGCGTGAGCTTACGCGAAAACTTAAGTACCGCGTGGTGGTTCCCGAAGACCGCAGCATTTACCAAATTGGTGAAACTTATGGAAATCCCGATTTGATTGGAAGCTACATCAGCTCAGGGATGCTCGATGCGCAGTTCGACTTCAATCTCTACGACGCTGAGGTATCAGCTTTCGGCAAAGACGATGGGAGTCTCGAAGATTTGAACCGCGTTTTTGGCCAGAGCCTTCTTGGTTACGGCGATCACCATTTGATGGGGAATATCTCGGGAAACCAAGACCGCACACGTTTCATCTCTTACGCCGATGGAACGGTCGATTTCGGCGAAGACCCAAAATTGGCGGGTTGGACGCGTGACATCACTCGCGGCGATACAGTAGGCTTTAACCGCCTTGCATTACTGCAAGCTTTCAACTTTTTCTCTCCCGGGATTCCCGTGATATACTATGGTGATGAGTACGGAATGATCGGAGCCGGTGATCCCGATAATCGCCGAATGATGCAACACTGCCTTGGCCAACCTTCGCAAGGGCAATATGGCATTGCTTTACGGAGACACCGAAGTACTGAGCTTTTCCGATAAGGAAATGGTCGTGCTTAGAAATTACTTTGATCAAACGGCTGTTCTGTTCATCAATAGCTCGCGAGAGGAAAAAAGGGTAACCGTTGAAGTGCCCGTTCATTATAACCTTGAGAGCATAAATGCGGTTTTTGGAAATCAGTTTTCCATCGATGGAAGAACGATCACGGTTGTACTTCCTCCCGTCTCATTTGATATTCTTACCCAATAACTATGAAGTATTCAGCTTTTATTTTCGCATGTACAATTGGTTTGACAGCTTGTCAGGATGCACCCAAATCTCAAGAATCTGAAGTCGCTGCAGAAATTGCTGCTCCAACCAGCCATGACGATTGGTCAAAAAATGCCACGATTTACGAAGTCAATGTTCGCCAGTATTCGCCCGAAGGCACGCTCAATGCTGTAACGGAAGATTTGGCGAGAATAAAAGACATGGGCATCAAGATCATCTGGCTTATGCCAATCTACCCTATCGGTGAGCTGAATCGAAAGGGTGGTATGGGAAGCTATTATTCCATCCAAGATTACAAAGCAGTGAATCCTGAGTTTGGAACCATGGCTGATTTTACGGCCCTTGTGGAGAAGGCGCACGATCTCGATATGAAGATCATTCTGGACTGGGTAGCCAATCACTCGTCTTTCGACAATGTATGGGTAGAAGACCACAAGGATTACTACAACCTCGACTCGCTCGGAAACCTTCAAATGCCTGAAGGAACCGATTGGAGCGATGTGGCAGACTTGAATTACGACAACCCTGATTTGCGATTGGCCATGATCGATGCATTGCAGTTTTGGGTAGAGGAAACAGGAGTAGACGGTTACCGCTGCGATGTGGCAGGTTTCGTGCCGACCGATTTTTGGGAAGCCGCCAGAGATTATCTGGAGGCAGTTCGTCCCGACATATTCATGCTAGCCGAATGGGAAGATCCCGCGCACCATGAGAAGGCTTTTGAGATGAGCTACGCTTGGGAATTTTTGCACGTGATCAATGGAGTGGCTAAAGGCGAAAAGACGCTGGTAGCCTTTGACGAATACATGGCTAAGCAAGACACACTCTTCCCAGAAGAAGCTTACCGCATGTACTTTACCACCAATCACGATGAGAATTCTTGGAACGGAACAGTAATGGAGCGCTACGGCGAAGAAGGACACAAGACATATGCGGTGCTGGCATACACCATTGCTGGAATGCCCTTGCTACGTGCCTCAAGTAGATGTGGTTCCACTGATGCAGTTAGTTCGGCAATTGCCTCTGGGCCTAGATGCGCGGCTTCTTCCCAAGAGCATTGAACGTAAAATCTTGACATTACGCCCTCACTTCTTCGTCAGTATGTGGCTTTTCTGCTGTATCAAGATACTCTTGGACAAAAGGTGTTAGTCCTTTTAGTGGGGTTGCTGTTACCATGACCATTCCGTTTACGGTCATTGTTCGCACAAGGCACTCAGAATAAACATCGTATGGCGGCTCTTCGTCCAGAAGTATTACATGCCTA
>CAZKXG010000074.1:14028-15077 GCA_964556465.1 uncultured Cryomorphaceae bacterium | reverse complement strand
GAAATAAAAGCGAGTACTAATTTTGGCATAGCCCAAACCTAATCTACAATCTTAGGCCTCGCAAAAATACAGAGTGGACAAAAGGTGGACAGACCCATAATCTACTGATTACTTGACCTATTCGTTTTCTACAAGATTGCAATAAACCACCATTTTATGATCAATAAAATTGCAAACTCCCACAACACTCGGCCCGATATTAGCGTCGAGTTCTACCCCATCCTATTATAAAATGCCTGTGCCCATTCTTATTGTAAATGATGTATTTTTACGAAAAACCAATCAAAATGAAAAAACCAATATTCGTTTTAGCCGCGTCTGTCCTATTGGGCAGCCAACTAGCAAATGCCCAGTCTTGTTCGGAAGTATGTCCAGCCGTAGGCCTTAGCTCATCCTTTGAATGGATTCAAGGAGTCTCCATAGGACCGCTATTCAATATTTCAGGAAACAATGACGGATATCAAGACTTTGGCGACGTGAGTGCCACGTTTACCGCAGGTAGTACTTATTCATACCAAGTGGGCGTAGGCTATGGAGACGGTCCTTTTTCCGAAACTTTCTCTGCTTGGATGGACTTCAATCAAGACGGAGATTTCGAAGATCCCGGAGAAGAGATTTTCACCGATTTTGGACAGTTCCAAGTATCGGGTACTTTCTCTGTACCGTCTAGCGCGGTAAATGGCAAAGTGAAGCTACGCATCGCAATGGGCTTCGCACAGGCCAACCTTTGCCAAGACGTTCCTGAAGGAGAGATCGAAGATTACTGTGTGAACATGGTTGGAGGAATTGATCCCCCCAACCCATGTGATGTGAGTACACCCGTCACGGGATTGTCATCTACCATCAATCCTAACAATGTGCAATTGACTTGGAATCCTGTTCCAAATTCTGTAGGATGCCGCGTCCAGGGTGGACTCTTGGGAAGCTTTAACGTGAATAAGAATCTCATCGGAAGCGAAGTAAGCTCACTAACCGTTCCGCTTGCCAACTTAAGCCCCGGAACTTACAATTGGAGAGTAACATGCGCCTGTGAGCTCCCGCCTAACTTG
>CAZKXG010000074.1:8527-14018 GCA_964556465.1 uncultured Cryomorphaceae bacterium | reverse complement strand
ACCATTGAAGCAGGGATTGAGGTTATCGGCAGTCAGACACTTTCACAAGAAATTAGCCTAAGCCCCAACCCTACCGCAAGCAATTTAAATGTGGCGGTGACCTCACAAAACAACGCGGCCGAACAAATCATCATAACTGATTTACTCGGAAGAACGGTGATGCAAGAAAATGTAAACGTGATCAAAGGGATGAATAATTTCAACCTTGACGTGAGTTCATTGGCTACAGGCACCTACATCTTGATCCTTCGAGATGGAAACCAACAGATGACTTCCATGCGATTTATCAGAGAGTAGAACAACCGATTCAATCAAGAATCCCCCGTGCTGCAATGTCGGGGGGTTTTTAATGCTCTGAAGATATTGAAGTAGCAAAATTCAGTGTAGTGCGACTAGGCAAAATGGTATATTATGTCTTCACGTAAAGCGGAGCCACTTCTTTCACGCTCTTCGCTTTCACCTCGCGAAAGAAGAACTTCCGAATACCAATGAAAACAAAAACCATCGCGGTATATCCAAAGAAGAAAGGTAGAATAAAGCCTTCCAAATCCATGACCAACATCACAGCTATGACGAGGAGCTGAAATCCCAAACCGAACGTAGATAGGGCGGTCATAAACCATTTTGGTAAGACTTTCCCTTTATCTGCATGCGGGTCAAGGGTGTAAATGGTTTTATCAAATGCGCCATAGAGCAATTTGTACGTTGCAAAAAGGATATTCACATCCCGCTGTTTTTCGCCTTTCAAGGCAATGGGCGTCATGGTCTCAAACACACGGCTGGTGGTGTCGCCGTGAAATTTATTTCTCAGAATTACGTAGTAGTAATTGTAGAGCGTACCCTGCAATTGTAAACCGATGAATGCCCCGAGAGATATCCATATACCGGTATCGGTAATACACCAAATGCTGGTAAAGATGAGGGCATTTAAGAGGATATCGGCTACCGAATCGAGGTAGCGACCGGTGTAAGAAGGCTTTTTCTTTATCCGCGCTAATTCACCATCTGCCGCATCGAGGATGGACTTGAAGATCAGAAAAAAAGCAGCGAGCCAATAATACCCTTGGAGTATACAGTAGATCGCCAAAAGGCCGGAGATGATAAACCCGATGGTAACGTGGATGGGTGTGAAAGAAGTGCTCTTTAATCCGTTTGCGATCAGTTTCGCTAATGGTCTTCCATAGTCTGAAAGATCAATGAATTTATGCGCTTTGGGTAATTTGGACATGTACTAGCATAGCAACCGTATTGTGGAATATACCAAATAAAAAAGGGACAAATATAAAGCTAAATCGCGGGCCATATTAAAGCTCTGCGAGGGACTCTAGGAAGATAAGACGGATAATGCTGACGGGCAAAAGAAGTAACTATTGATACTCCTCAGGAGTAACGACTATTTTGGTGACAAACTCACCGTTTTTGTCTTTGTAGGAATACATCATTGTGACTTTGTTGTCCCGGTATATTTTCAGATCGGGATTGGTTCTCACATCGGTGGTAATTTGTTCTTCCAGGAAAGCGGTAAACCCGTCTATCTCGATATCTGTCTTGGTTAAATTCACCAAAGTATAATTGTACTGAAAAGAATTGTCAACTTGTGCTATCGCATTGTCGAGTCTGGTATCTTGATCTACCATTATCGGACACGATTCATTCAATTCACTTGCTGCCTTCATCATAGCCTTGTCAAAAGTCAATTGATTTTCGCAGCCTATAAAGACAACCATGAGTAAAAGACTGAGGTAAGTTCTTAAGAGATAATTCATTGTTTTTTCTGTTCTCGTTTTCCTAAAAATATGGAGCATTTTCTATAACGCATGTACATTATCGCCCCCTTCATTTTCGGTACAAAGGTATGCACTATCAGTACTTGTCTTACTGAGCATTATTGAATAGTTTGACCAGCCCTTCCTCATATTGACCTCCGCCCTCAACCTTTGTGATTTCGCCTATGGAAATCATAAGATTAATTCTGTCGAGCGCGCTCTTTGTGCCGTATTCTTTAAGGATGATGGTATCGTCATCCATTTCCGTATACTCACCAATAAAACAAAGTCCGCTATCCATATCTTGAACATGCACACAGATATAGCCATATTTGGCTTGGACACTTTTTAAAACGCTTTGGATTGTAGACAAGTCAATCTCATCCTTGTCCAAGCGTTTATTCGAGTCGTCAATAAGGTAAAAAGTACTTGAGATATCGTTTCCTCCCCAACGCATTCTCGTGATATTCTCTCTAAAGAAAACGGCGATACCGTCAGGTTTACTCTCGGAATCAAATACATTTAGAAGCAAAAATGTATCGTTGAAATCTATGATAAATCCGTAGATCGATTCCTGATACCTGTCGGTATATAGATCTACAAATGTTCTATTCTCGATTAAAGCATTCAGGTTCTTTGTCTCAATACTCATTGGTGCTATTTGTTTTGGATCATTAATAAATTGACCTGCCTTGGTCTTTCCTATTGTCTCACAAATGATTAAACAGGCTTCACTCACACATCTCTTGGATGTCTTTGTTTTTCCATTGAATCCAATATTCCTGCAATCCTTCTGAGGTAGTTTTCAGATCGCTGATGTCCAGTTCATGATTATCCATTAAAGCATTGGCAAGCTGCTTCTTTCTGGCTTCCAGTGCAGGTGTGTGGTTCCAGCCGCCTACGTGATCGAATGACGTATATGCTTCGCATTTGGTATCCACACGTTTGAAAGGAATTCTAAGAAAGTATATCACATTTCCGCTTCCCATGCCTTCCGTGGTCATTTCTATATGGTCGAAGTCTATTTTAGAGTACTCTCCTGCCTGAAACAGCTCTTTGAGCTTATCGCCAGCCGCTGCTGACATCTTGTTAGAGAATTGATGAGCTACATCAGATCCATTAATAAATTCAGCTCCTTCATACTGTCCGTAGCAATCGCTATTCGAACAGTTGATTTCATCGTTGATATTCATGAAACCGCAGGACCAGAAGCAGACCAATAGAGCTGAAATAAAGATTGCTAAATGTTTCACCAACGAATTCATCTGTTAATAATATTGTTCAAGGCGCTCCAAATTGTATTCCTCCAAAATTAACGGAAACCATCCAGCTTAAACCATAAAATGATTAGATCAGAATATTTCATTTAATCAGCACCTTCCTTCTTTTACAGACCGCCATCAATGACCATTGATAAAATGAGCAGAACAAAAGTGGTCTAAAATGTCTATTTTTGAGTAGATAACGACTTCATGAAACACTACTATACACTTCTTCTAGTATTCTTAAGTTTTGGACTAAGCGCGCAAGAAACAATCATTTATCAACCGGGACCTGAAGACGGGAAGGATGCCTTCATCTACACGCTGGAGCCTCAGCTCAACGTTGGGGGTCACCAAAACTTTATGGCGTCAGCTTGGACAAGCGGCTTAACACCTCTTGCTGTCAGGTCTCTGATTGATGTGATTCCTCCCGATCTACCCCCAAATGTAAATATTCTGGAAGCCAAGCTCTCATTATACTCCTACGATTCCTCATCAAACGGGCCACACTCAACTCTTTCGGGATCAAACAATGCCGTATTGAGAAAAATCATCGAACCATGGGATGAATGGACAGTGACTTGGGAGAACAGGCCTGCCGCTACTACTATGAATCAGGTCCAATTGCCCGCCTCTACAGCTGCTATACAAGATTATCTGGATATAGACATTACCATCTTGGTGCAAGATATGGTAGATTCCCCTGAAACGGGACACGGGCTTTTGATCAAGTTGGCAACTGAACAGCCTTATAGAGCGATGGTATTTGGCTCTAGCGATAATGAAAATCCTGAACTCAGGCCAAAAATTGAGATTACTTATGAAAGTACTCTTTCATACGATTCGGATGAGTCTGAATCTGAGCTTGAGCTTTTTCCAAACCCGGCATCTGAGACTTTTCACGTTAGAGGAAAAGAATTGAATGGTGGCGAATTGCGTATCTACGATCTGAATGGCCGACTTATAGAGAGCTATAAACAATTATCTGATGAGCTACTGGAAATAAACATTGCTCATTTGGCAAATGGATCTTACTTGGTTCAGCTTATTTATTCAACGGGAATTTCATCCAATCACACATTGGTTATTGCCAGATAGAAGAAGGCAAATACAGTATGTCATTCCCTGTTTCCTGAATCTTCCTCCAGTCCGTCTTCTTCATCCGACGAATCGTTCTTGAGTTGTTTCCATCTGACAAAAAGACGCACACCTAAACGGGCAAACAAAATGATCGCTAATACCAATACAATGTTGTAACCTGTCATTCGCACGTTGATTTATACGTTAAAATCCGCCTCTAACTCTTCTTGCCCTTCCGTGATTTTACTTTACTTACCGGCAATCGAATGTAAAGAAACACCTCAGCTTTTGCATCATATGAACCTGAAAGACTTGTTAAAGTAAGGAGCTCACCCTCAAGGAAAAGAATTATCTACATGGTTTTTCCTTTTGGCAAATGATACTACCACAAGGGCCATACCCGATCGGATAGTGACTCTACTTATTTCGAAACAACTTCAAGAAAACCCAAGAGAAAAAGATGCAAAAAAGCCAATCATTGACCCCGTAGACCGAAAAGAAAGTACCTGCAAAAATATCTTTTGAAAAAATGCTTGACACATCATTATTAAGGACCCAGTGGGTCCAAACAATGCCGTAGATGAGTTTTTCAAGAGCAAAGATACCTACCAACCATTGCACATGTTGATAGCACTTGGCAACGGAAATATACGCCAACCCCCAAAGGATAATCATGACTAAGCCAAAGTTGGAAGCCACTACAGGATCTGTTTCGGACAAAACGCTGTTGGTGAAAAACTTGGAAAAGACAAGAACCGACATATTCATCATTCCTGCCAGGACAAATCCTTTTGAAATAGTCGGGTTAAATTCAGAAAATGGGCTCATGATTCTCTCTGGTTTGGTGACAAGGTACAGCAAAACGTAACCGAATTAAATTGAAAAATTCTGTTTGTGGTTCTTTATGTGAATCGGCTTTTATGGGTTAAAACTGTAATCCGACCGAGAAACTCAGAAAACCCAGAGAGTAATTATTTTGAATTTTAGAAACAACTGTCTCTCCTGCTTCAATGGTCTCAAAACTTGTCATATCCTCAAAATATTGCCGCTTATATCCCAGTGAAAAGAGCAGCGAATAAGATTGTTTTACCGATACAGTAGTTCCAATTGAAGGATACAAAAACAGACCGCCTCTTCTATCACTATCACCTGCTACAAATCCGTACCCACCTGCACCTGATACGAATACTCCGAAATCTCTCGAGTGCGCCAGCGTATATCGTATGTCAGGCCCGACCATTAAGAATCCAGAATCGCTGTAGTAATCATACATGAACATTCCGCCCAGTGCCAGACGTGGCAATATTATCTTTCCCACTACTACCTTGGCGGCGTAGGTACGCTCGTAATTCGCATCGAGGATGCTATTGTCTACGCGCACAT
>CAZKXG010000074.1:3283-8510 GCA_964556465.1 uncultured Cryomorphaceae bacterium | reverse complement strand
CGTAGCTGTTCTGAATAGCAGTGGTCAGAAGCAATGCAATTAATAATCTTTTCATGGTCACATTGAATCCAAAATACTGCCGGCATTGAAAAGAAGTAGAAAGCTCATAGTGAATAGGAGTAAACTCATTCCATAAAGGAGGTATGACAAAGCCACCAATAACTCTCTTTTGTAAAAGACATTTATGATTTGTGATTATTGGCGAAGTAGCCAATCGCTACGCAATCAGTCCGAAGCCCAGTGTTTTCTACTTTGCTCAAATTCCTCAAATGTGATTTTTCCATCACCATCCATATCTGAAGAATCATAGGTCATATCCATATACTCGTCCTCGTTTAGCGACTCATCCTCGTCATTATCGAAAGCGCGGTCGTAAGCAAAGTTTTCTACACCTCTGTTCCATTCTTCCTCATCTATTGAATCGTCGGCATTGATGTCGTAGTTTTCGTAGGCACCAAAACCTTCTGACCATGGAGTGGCTCTTTCCCACTCGGCGCGAGATAAATTTTGGCTGCGGTCGTAATCGTACCTCTCGCGAACACCGCTCGTGTATTCTTCGGTTTCAATCAACCCGTCTTGGTCACTATCCCAGTAGTCGAAAGCCCTTAGACGCTTCCACGCCACGCCGTATTCGTCGCGACTAAGGGTTCCATCTCCATTCGAATCGGCATATAGGAATGGATCTACATCGCTTTGGGCAGATGCGGTAATTGAAAGTATGGCTGCCACGCCAACTATAATTCTTAGAATGTATTTCATGATTCCGTTTATTTCTGCCTACACAGATGCTTAAATCATTCCGGAACCAAGAAGAGTATGCAAACCCTGAATATGCTTGGCCCGAGTAACTTATTCTTAACTTAGTAGAAGGTACTCGAACGAAAAGACGCCAGAGTCTTTTGCATAAATCTCCTTATGAAAAACCTATTCTTATTCGCGCTAGCCATGGGAATGTTCATTTCCTGTAATAAAGATGAAGACAATGATTGTAGCTCTGCCAGCGATCCTGAATACTTGATTTTCGGCCATTTCTATGGCGAGTGTTTTGGCGAATCATGTGTCGAAACCTTTAAGCTCACCGATACCAAATTGTATGAGGACACCATCGATGATTACTCCGGTCAAAATTTAGCTTTCATCGAATTGTCAAATGAGAAATTCGAATTGGCCAATGACTTAGATGACTATTTTCCCTTGCAACTGCTCGGTGAAAGCGAGACCGTTTTCGGTTGCCCTGACTGCTCCGACGGTGGTGGACTGTTTATCCAATACTCCATCAATGGAAACGTACAAAGCTGGAGAATAGACCAGGAGAAAAGCAATGTGCCAAGCTATATCCACGATTTTATGGACGAGGTAAACGAGAGGATTGAGCTAATTAATAATTGATTCTAACCATAGCCCATGGCTGAAGAGATTGGCTATGGTGCATAGACCTCTGTTCCCAATTATTAACTACCGCTATTTTTTGGATAGTTCCAATAATCTGATTTTTTCAGGCTCAGTCGATTTCTTAATCTTCAGTCCGTATTTCTCCAGTTCTCGATTCAAAGACTTTCCCCCTTCTTCGTAGTTCCAGTTTAGGTCGATATCGAAAAAATAGTCTAATCCTGTTTTGTCTTTTACCGGTTGGTAGATTTCATTCTCGAGATACTCAATCAAATTATAAGAAGAAACGCTTCTACCTGAATAATTGGGTCCCCTGAATTCAACATATTTACTTTGCTCCATTGATTTTTCAGGCAATCTAGTTTCATCTACCACTTCCAAAACGTAGACAGAATCCCTCTCTATTTCCACAATCCCTGCACGCATATCTAAATTGGAATTCAGAATTTCTTTTGCATTCTGCAATAGGTCTTTTTGAAAATTCTCACTCTGTTCTACACTGAAACAATATTTTTTCTGAGTAGATAGCTCTTCCTTACTATAGATCCTTGCTGCAGACGAAAGCTCGTAAAGGTCGGTCATCAATCTGATGATAGTCACATTCCTGAAGTCTATTGAAACAGGCTCGCCATCTCCATTTCTTCTGATCTCATTCTTAAAGCTGAGCTCCTCGTTCTCAGAAGTCAATTTGTATTGATAATCCGTGTCACTGTATTCTTTGCTCAAGCTAAAATCGGAGGCAACAGCGACTGTTTCAGGCAGATCAATTGACTCACCATTGATTAAATTTTCTATAACCTTTTCGGTGATTTTAAAAGGTGAGGTAATGGCTCTAACAATTCCGGTTTTATCGATTAAGATGGCATGTGGAATGCTTGAGTAGTCAAATAATGTGACGTGTGTTGTATCGAAAGCAATCCTCAGAGTCGTTTTTGTGTTTTCGATGTACCGCCTAAGGTTTTTCTTGCTGTCAGTTGAAACTGCTATAATTTCGATTTCATCGCCGTACGCTTTTTGAAAACCTTCCAATTTAGACATGGCCGGAATGCAAGGTGAGCACCAAGTAGCCCAGAATTCGATGATGATCGGTTTGTTCTGCTCTTCCAGACAAAACGCGGTTTTATCGTTATTGAGAATTTCGTTAAACGTATAGTTTGGGATAGCTTTTCCAACTTCCACGCCGGTGGATCTTGCGAGAAAGGAGAAGCAAATAATACTGAGCAGTAGAAGATTGGTTTTCATATTTGTTATTGTCAACCGAGAAGTTCATGTTAGCAATGCACTCGGGCGGGGTTTACATTTAATTTTGAAGGTCCATGTTTGGTATTTAAAAAGACAACTATCTATACCCCCGATACCTGAAGATGATCTATTAAAGAGCAAACTACCCATTTTTTTGAATAGGATTGTTAAACTGTGTCTCATTAATGCTCATCATAAATTCATTTGAATAGACCGAATCTCGTTGAGTGGTGAGCTTAAGCCTGCATTTTGTGTGGAAGTTACCACTGCATTTGATGCCTCTGCTCATCAGCATATGCTTGGGTGGTAGAAGCTGCTCGTAATAACTGTTTCCACACCAACTATTTGACCAATATTCGATTGGCTTCCAGTCACCATTGATATCGGTAGCCTCCACGATCAGGATCAAGCTTTTATCCTGTAAAGTAACTTGAGCGTATGAGTCCTCTGATACATTTGCCACGTAGATGGGAAAACTCTTTACCTGCTGAATTAAGGTGTCGTCCTGAAGCACCTGCACACTATCATCGAAAAAGCGGTAAAAAAGGTAGCTGGCCCAGACGGGCTTTTTTGTCATAGACAGTTCATTAATGGTATCGACGATTACTTGTAAGCCATGATTTGATCGCTGCAGTTCTGCAATTTCCGTGGGCATAACAAACTGAAAGGATAGTTTAACGTCATGATTGGATGACCTTGAAAGATCAAGTGTATCCGTAATGGAGTCCATTCGCTCTACCCTGTACCAAGCATTGAGCATATATTCGGGCGAGAGGCACAAAGTGGTAGTATCCGCAATTCCCTTGACGAATGGTATCTTGAACTGAGCGGGATCTCCCCTTTCAGATGTCTCAATACCCGACAAGAAAACTGCTGCCAATGAAAAGAGAACCAGAAAGGAAAAACCGAAAAAATTGGATTGAACAAACGGCTTATTTCTCATATCCTTCAGGTTAGCATTCACTAAGGAAAACGAAGAATAACTTGAAGAAAGTATATATAAAGTGCTTGTTTCATTACAAGCACCTTTCCTTATGAATAATTCCAATGTATTATCTACAATGGCCTCTCCCCTAATTCTCTCTCAGATAAATACTCCCAGACCCTGCATCCAACTTCATTTTCACACTCCCTGAATTCAATTTGAGACTCATTTTTTTGTGCTTGCTAAACGGTTCATTTTCTTCTTTTAAGACTTTGAAATCCAAATCGCTCATTATGCGTTTTCCCGTGGCATCAATCGTCAAATTGGCTTCTTCGGGCAACTCCATGTTAATGTATCCGTTTTCGGTAATGAGAGAATACAGTTTTGACGGGGTGGTTTTCTTGAACTCGACTTGGATATTCCCGCCTATGGTATTGGCGATTACCGGGCCACTAACATCGGTCAAACTGATTGAACCATAGGATAATGAAATTTCAACTTCCCCCTTAAAATCGGAGATCTCTGAAGGTTGAGAACCAGAACTGACAAAAAAGGTATTGGAATTGGTTTTCGAACAATCATCCGTATTCCAAAGCAGCTTTACAGAATTGGGAATCATAATCTCGTACTTTTTATCAAAGGCCCATGCATCCATAAAGTCAAACCCGGCTTCTGATTGATAGTCTCTGATAATAAGCTCCCCGGGATTCTCAGTGATGTCCAAATACAGGTTATCAGCAGGGCTTTTGGGCTCATTGCCCAGTGGCTTTAAGCCTTTCTCCAAATCTTTCTCTTTTCCCGAAAAGGTCATGTAATGTATATTTGAACTACCTACAATGGAGTCCAGTATGAGCACATCTTTTTCCAGCTGATAGGTCAGATCATCGAGATTATACACGAAACGGGTATTCTTATTCAGGCTCTTTATGATCACTTCATCGCCGTCATATCCCTTTATTTTCAGATTGGCTTGTGTGCACAGGTTCAAAGTACCAGAGCTAAACTTAATGCGCTTTTCTTTGTCTTGCGAATAAACTACAGTGACGATTAGTAAAGCGATGAGTAGTGTTGCAATTCGATTCATGGTATTCCTTTTATTGTTCATTAAACATGGCCAAACTGGCGTATGCATTTCCCTTGACTAAAGGCAAAGATTCCGTGTCATTAATGATTTCTTCAAGAGGTGCTTTGGCGCGTTGCTCCCTCAAAATAGTGACCGACTTGATGAGCTTTAATTGCACCAAAGGCTCTTTTTCTTTGGCCAATGCTTCGATGATGTTGTCTCTTACCCGCTGATTATCGGGAAAAGCCATTAGTGCATCGATCACGGCCAACTTGGAGTTGGTATCAGAATCTTCTTTCAATATTTTAAAAAAGGCATTTAATATCTTTTCATCTTCTTTCTGCTTTTTATTCAAGTCTTCGATCTCGTAAATAGCTTCCAATCTGGTGCTAGTGGTTTGACCTTCTCCCAAGGCTAAGATGAGCTTATCACGTGTCTCTATTTCATCTAGTTTATTGAAAGTAAATACAGAGCCCAGAGTCACCAGCACAAGTATAGTGGCAGCGATGGACAAGATTCTTATTCTCTTAGCTCTCTTAGAATCCGCTGAACCGTGCAATTCGCTTTTCAACCGAGCCTCAAAATCGGGCTGCGCATCGGAAGGCATC
>CAZKXG010000074.1:2459-3273 GCA_964556465.1 uncultured Cryomorphaceae bacterium | reverse complement strand
TGTCGTCCCATTCACTCTTGTGCTCTTTTACAAATTTCTCTAAGCCCATACTATTCAGATATTTTCAATTGTTTTTTTAATTGCAGTTTCGCTCTTCGGTACTGATTGCGCACCGTACTTTCTTTCAAGCCCAGTTCCTTCGCTATTTCTCGGTGCGTATAGTTCTCAATCAAGTAGAGCACAACGGTGATTCGGTAGCTATCGCTCAAGCCATTGATGGCCCTTTTCACTTCTTCTACTTTTAAAGTCACTTCCTCAAGTGCCTCGGTTTCATCATCGTCATCAGGGATATCTATCGAGACATCCCATTTGACCATTCTTTTGTGCTTCTTCAAAAAATCCAGGGAGGTATTGACGACAATTCTTCTCAACCACGCTCCCAGGTTAAGGTCATCATCAACCTTTGATATTCCTTTAAACGCCTTTATAAAAGCATCGTGCACCGTATCTTGCGCATCTTCGCTGTTCTTCAAAATTCGATAGCTCGCATTGTAGAGCATATCCTTGTGCATCTCATACACGAGCTTTTGTGCGCGAAGACTATTCTTCTTGCATGCCCGTATGATTTTCGAATCTTCCAATGGTAGTTCTCGGCGCTTTCGTTTATTAACTAACTGCCGTTTGGCTAAAGTGTCGCAAAAAAAGTTGCTTTTGGCGAAAATTAAGAGAAATGAGTAGCCAAATTATGAGAAGGGAAGGGTGATGGCGTATGATTTTTTATTGAAACTGTTGAAGCGGTTAAGGTCATTAAAGAGCAGAATCCCCTGCCCCTCTCAATTGGAAGGGTTTGTGTCAGAAACTGTGAAGAGGCCTG
>CAZKXG010000074.1:0-2439 GCA_964556465.1 uncultured Cryomorphaceae bacterium | reverse complement strand
TTCTAATTTTTCAACAAGCCTCTTTACCGTAGCCAAACCTATTCCCGTTCCTTTTGGGCCGCTGTGGTGGCCTGTATCGGAAGTCTCGAAAAGGTCAAACACTTTCTGTTGGTCTTCTTTTGGAATACCAACTCCATTGTCCTTCACTTCAAGACAATAATGAGTCTTGTTTTCGGTAATACTTACAGAGACCGTCGGGACTTCGCAGTCATTGTATTTGAATCCGTTCGAGATCAAATTCATTAATATTTGACGAAATGCTTCTGTATTCAGGTATATTAATTCAGAAGATGAGTAGAACTTCAAACGGTATTTCGGATTTGAAAACATTGATGCCAACTCTTTGGAGAGTACGGATGCCTTTATAGCAGTCTGCTCTTCCGAAATAAGTTGATCATTTTGATAAAATTTGAGCAGTCCGGAAATATGATCCGACAGTGAGCGAGCCGAGTCCTTGGTCATATCGATATACGACAGTTCTTCTTCACTTAATTTTTCTCTCGAAGAGTCCTTCAACAAATCGAGCAAACCAACAATATTGTGTAACGGCGATTTAAGATCATGCGAAGTGGCCGCTGCAAACTTTTCCAACTCCTCATTCCGCGTCTGTAACTCCTGTTCAGCTTGAAGCAAATTGATGTTTAAAAGCCTGCTTTCCAATAGAAGTGTCACATGCTTGGAGAGGTTCGAAAGGGCATTCTTTTGGCGATCCGTCAGTATTTTGGGCTCTCGACCAAACACACATAAAGCACCCAAGCGAAAACCTTGAGAATCAACCAAAGAAGCACCCGCATAAAAACGAACGCCCATTTCCGTAACCAATGGATTATCGTGAAAGCGCTCATCCAAGGTCGCATCAGCCACAATCAAAACACCTTCATCTTGCATAATGGTGTGGCCACAAAAAGAACGCTCTCGCGGGTCTTCATTAAATGGAACACCATAATGAGATTTCATAAAATTACGCTCCTTATCCAATAAGGAAACCAGTGAAATAGGCACTTCGCAAATGCTTGCCAGCAATGCGGTTAAGTTATCATAGCTCTCTTCTTCAATGGTATCCAGAATGGCATAGCGCTCTAATGCTTTCTGCCGCTGAGCTTCATTTTTCGGAAAATCGGGTTTTATCATAGCCGCTCGTCTTAAGCAAGGTCAAACATACGAAGCAAAAGTAAGACCGGATTTAATTGGTCATTAAGCTCTTGATAGCAGATCCATGTAATTCTGCGGTTTCAGAGACGAATTGAAACCGTTAAAACGATTTTGGTTACCATTGTTCGCACACCATAGTGTCAATCGTGCTTTCTATGCGCCTTTTTTATTGCTTTCGAAAGCTCCTTGATATCCTTAACCCTCAAGTTGCTGCCCAAAGAAGCATCATTGTAAAGCAGCTCAGATGTTTTTCCATCAAAGACGCTAATGTACTTATGATTGCTGCTCTTTACCCAGTTGAGATAGATAGCGGTACCTCCTGAAGACTGACTAATCTCAAACAACTCACCTTCGTTCACTAACCTATACGGATGTTTGTATTTTCTAAAAACCCAATTCAAATTCTTCCGTTTGTGCTCCGTTCCGGGGTAAACTCCGTATTTTACACGTACGTAATCAGGAACATAGAGCGTATCATTCTTTAGCACAGAGAGGTTCTCCTTCACCACCGCGTCATAGAGTTTATGCTCCTTAGCCTCAAATAATTTACGATCAACATACTGAAGCGCAGTCTTCAAATGAGTGAGGTGCCAATTGTGAATCGTCGCACGCTTATAAATATACTCCCACGCACCATTGTAAGTGGTATCGCTGTAGCTTTGGGCGATTACAGAATAGACTTCGGCAGCCGGCTGCAGTTCTATGCGACAAAAAGAGAGGGTTTCATCCTCCTTTTTCATCCAGAGGTGTAGAAAGCAAAAATCAAAAAACCCGACCGGATAGTCATACTTTTTCAATATTACGCGCAGATGATCTATTGTAAAGAAAGAATAGTTCCCCTTGTACTTTCCAGACCGAAACTCATCAAACGATATCAGTTCAAGTTCAGAATAATGCCAAACCTCCTTCAATGACTTACTCAATGACTCGAGGTGGTATAAGTCACTATCCTTATAAACGAAATACGTCTTTGAATTTTTCAACCTATCCAGATGTACTTCTTCAAATTTTCCTAGTGATCTGGTTTCGAGTTCTACTCTGGGACCGACATTTATCTGTGCGGCGAATTCCAAACTCAAGAGCATACAAAGGAAACTGACAAATACTGACTTGACCATTACCCGGTTATTATTAAAATTACTCCCGTAGTGATCAGAAGCCTATCGCAAGCTACCTCAGGCGATGTGAATGATTGAAGCCTGTCCCACTCTACAGAGTACGGTAAAAATAGAAAAAACCACTACGACGCCGCAAGATTTAATTGCTTCGTTGCGTGAGAACGATTCG
>CAZKXG010000073.1:0-15171 GCA_964556465.1 uncultured Cryomorphaceae bacterium | reverse complement strand
CGAGACTATGAAGGCACTGCGAAAAGCCCAAGAGGAAAAGGCACAATTGGAAAAAGAAAAAGTGAAAAGAAGAAAAGAAGACGCTTCATGGTGAGGTGTGTTTGTTAGCGAATTAAGGTTACTGTTCCCGTAATTTCTTGCGGTGATTGCAAAGGTCTCAAGGGATTATCGAATTTAAGAATATAATTGTAAACCCCTTCTGAAGAGAAGAAGTCAGGATTATTCTTGCTATCACCATTCCAATTTTTAGTGATATCGGTACTAGAAAAGACTTCTATTCCCCATCGGTTGAAAATAACCAAATCGTAGAATTCCGGTTCACAAAGAATATTAGGTACGAAGAGATCGTTGAGGCCGTCGCCATTGGGCGTGAAAGCATTGGGTACATAAGCAGGACACGAGCAGTCTTTAAATCCAATATTCACTGTAAAGAAGGCTATTCCGCATTCATTTTCAGCAGCAGCCTCATAGGCACCTTCTTCGCTTATTGATGCCACAGGACTGTCTGAAATTCCCGGCCAAAAAGCATCTCCGTTTGGTGATTGCGCTCTGACTTGTATGACATCCCCATCGCAAATAATTGTGTCATTGGCGAAAACAAAAGGAGCAAAAAGCTGATCGATTGAAACCTCTTCTTCCACCTCGCAGCCACTTTCAGGAACGAAAAGCACTGAGTAGTCTCCTGACTCACTTATCGTTAGTTTAGACCCAATGGTTCCATCGCTCCAAGTAAACGTTCCTTCTTCATTGGCAGAAGCCAGAATGGAATCTACGGCATTCTCGCAGATGGCTTCGGGTGCGATAAGTATGACTTCGGCGGTAGCTCCGTCGAGCACCTCGGTGGAGGCTTCACTTTCACAGCCATCTTGAGATATTGCTGTCACCGTGTACGTCCCGAATCCTTCAACCTCAATCGTACCACCCTCCTCTCCAGTGCTCCACGTGTAGGTAACTCCCGGCTCTTCTTCCACCTCAATAAACTCTATATCTCCTCCACAAATAATCAATTCTGATGGCAGTACCACTGTGGGTAAAAAACCTTCGGAAATAATCACCTCGTCGCTGCCATCGCCGCAGGCATCCTCAATCGTAACACTATAAGTGCCTGCCTCAATTACTGAATATGTCTCTTGAAAACTACCATCTTGCCACGTACCTGAAATACCAAGGCCCGGGTCCAGTATGATGGACTGCCCCGGACAAATGGTCTGATCGGGCCCAAGACTGACTATGGTGAGGTTTAAGGGAGGTAAGGAAATTTCAGTATTACTTCCCAAAGACATAGTGAATGCATCAAACTCTTTCAAAGAGATTAGTTCGGCCCAAAAGGGGGAGTCGGACTGAACCGAAAGTAAATTGTCTATGTCGGGTATCGATACTCTGGCATAAGACAAATCGGGCTCGCTAGCGTATGCCTGCCAAGAATTGACAGGAGCTCCATTAACAGTTAGACTACCCGTATTGGCAGTAAGCATGGATAGATGAATAAAGTTGGCCTCGACGGGACCACCGGGGCCAACGAAACCTTGGAGAGGATTCTCTACTTGCAATTCAAGCTCCGTATTTCCCCGATCAAGTGGGAGAATCATCCGCATATTGGGGTCGCCTGTATTGAGGTCTGAGCACTCGTTTCCAACAATAAAGGCAGCAACGGATACCGGCTCTGAAGATGTCAAAATAAAAGGAGTATCGTAGTATTCCTCAAAAAATTCACCTTCGTCGAGTGTAGCTATTAGGTCGCATCCGGCATAAAGTTCAGTACCATCGGTAATGGATAGTATTCTGAATAAGTCACCTCCGCTCCCCTCAACAGGCAGAATCGGATAGGCCGTAGACCATTCGGAAATCGGGCTCAATTGCTCCCAGAAGTGACTATCAGCAGAACAAACAGTAGGACCAACAAAGCCTTGTTGCTGTCCACCGAATACCGCTACAGGGGCTCCGGTGCTACTCACTATGCTCCCGGTTAAGTCTTGCGACGAAGAAATTGTAATCACTTCGCCGGCGTCTACATTAACAGTGTAGGTACTAAATGCATTTCCCAGCAGGGTTGCTCCCGTCGGGGTAACCTCTACCGTTGTATTGTCTTCAGTACCGATGATATTAAAAAGTGAAGGAGCTGAACCGTTACTTCCCTCGAAAGCCATCACTCGGTAATCGGTTCCCAATGAAGAAACAGGAAGAATTGCCGACGACTCTGCAAAATAAACGCGATTATGAAAAGCGTAGACCCGTGCATTTTCTGTAGTCGATACTCGAAACGATCTCGTCTCAACCACGTTGAGCGTTTCTTGATTCAAAAAGCCTTCATCAAACGACACGATGCCAACATCTCCTGCCGCTATTTCAATTGTTTCGGATAAATAAAAACCGTCGGTTGTGACTCCATACTCTACGGTAGCCGTGAGATCTTCAGTAGCGTAAATCGAAATATCAAATATGGGTGGGCCGTTAAATGCGGGAGTAAGGTTTTTTAAAAATGCAAATCGAAAATCCGTTCCTTCATAATCTTGAGATAGGGAAAGCAATGGCGCGGACATTAAAAAGAGCAGTATGCACAATTTCTTATTCATGGTCGGTCGATTGTTGGTCTAACAAAAAACGCTAAATCGCATGAATAGTTGATTCAGCAAATCAAGTAAAACACAAAAGAGTGGGAATCCTAATGTTGCCCTATTTGTTTAATCGAAAGGACTTTCCAAATAGGTGTTGTAAATGAAAATGTAAAAAGAATGCCTTATTCTTAGCAGCTAAAAAAATGTTAAGAGTATTATTCCATTCAGAATTTAATTAAAATGAAACCAGCTTCACTCGCAGATATCAGAAGAGAGCTTAAAACACGTGATGCAAAAGAGCTAACAGAATTGTGTCTCCGACTCGGTAGATTTAAGAAGGACAACAAGGAGCTACTGACCTATTTACTTTTTGATGCCAATAATGAAACGGCCTATATTGAGGCTATTAAGTACGACATAGATGAGATGATGGCTGAGGTAAACCGCAGCCATATCTATTACGCCAAGAAAGGAATTCAAAAAATTCTCCGACAACTAAACAAGAACATTCGCTATTCGGGAAATAAACAAACGGAGGTAGAAGTACGGCTATACTTTTGCCAATCAATTAGAGATTCGGGTATCGCAGTTCACAGAAGCAATGTGCTTCTAAACATGTACGAACGGCAAAAAATCAAAATACAAAAGACTTTACTGTCCCTACATGAGGACCTTCAGGCAGACTACATGTATTTGCTAGAAGACTTATGACCAATCGTTATGCGCTAATTGTAGCAAATATGGCCGTCATTTATGGTTCATTGTAGTAAACCAACGAATCAATAGGTGTCTCCTCAAAACTTTAGTTCATTCACGTTGTTCTCATGATACGCTAGCTTCACACAGGCAAGGCAAAGTTTAACATCCAACCCTACACACTTATATTAGTCTGATAAAAAGCAATTTAAGCAAACCTTTACCATTTAACCGTACTTTAGCCAACCAAAAGTGTTGAGAAAAAATTGCGCAATTGACAGTGGTACCATCAATTATTCTCATTTTTGCGGCGAGTTTGAGCGATAAGTGTAGAAGACAATTCAAGAATTAATAATGACGCGATACAAATTTTCAAGGCAGATCAATAAAGATTTCTCAATAGAGTTGAGGAAAAGAGTAAACGCTTATTTCAGTGAAAATAAACTAGATAAAAGTGGTAATTCAATAATGAAGCTGAAAACATTCTCAGCGTTATTTCTCTATTTCGGTCCCTTTCTTGCCATCCTATTTGGAGGCTTCGAGTCCATAGGCTTGTTATTTGCCCTTTGGGTGGTAATGGGGGTTGGAAAGGCATTCATGGGAACTTCAGTAATGCACGATGCACTGCACGGTTCGATGTTTGACAAAAAGAATATCAATCGACTTTTCGGCTTTTCATCGGTAGCTCTTGGGGCAGATGCAAAAATGTGGAAGATTCAACACAATGTTTTGCATCACACTTACACGAATGTGGAGAACGGTGACGAAGATATTGAGGTAAGGTATTTATTGCGCTTTTCGCCAAATCAACCACGATATTGGTACCATCGCTACCAACATGTTTATGCTGTTTTCTTCTACGCCATCAGTACATTTTATTGGGCAACCGCAAAAGACTTTTTGAAGCTTGCCAAGTACAAGGAAAAAGGATTTCTTAAGACCAATAAGGAATATGCAGGAAGATTATCGAAAATCATATTAGGTAAGATTCTTTACTTCTCTGTTTTTCTTTTATTGCCAATGCTTGTGGTAAACGTACCGATGTGGATGACCTTCCTTATGTTTATGAGTATGCATGTGGTGGCCGGTGTTGCATTGAGCATCACATTCCAATTGGCACATGTAGTTCCAAGTTCTGAGTTCGTTATTGCAGAAGGAGAAGAGATCAAACAAAACTGGTCGGTTCATCAACTTTTAACTACCTGCAATTTTGCACCAAAAAGCAAAATCGTGGGATGGTTTACAGGGGGGTTGAATTTCCAAATTGAACATCATTTGTTTCCGAACATTTGTCACGTTCATTATCCGAAGCTTTCTAAAATTGTTCAAGAAACTGCTGCTGAATTCAATATTCCATACCACATGGAAAATACATTCTTTGCTGCGGTAAAAGGACATTTTAAAATGTTGAGAGACTTAGGCAGAATAGATCGTTCTATAGCTTCATAGCAAGATTTTAAACGAGATTAAAAAGCCGTCAAAATTTTGACGGCTTTTTTTTTGGGATAAACATGAACCACCCAAAACAATCACAAAACGAATGCACGCTTAAAGGGATACTAATCCCCAATCGGTTCAATTTGCGCATAAAGATTCTGTGCCCATAAAACGATGACGCCAAAGAGCACTGCGACTACAATAAGTGCTGAGTTGAGAATTCCCTCTGTTCCAAATGAGAGTTTGATAAGTATGGTAGAAATTACAAAACCTGAATTTCTGATTACCAAACTAAACCGATCGATGTAGAAAAATGAAATCAACAATAGAAAGACATCCGTCAGGATTAGAATCCCAAAAAACTCGTCAAAGAATATTTCATTGATGTCCATTATCGTGTCGACCATTTCGGAGAGTGAAAAACTGCTGTAAACCCAATTGAACAGGCTGTAAAACGCTAAAACAAGGAAAATGGGAACCAATAGAATTGAAATAATTTTCTTCCTCAAAATAAACTTCTCGGTTTCGGGAGTTTTTTCTACCGCCTCCTTCCGTTCATTCTGGTTCGCATTCAGACGGTAAAAAAGATAGATCAGGAAAAAAAGAAATATAGTAGCGATAAGATCATAAGTAAACTGAAGATCGTAACTCACGCTAAACCAATCTTCGGTAAATTCAAGATTGGATAAA
The DNA here is from genome assembly GCA_964556465.1 of uncultured Cryomorphaceae bacterium. GTDB lineage: Bacteria > Bacteroidota > Bacteroidia > Flavobacteriales_D > Cryomorphaceae > JAKVAV01. Next base: position 9,793 of record CAZKXG010000073.1, on the reverse strand, counting down.
TCTTTGAATATCCTACGAATCACAATTAGGGTGATGATTTCGTATTGCTTCGCAATGTAGAAGGATGTAGATTTTGGCAAGTAATATACCAGCAGATACGCCTCATACAAAAGGATAAAAGAAAAAGGTGTATAAATCGCAGCTATTGGACTTGAAAAAAGTTCGGGATGAGCGTCTATGCTGATCCATCCGAACTTTTTCAAATAGATCCCGATGAGGTGAATGAAAAAGCAAACTATGGCGATAGTGATAATCACTTTTTCGCTTTTTCGTTTGGTTTCCTCAGAGAGCAAAATGCCAAAAGACCGATCAATTATGGTTCGAGAATTTTCCATACGCCTTGGTTACAACAAGATTTACGCGCTTTCGTTTCAATTTTTCCAAAAGCCGTTTTTGGTGTAGTTCTTGAAAGAGGTTTTAAACCTAGACAGAAAAGCCTAGTCTCATTCATATGAAGAGTATAAACTCACTTAAGGAATTAAAGCACTACCATTCTCGATTTGGATTCGGTTTAAGCCTTAAAGATTTCCTTTTATTCAAGGAATCAAATTCACTCAATACTCGCACATTTCTTGAAAAGCAGATAAATTCAAGAGACTCAGGTCCCCTAGAAATCTCAAGGACCTTGAAGCCAATCCGTTTCAGAGAAATGATGGGAATGGAAAAGTCGGACCGAAAGGCTTTGATAGATGCCGACCGAAAAGTGGTAATCGAAATCAATGGTGAGTGGATAGCCGAAATGGCCAATACATCAAACCCTCTGCGTGAAAAGATGAGCCTCTTCTGGCACGATCACTTCGCTTGCAAACCAAAAACCTCTTATATGACGAGTTCCTATTTGGAGCTGCTTCGGAAAGAAGCTTTGGGGAATTTCAGAAGTCTTCTTCAAGGCATTGCCAAAGAGCCGGCGATGCTGCTCTATTTGAACAATCAGCAAAACCGCAAAGGACATCCCAACGAGAATTTTGCCAGAGAAGTGATGGAGCTATTCACACTAGGGATCGGAAACTATACAGAGCAAGATATCAAGGAATCAGCACGGGCATTTACAGGCTGGAGCGTAGGCCATGACAAGCATTTCAAATTGAATGAACGCCAGCATGACAGTGGGACGAAAACCTTCTTCGGCGAAACGAAACCTTGGACAGGAGAACAGATTATAGATAGAATCCTCGAAGAGAAAGCTGCTTCTGAATATATCTCTGGAAAAATAGCCGAGTACTTTTTGGGAAAGCCCCCAAGTGAGAATCTACAATCGACTTTGACCAAAACCTTTTTCGAATCAGATTATGAAATAGGCCCTGTCTTGCTTGCAATCGCAGAATCAGATGAGTTTAACTCTGACGATATCATCGGGCAAGACGTGCTCTCGCCCGTCGAATTGTTGGTACGTCTGGAGCGTGACTTTCAACTAAGGGCAGATGACAACCTCTATCGAATAGCCATACAAAAGGCATTGGGTCAGGTACTCTTTCAACCGCCCAATGTGGCAGGTTGGCCTTCCGGCAAAGGTTGGATCGACGCATCAACCCTCCCAACCCGGCTTGCGCTGGCCAGGGCCCTCTTACTAAAGAATGACTACGAGGTGAAAACGAATAAGTCTTTTGCCCAAGGAGAGGACTTAACGGAAAACCTCTCGCGAAGGCTAAAGAAAGGACTACAGGCCAAATCCAACATCTCTAATGTTGAAGAGGCATTTGGACAATTGTCCTACAGCGATAAAACAACTCAAATCGCCAATTGGCTTCTTCCGGAGACTGTTCTTATTGAAAACGAGATGGTCGAAGAAATCAAGTTGCTTCGTTTTGAAGGGACTAAAGGTGCTTTAGCTCTCATAGCCTCTTTACCCGAATACCAACTCAAATAGCCATGCAAAACAGAAGAGACTTTCTAAAGACCACAGGATTAGCAGGAACCACATTGATGATTCCCAATTTGTTCAGGCTATCGACTCCCTCAACTTTCATGGGAAAACGTTTGGTTGTGATACAACTTTCAGGGGGAAATGATTGGCTAAACACAGTAATCCCTTACCGAAATGACATTTACCACAAAAACAGACCTCGATTAGCCATCAACCAAAATGAAGTAAACAAATTGACCGATGAGTTAGGTCTGCATCCGGCGTTGAAATCACTAAACGCTCTCTTTGACCAAGGAGAGGTGGCCATTTTCCAAGGGGTGGGATATCCCGAACCGAATCGATCGCACTTCAGAAGCATGGACATCTGGCATACGGCCACCGATGGACAGTCATACTCAGATCAAGGATGGCTGGGGCACTGGTCTGGAAAAAGCGAAGCCGATTTTCCTTCTCTGGAGATCAACGAAAACTTGAGTTTGGCTATGAAAGCCGATGAGGGAAAGTCTTTGGCCATTTCAAATCTAAATGGCATCAAGCGAATCAAGGATGATCGACTATTGCAAGCCATGGCTCATAGCCGAGAACATGATCACGACATGGCATCGTACCTCTATCAAACAGCCGCTCGTGTTACTGAAGGTGCAGACTATCTTTCGAGTCTGATCAAGCCGAGTCTCCGAGACGGCAGCTACCCTTCCAATGCACTAGGCGCCGATTTGCGGATTGTGGCCAATTTGATGAAGTCAGGTGCCGAAACGAGGGTTTTTTACACATCCATCTCGGGATTTGACACGCACGCGAATCAAAAAGGAACGCAAGAGCGCCTGCTCAAGAATGTGGATGAATCCATTCAAGCGTTTAGAAATGATTTAAAACAGACAAACCTTTGGGATGACACCTTGGTGATGGTATTCAGTGAATTTGGCCGCCGTGTGGCTCAGAACGCAGGCGGAGGAACGGATCACGGAACTGCGGGAAACCTCTGGCTGCTAAGTGGTGGATTGAAAAAACCCGGATGGAGAGGAGAACTGCCTTCGCTTCAAAACTTGGATCAGGGCGATTTAATTTACAATACCGACTTCCGAGAAATCTACGCCGGAATTCTTCACCATTGGCTGAAAAGCCCAAATGCTGCAGATATTTTAGGCCCACACATCAAAACAGCCGTTATCTAAATCAAAGGCACCTAAAAAAAGGGCCAACTTTATACAGGTTCATCTGCCTTCTCCACCACTTTCGATAGAATGTATTCTCCGGTACCGCCTTCAGGCACTTGGTAAATAAGTCTGTTCTCTCCTACCTTGTATACTTGACCGTTTCCTTTGAAGCTTTTCAAAGTAATTTCAGAACCAGCATCATTCCACTCAAATATTCCCGAACTGAGAAGTGGAGTATTGGATTTGCCTTTGTAAACGAGCTTACGAGAAAAGCGTCCGTTCTCTTCCAGTGTAATTTCAGCTTGAAGTTCATCGCAGTCATCGCAAGGCAATACACCCGAATAAGTTCCTGTCCAGTCCAATGCATTTTGGCTATTGTGAGCATCATCTACTACCTGTTTTTCCGTTTTTACAATATCTGCCGCTGATGCGCCAGACTCAGCAGAATCACCATTTCCACAAGAATGAAATAAGATAGCAAGAGCGAATAAAAGATGTATGGGAAATTTCATTTGAAAAGCTTTGGTTTTAGTAAGCAAAGAAATAGAATATTCCTGAATGTAAAGATGATTTCCTACTCATTTTCCAGCTCCTTTTTGATCTCTTGCAATCGAGCCTTTTCATCCTCACTCACTTGAGGAAACTCCAAGTTTAAACTAAGGATCTTCTCCGTAATTATAGATGACACCAACCCTCTCATCTTCCATTTATTATCAGCTGGAATAACATGCCAAGGCGCCCAGTCAGTAGAAGTTGCCTTAATGGCTTCTTCAAATGCTTGCATATACCTATCCCAGTGTTGCCTTTCCTGAACATCACTTTCAGTAAACTTCCAATGCTTTTCGGGTATGCTCAGTCGATCAATGAAGCGCTTCTTTTGTTCTTCCTTTGAAACATTCAAGAAAAATTTCAGAATGACTTTACCACTTCTGAAGAGATGCCGCTCCATAGTATTGATATCCTCATATCGAGCCTCCCAAAACTCGCTTCCTCTTGGTCCTAGAGGAAGAGGTCGTGCATCGAGTATTTCGGGATGTACTTTTACTACCAATACCTCTTCGTAATACGATCGGTTGAAAATTCCGATTTGTCCTCTCTCAGGCATCTTATTCCAGTACCGCCAAAGAAAATTATGCTCCAATTCTTCTTTCGAAGGCTGCTTAAAACTGGTCACGCTCACCCCTTGAGGATTAATGCCAGTCATTACATGTTTTATGGTACTATCCTTACCGGCAGCGTCCATAGCTTGGAAGATAAGAAGCATGCTTCTCCTATTGCTGGCCCATAGCAGTTCCTGAGCATCCTTGAGCTGTTTGAGATTTTGCTTCAAAAATTTTTTTAGGGCTTTCTTTAATTCCTTGCCGGCGAGACTTTCAATCCCCAATGGTGCGGACCAAGTGGAATGATGATCGCTCAATGCGAACGATCCATCAGTGGGTACTTGAAATTGAGACGACAAATTGGAAGAATCGATCATGTGAATGTCTTATTGATGCCGCACCTGAAATATGGAAAGGCTCTTAAACTACTCTCTTTTATAAATCAAAGATTCATCAGAAAACTCCATCTCTTTCGGCACTTCTTTTCTATCCCAAAACTCCATCTCAATTCTATCTTTATCGATCATCTTCATTAAGCCAATAGTATTGGCGTTGTAATCATTCAATGCGTTTTGATATTTGATTGTGATGATATATGAGTCGCCTTGTTCTTTGATTTCGTAGTCAACCGCGCCTTTGGTCAATTGGCTGCCCGCATAGAAGATCTTCACCTTTTTATCCTGTAAAAATTCATAGGCAAGATTCTCTTCGCCGGTAAAACTTGAATTTACCCAACGTCCATCGAGGTTTTGGCAAAATGCAAATGCTGAAATGAGTATGGCAACTAGTGTTAAACGAAATTTCATAAAGGTTAGATTTTGAATAAATTGATTCGAAAGCTACAAAAACAAATAGGAAGATGTCAATAATTAAATTCTTGATCTTAAGCCATAGGAGAAGCCTCAGTTCTATTGTAGGCTCTATCTTTTCAATTAACTTCGCTAATCCAATTTCAATGATCAACATGGAATCAATTCTAATCGAAAAGCAGGGAGGCATCACCTTTCTGAAGCTCAATCGGCCGAAAGTATTCAACAGCTTCAACAAGGAAATGTCCTTTGCACTGCATGATGCTCTAGATTCTTGTCAAACCGATAGTTCTGTTCGTGCAGTTGTGATTCAAGGCATAGGAAAAGCATTTTGCGCCGGACAGGATTTGCAAGAGGTAACAGACCCTGAGGGTCCGCTTCTAACCAGTATTGTCCGTGACCACTACAATCCGATTATCGAAAAAATCAGGAATCTGGATAAGCCGGTGATCGCAGCTGTAAATGGTGTTGCTGCAGGGGCAGGGGCCAATATTGCCTTAGCTTGTGATGTAGTTCTTGCTTGCGAGTCATCATCTTTCATTCAAGCATTTAGCAAAATAGGCCTAATTCCCGACAGCGGAGGAACCTTTTTTCTACCAAGGTTAATTGGCTTCCAAAGAGCTTCAGCTCTAATGATGCTTGGCGACAAAGTATCGGCAACTGAGGCCATGGATATGGGTATGATATACAAGGCAGTATCCGATGATCAATTTGATTCTGTAGTTGAAGCTACAGCTGCCAAACTAGCGGCGATGCCTACGAAAGGATTGGCTTACACAAAAAAAGCACTGAACCGCTCGATGCAGAATAGTTTGTCATCTCAGTTGGCGTTGGAGGAACAACTTCAAACCAGGGCCGGGGGCACGCATGATTACAACGAGGGTGTGTCGGCTTTTTTGGAAAAAAGGAAACCAGAGTTTAAAGGAGAATAAGACATGAGTAGATTAGATAAAGACACCAAAATTGCTGTAATCGGGAGCGGATCAATGGGAGCCGGAATAGCGCAAATTGCAGCTACCGCAGGACATGATGTATGCCTGTTTGACAATAACAGCGAGGCACTAGACCAGGCTGCCGGAAAGCTTAAAAAAATACTAGATAGACTCGTCGAAAAACAACGCATAACCCAAAAAGAAGGAGATTCGATCTACGACAGAATTGAGTTTTGCAACAACCTCGAAGATCTGGCAGGCGCAGGGCTAATAATTGAAGCTATTGTTGAAGACTTAGACGCTAAAAGGAATCTATTCAGCCACTTAGAACTCATTTCAGACGATAATACCATACTCGCTACCAATACATCGAGCTTAAGCATTGCCAAAATAGCATCGGCTTGCTCGAAACCCCATAGAGTCTTGGGGATTCACTTTTTTAACCCTGCTCCTCTGATGCCTTTGGTGGAGATCATCCCTGCCGTTCAGACATCAGGGGACACGCTGGTGGAGTCTAGAAATTTAATCGATTCTTGGGGGAAGGTTACCGTGATTGCCAAAGACACTCCCGGATTCATTGTCAATAGAGTGGCCCGTCCGTTTTACGGCGAAGCCTTGCGGAAGAAGGTATTGCCGACTCAGCTACCATAGATTGGGCCGTAAAAGAACTTGGAGGTTTCAGGATGGGGCCGTTCGAATTGATGGATTATATCGGCAATGACATCAACTATGTTGTAACGGAAACCGTTTTTAAAGAGTTCTTTTACGATCCCAGATACAGACCGTCATTTACTCAAAAACGAATGATGGAAGCCGGATGGCTGGGACGCAAATCGGGCAAAGGATACTACGACTACAGCGATGGAGCTGAGAACCCAAAACCCCATGAAGACGAGGAACTCGGACAAAAGGTGCTTCACAGAATTTTGGTCATGCTTATCAATGAGGCGACAGATGCACTTTACCTCAATATTTCTACACGCGAAGGCATAGAACTAGCCATGACACGTGGAGTAAATTACCCAAAAGGCCTTTTCCGGTGGGCCGATGAACTCGGTATTGAAGAAGTACTGAAACAGCTTGAAACGCTTCAAGATTTATACGGAGAAGACCGCTATAGACCAAGTGTTTTACTCAAAAAAATGGTCAAAGAGAAAAAGACATTCTATTCTGAAAATCTAATTGAAAATTAATGTCCGACAAAAAGCCATCATCGTGGAAAATCGTCGAAACGATGATGAAGAAGGATGCCTTTAGCCAATGGCTGGGCATAGAGGTAATAGTGGTAGACAAAGGCTATGCTAAGCTCAAAATGAAAGTTACAGACGAGATGCTCAATGGTTTTGGCATTGCACATGGCGGTGTAACCTACAGCCTAGCAGACAGCGCATTAGCCTTTGCCAGCAATGGCCACGGAAAAATGGCGGTTTCAACAGGTACATCCATCGCTCACTTCCGTCAGGTTCATTCGGGTGACACCCTCACTGCTGAGGCCCGTGAAACAAACCTCGGCGAAAAGGTAGCACACTACCAAATCACCATTACCAATCAGGATGAAGAGGTGATGGCCTCTTTCTTCGGTAGTGTTTACAGAACCTCAAAAGAATGGGAAATCTAATATGAAAGAAGCATATATCGTAGATGGAATCAGAACGCCAATAGGCAGATTCAGAGGAACTTTAAGCTCAGTGCGAGCTGATGATTTGGCCGCACACCCCGTCAAAGGTCTCATAGACCGCTACCCTGATATGGATTGGACTGCAATTGATGATGTAATCATGGGATGTGCCAACCAAGCGGGTGAGGATAACCGAAATGTAGCCAGAATGGCCCTGCTGCTCGCAGGCCTACCCTTTACCGTTCCCGGTGAAACTGTAAACAGACTTTGCGCCTCAGGGATGAGTGCCATCGTCCACGCCTATCGAGCTATCACAGCAAATGAAGGCGACGTATTTATAGCGGCAGGAATGGAGCACATGACTCGCGGTCCTTGGGTTCTGTCTAAAGCTTCGGCACCCTTTGGTCAAGACAGCAAGCTCTATGACTCCAGTTTCGGATGGAGATTCATCAATCCGAAAATGGAAGAGGTTTACGGCACCGACGCGATGGGACAAACCGCCGAAAACCTGGTTGACATTCACAAGATTTCTCGTGAAGACCAAGATATGTTTGCAGCGTGGAGCCAAGAGAAAGCAGTAAGAGCGCAAGAAAATGGACGACTTGAAAAGGAGATTCTACCGGTGATTATTCCGCAGCGAAAGAAAGATCCAATCCGATTTGCGCAAGATGAGTTTGTGAGAAAAGGAACAACCGCAGAAGTTTTGGCAGGACTTCGCCCCGCTTTTCGCAAAGACGGAACCGTAACGGCAGGAAATGCCTCAGGTCTTAATGATGGTGCGGCAGCCACTCTCATTGCATCTGAAGAAGGACTTAAAAAACACAACCTTAAGCCACTGGCTCGAATCGTCAGCAGCGCTGTGGTAGGTGTAGAGCCAAGAATTATGGGTATCGGCCCCGTTGGAGCCTCAAGAAAAGCCCTTCAAAGAGCAGGGCTCCATATGGACCAGATGGACGTAATTGAACTTAACGAGGCCTTTGCCGCTCAAAGTTTAGCAGTTACTCGTTCTCTAGGTCTCGAAGACAATGACCCTCGTATCAATCCAAACGGAGGTGCCATTGCTTTAGGTCACCCTTTGGGAATGTCAGGAAACCGCATTACTTACTCTGCAGCTCTGGAACTAAACCTCCTGAACAAACGCTATGCACTCTGCACGATGTGTATAGGTGTAGGCCAAGGCTACGCCGTGATTCTCGAAAACCCCAATGTCTGATCGATGAGCAACATCTTTTCCTTCAAGGGTTTCACGCCCGTTGTTCATCCCACGGCTTTCATTCACCCTAATGCTACTGTGACGGGAAATGTGGTCATCGGAAAAGACGTTTACATTGGTCCCGGTGCTGCTATTCGCGGAGACTGGGGTAGAATTGAAATAGGTGATGGCTGCAATGTTCAAGAGAATTGCACCATCCATATGTTCCCCGGAAAAACAGTGATTTTAGAGCCCTCAGCGCACGTGGGCCATGGAGCTGTCATTCACGGAGCCCACCTTGGAGAGAATTGCTTGATCGGCATGAATAGCGTAATTATGGACGATGTCAGGATAGGTAAAGAATCGATTGTAGGCGCACTCAGCTTCGTAGCTGCGGGTCACGATATTCCCGAAAGAAGTTTGGTCGTTGGAAATCCGGGAAAAGTAATCAAGAAAGTATCGAATGAAATGATTGACTGGAAATCAAAAGGAACCTCCCTATATCAGTCTCTACCCGAAGAGTGTCGGCAATCGCTTCATTCCACGACGGCCTTAACTGAAGAGGAGGAAAACCGCCCGAACCAAGAGAATCTTTACAGCACTTGGAATAAAATCAAAGGGAAAGATTAGCTTACGGCCTTCGAGATAAACTCACGCAATGGTTTAGCTGCATTATACTGTCCAACAATTGTTTGCATCAATTTATCTGAAGTAACTATTTCAGGGGATGATTCACAGAGATAGTATAAGCTTTTCTTAAAAATCAGCGGTTCGTTCTTGGCAGCCTCCATTAGCACTTTGCTTGGCAATCGCTTGTTTTCCTCGCCATGAATTTCCTCATAAACCTTCAGAAACTGCTCATCCTCCACTGCCTTTCTAAACTTCTTCGGACTTGCAGCTATCGCTTCTCTAAGGCTTTGTAGCTCTTCTTTATCAGGTTGAAAGGCACCACCTCCTACCATCACCCTTCCCGGACCTATTTCGACATAAATCCCACCCTTTGCGATGCTTTTCTTTCCATCAGGGGCAATAGCAGCAGATCGATTTAACTTGTAAGGAGACTTGTCTTTACTGAAACGAATGTCTCGATTAATGCGAAATATGGCCGACTTCGGGTTGAT
>CAZKXG010000072.1:12336-15645 GCA_964556465.1 uncultured Cryomorphaceae bacterium | reverse complement strand
AGTGCCTTTGGCAATAATTGTTCCACCTCCTTCTCCACCTTCAGGACCTAAATCTAAAATATAGTCGGCCACTTTTACCACATCCAAGTTATGTTCTATCACCAAAACGGTATTTCCTTGGTCTACCAATCGATTCAGAACAGTAATTAATAGACGAATATCTTCAAAATGCAGTCCCGTAGTGGGTTCATCCAAAATGTAAAATGTCTGTCCCGTACCTTTTTTACTCAGCTCAGAAGCTAACTTTATTCTTTGTGCTTCACCTCCTGATAGTGTGGTGCTCGGTTGGCCTAACGTCAAATAACCCAACCCCACGTCATAAAGAGTTTTCAGCTTAAGGGAGATCTTTGGATGATCTTCAAAAAATGCAACAGATGACTCAATTGTCATGTCAAGTACATCGCTAATGGATTTTCCGCGGAATCGAATCTCCAGGGTTTCGCGGTTGTACCTTCTGCCTTCGCATGTTTCACATTGGACATAGACATCCGGCAAGAAATTCATCTCAATGGTCTTCAGTCCTGCACCTTTACATGTTTCGCATCTTCCACCTGTAGTGTTAAATGAAAACCTTCCAGCTTTGTATCCTCTGATTTTTGCTTCGGGCAACTGCGCATAAAGATTTCTGATGTCTGTGAAGACTCCCGTGTAAGTAGCGGGATTGCTTCGTGGTGTCCTGCCGATAGGCGATTGATCTATCTCAATCACCTTGTCAATTTTTTCCAGACCCTTTATGCTTTTGTAGGTCAAAGGCCTTTTTACTCCTTTATACACATGAGCATTAAGGATGGGGTAGAGGGTTTGATTGATCAGTGTAGATTTACCACTTCCCGATACTCCCGTCACACAGGTGAAGGTGCCCAAAGGAAATGTGGCATTGACATTTTTCAGGTTATTGCCCGAAGCACCATTCAGGGTTATTTTATCACCATTTCCCTTTCTGCGCTTTTTCGGTATCTCGATTCTCTTTTTACCTGATAGGTAATCTGCCGTAAGTGAGCCTGACTTCTTTGTCTCTTCAACTGTGCCCTCACCTACAATCTTGCCTCCATGGACCCCGGCAAACGGGCCAATATCAATCAGGTGATCAGCTGCCAGAATCATGTCTCTGTCGTGCTCCACGACGATTACGCTATTCCCGATATCTCTCAGATTCCTGAGCGAGTCAATCAGTTTGTTGTTATCCCGTTGGTGGAGTCCGATGCTTGGCTCATCCAAGATATAGAGAACTCCAACTAATTTAGAACCAATTTGAGTAGCTAAACGAATTCGTTGAGCCTCACCACCTGACAAGGTCTTAGCACTTCTATCCAAAGAAAGATAATCCAAACCTACATCCATTAAGAACCCTGATCGATTCTTGATTTCTTTAAGAATTTCAGTTGCAATTCTGAGTTGGTTTTTGGTCAATTTCTTTTCCAAAGTATTCACCCAATCGTCAAATTTATGGATGCCCCAAGTCGATATTTCAGCAATATTTTTGCCATCAAGCTTAAAGTATAACGCTTCCTCTCTAAGTCGGGCACCATCGCATACGGGGCAGGTGATCTGATTCATAAAGCTATTTGCCCAACGCTTTATCGGAGCAGAGGCATTTTCATCAGCCTGTCGTGAAATGAAGTTGATGATTCCTTCAAAGTTTACATTATACTCACTCGAGCCTGTAGCGCCATCGATTTTTACGGTCTCATTCGTACCATTCAGAATCTTATCGAGCAGCTCGTTGTCAATGTCCTTTAATGAGGAGTTGAGATCGTACTCGTATTTCCGCAACAAGCCTTCTACTTGTCTGAATATCCAATTGTTCTTGTAAGTACCAAGTGGTGCTATTCCTCCTTTTCGAATGGATTTTTTCTCATCAGGAATAATCTTTTTTCGATCCACCTCACTTACTTCACCGATACCGTTGCACCTCTTGCAAACTCCATATGGTGAGTTAAAAGAAAACAAATTTGGTTCGGGTTCAGGGTAGGAGATACCCGTGGTCGGACACATCAAATCACGACTGAAATGGCGTGCTTCTTCAGTATCCCAATTCATGACCATCATAGAACCTTTTCCCGTATCCATGGCCGTCGTCACGCTCTGCCTAAGGCGTTGTTTATCCTTTTCACTAACTACCATGCGGTCAACCACTATCTCAATATCGTGAATCTTGTAGCGGTCGAGCCTCATGCCATTCGTGATTTCCTTTACTTCACCATCTACTCTTACACGAAGATATCCCTGTTTACTTATTTGTTGGAAAAGTTCCCGATAGTGCCCCTTTCTTCCTCTCACGACGGGAGCCAGAACCGCTATTTTTTCATCCCGATAAGTATCCATGATCAAGTCAACGATTTGATCTTCGCTGTACTTTACCATTTTTTCGCCTGTCTTGTATGAGTATGCGTTGGCTACTCTGGCATAGAGCAATCTCAGAAAATCGTAAATCTCTGTAATGGTTCCTACCGTGGACCGTGGACTTTTGCTGATGGTTTTTTGCTCGATGCTGATCACAGGACTTAATCCGGTAATTTTATCTACATCGGGCCTTTCCATGTTGCCCAGAAACTGCCGCGCATAGGCAGAGAAGGTTTCGATGTACCTTCGCTGACCTTCGGCATAAATTGTGTCGAATGCTAAGGATGATTTTCCGCTACCACTCAGGCCTGTTATAACCACAAGTTGGTTTCTGGGAATCTCTACATCAATGTTCTGAAGATTGTGTACTCTGGCGCCGAGAACTTCGACGCTTTCTTTTTCAAGGGTTTCAGTACTTTCCAATACGTTTAGTTGCTATGAGGTACGGAAATTAAAGTATCAGAAGCAGCTTTTTGTTTAGCAAATGGAACAAGTCCTTGACTGGTATCGGCAGGCAGTTTTACTTCGTATGTTCTTTTTCCCGGATTTGTCAGGTACTTATCTCTCAACCAAGGATTGAGAATCTTCAATATCTTATAATTCACTCCATTTTCTATGGCAAATTCAGCGAAATCATCAACGCTTCCATCCACTATGACGGTCCGTGTATCATAAGCGGGGTAAAGATCTTGCGGTCTGAAGTGGAAACCATATTGAGCAGGCTTACTCAATATCTCCTTGATAGCTAGAATTCGGTACATGTACCGACCTGTTTCTGCATTCAGAAGCAAGTCATAGTAATTGTCCACATTCTGACGGGCCACTTGCTTGTTTAATCCTGCCAGTCCCATATTGTAGCTAGCGGCTGCCATACTCCATGATCCGTATTTGGTATGGGCATCTTTTAAGTATTCGCAAGCGGCTGCCGTTGCTTTTTCGATATGGTATCGCTCATCTACCTCATTG
>CAZKXG010000072.1:11089-12326 GCA_964556465.1 uncultured Cryomorphaceae bacterium | reverse complement strand
TTTATTTCAAGGCCATATTCGCGTCCCGTAGTTTTCATGAACTGCCAAAAACCTGTGGCACCCGCTGGTGAAACAACATCGGTAAGTCCGCTCTCTATCACTGCCAAATATTTGAAATCATCAGGTACTCCATGCTCTTTCAAAATAGGTTCAATAATAGGAAACCACCTGTTGGCCCGTTTATTAAATAATAGGGTCTGTGATTGCCAATACGTATTCACCAAGAGTTCGTGATCCAGCTTTTCTCTAACATCAAGGATGTGAAGTGGTATTTCTTCTTCTGCAAAAGTCAACCCATCGGGAGAACTCAAACTGAAAATTTTATAATTGTCATTGAAGTACTGTCGGTAGCTGATATCGGGGTTGAGATTGGCCGATTTGAACGAGTATCCTGTCCAAACCACGGCTATGACGAGAAGAGTCAATACGGAGATGAGGAGGAAACGGAATGTATTTGAAGGGGATTGCTGCATGGCTTAGTGATCTTTTATTCCTTTTTTCTTATTGACTTCAGTCAATAGATACAATATGAAAAATACGGCTAAAAAGTAGAAAAGATACGTACCTATCATTACATAATCCGATGGATCGATGTTAATAAGATATAAAGTGTAAAGAACAATGGAGAATGCGGACAGGAAAACGAAAAGTTTTGCCACTTGAGCATCTGAAAATCCTCGGTAAGAAAGATGGTGAGTGGTATGATCTTTTCCGCCTACGAAAGGGGATTGCCCCCTCCTCAGTCGATTGATGGTTACGGTAATTGTATCTGAAATGGGCAAAATAAATACGGTGAGCAAGGCTGCCAAGCTGTACCAACCTTGCGAAGTTTCAGGTTCTAAGCCTACATTCCAGCAGTAGTGAATACCAACATATCCCAAAATCACTCCCAAAAACTGACTTCCCGTATCTCCCATAAACATCTTGCTCGGGTGCCAATTGTGGTATAAAAAGGCAATGAGAGAAGCCAAAACTCCAACTATCAACATAAAATTGACATCGCCATAAGTATTTGTAGAAACCATAAAAATCAAAGGAGCGGCTAGAATGAAACTTCCTACAGAAGCGGCTATCCCATCCATATTATCCAGCATATTTATGGAATTCATGATACCTACTATCCAGAATACCGTCAGGGTGTAGTTCATCCAATCGCTTTCAAAGATGGCAATCGATGATCCCGTCAATACCAAAATGATCCCGCATAATATCTGAATACTCAGTTTGAGAATGGGCT
>CAZKXG010000072.1:549-11079 GCA_964556465.1 uncultured Cryomorphaceae bacterium | reverse complement strand
GTATTGTAAGCATCATCGGTAAGTCCCATCAAAAAACCAAGACCGGCACTAAGCAAGAGCCCCGGAATTTGTGGCTCGCTGATTACATCCTTGTAATCGTAGAAAAACAGACATAAGCACAAGCTGATTAAAAAGATGATGAAAAATGAAAGTCCACCAATAGCTGGTTTGGTTTGGGCGCTCCATCGCACCGTTACCCCTTCTTGGTTCTTGGTTCCGAGCGTTTTCACAAACCGCAATAAGATGCTATTGATGAGTAATGCAAATGCCGTCATGGCAATGAAAAAGAAGCTGTAGAAAATGATATAGTATGAGCTATCTTTCATGCTTTAAACCAAAAAAGTACTTTTAAAATCTCCTAGTCTATATTCAGTTTCTTTATCCTTCTTAGATAGAATCGGATTATCAATTTCCCAATTTATGCCTATTGCAGGATCATTCCATTTCAACGATCTTTCACTGTTTCGGTGATAAAAACTTGAGCACTTATAACTGAAAATTGTTTGATCTTCGAGTACTACAAATCCATGGGCGAAACCCTTGGGCACAAAGAATTGCTTTTTATTATTCGCAGACAGCTTTACTTTTGCATATTCTCCAAAAGTCGGTGAGTTTTGTCGCAGATCTACAGCAACGTCGATTACACTCCCTCTCACTACACGTACCAGTTTGTCTTGTTCATAAGGCGGTACCTGAAAATGCAATCCACGAAGTACTCCTTTGTTTGACATGGACTCATTGTCCTGAACGAAGTCCACTTCAACTCCCGTTTCCTCTTTGAAGGCCGTTTCGTTGAAACTCTCCAAAAAATAACCCCTGTCGTCTTCGAAAACGTCAGGCTCTATGGTTAACAAGCCACTGATGTGATTTCGAAGTACTTTCATTAGCTACCAAATAATTTTTGGACCCAGGACTTTTTTTCCTTTTTACCATCCTCGTAATAGCCGTACCCGTAACCGTACCCATAGCCGTACCCGTATCCATAGCCGTATCCGTAGCTATATCCGTATTTGTTTCGATCTACATCAACACAGTTGAGTACCACAGACAAATTGGGTAAGTTGTTTTCATTAATCAAGCGATCAACCATCTGCACGTATTGCTTTTTCGAAAAGTCAGCCCGGAAGATGAAGATTGGGTGATCGGCCTCCTTTATCATTGGAATACCATCCGTTACCAAACCTACCGGAGGGTTATCAATGATGATGGTATCGTAATCTTTTTTCAAACGTTCAATTACCTCACTCATCCGTTTTCCAATGATCAATTCAGCCGGATTTGGAGGGATAGGGCCCGCTGTAATAAAATCCAAGTTTTCGACTTTACTGTTTCTAACGCACTCCTCTAAAGAGCTTTTTCCGATAAGCACCGTGCTCATTCCCCTTAAATTATCAACGTCAAACCCGATATGGATCTTTGGTTTCCTCATGTCCAAATCCAGTACAATGACTCGCTGCCCTGAATAGGCGATAATTCCTGCAAGGTTTATTGCGACAAACGTTTTTCCTTCTCCCGAAGTCGTCGACGTAATCGATATTACCCTTGGTTCATCGGTAGTAGTGCCTTCTCCCATAAATTGGAGATTCGTTCGCAAGCTCCTGAAGGCCTCAGAGATCATTGATTTAGGACTCTTGTCAATGAGTAACTGAGATGTTGGGATATCCTTTTTATACTTTGGAATCATCCCAAGTATATTGATAGAAGCATTAGAAAGCTTGGTGATTTCGCTCAGCGAAGTGATGTTACTATGCAGAAGATACTTGATGACGATGATGAGCAGGCTTAAAAGAACCGCTGCTAAAATAGCACTCGTAGTGATCAAGTTTTTCTTAGGTGAGATGGGCTCATTGGAAGAGATCAAACGCTCAAGCACTCTATTCTCAGGAACGTAGCCTGCCTGAGAAATGCGGTATTCTGTTTTCTTTTCCAGAAGGAGCGTATAGTACTTTTCGTTGATGTCAAAAATTCTCTTGAGTCTCGCAAATTCGAGTTCTTTCTTTGGGAGTTCGCTAAAATCACCTTCGTACTGAGCCAGTTTGTCATCTAGAAATTCTTGGCGGCGACGAATTTTATCCAAGGCAGATTCAATGCTTTCGATGATCAGCCTTTTTTGAATATTGATGCTGTAGTCAAGTTGTTCGAGTTTGGCACTCCCTTCTTTAATGTCAAATTGTATTTCTTCTCTCGAAACGAGTAGATTTCTCAAACTTTCAAGCATCGAGGCGATTATCGTTTCGTATTTGGTACCCGTGAGAATAGGTATGATGTTGTACACATCAACATCAGAATCTGTTTCGATGGTCTCGACTACCTGAGCTAGCATGCTCTCTTCAAGCTCCAGCTCAACCATCTCGTTTTCAAATTCTCTGAAATAATCGAAATATAAACCTGAGAGATTATCCAAATTGGAAATCTTGTTTTCTTTTTTGTAAATATTGAGCAAAAGCTCTGAGTCTCTCAGGTTTCGATAAACCGTATCAAGTTGACTATCAATAAATCGAATAATACTGGTGGCGCTTTGTTCTCTGTTTTCAAGTTCAAATTTGATGTATTCCTCGGCATGATTGACCACAAAGTCTCGGGCTATTCCCGGATTGTTATCCTTCAAACTTAATTCTACTGTCTTTGCAGTATTATTGAGAATTTTAATACCCAGCTGCCTACTGTACTGGTTGGCTAATGTCTGCGACCTATTAAGCTTGAAGTAAAACTCAATTTCCCCTTCTTCCACACGGTTGAAATGGTTGGCGTCAATAACCAGTAATTTGTAAGTGAAGTAATTGTTTTGGGCTAACTGTCCCACTTTATGAATCTCTCCCAGTTGAACTCCTCTAAGTTCAAGATGGTATTTATTACCTTCCAGAAACCGCACAAAAATCGGAGTATCCATAATGGATGAGTCGGCTATGGCAAGCGTTTCAATAACAAAAGAGGAGGTAGGATAGCGCTGATCTGTTAGTACTTCACCTTTCTCGAAATAAGAAATTTCAAGAGGAAGTTTTTTAACTACTCTTTCCACCAAAAGTTTCGAGCGCATGAGCTCAATCTCAGCCAACAAGCTGTTGTTATCGTAAAACTGGTTTACATTCAGTACGCGCTTTGCATTATCGCTATTGCTAAGCTGCAGGACTGTGCGTGCTTCGTAAACGGGAGCAGTATACCTAAGGAATATGTAAGACCCCGCAATGGCCAACGAGACGAAAATAACGACCAAGTAAAGGTTCTTCCGAAGGATGTGCAGAAAAAGCCCCAGTTCAAATTCATTGCTGAAATTGGTTAGTCGCTCCTTGTAGCTCTCGAAACTATTGTTGATCTTCGATATGTCCTCGCCGTACATGCTCTAATTGACGTTCAAAATGGCAATAAGTAGGGCAGCCGTAGTGATAAGAGTTACGATTGGCGTGATCTCTTCAACAAATTCTCGGGCAATTAATGGAAGTGGTTCAACATAGACGATATCGTTTGCTTGGACGATCATATCAGCAGCCTTTACCCCATCAATGGTACTTAAGTCGATAAGGTATACCTCTCTTTCACCTGTTTCGCGATTCTCTCGAAGCAGTTTAATTTTGCTGGAGTTTCCTCTGGCATTTACTCCACCTGCCATGGCGAGGGCCTCCATCAAAGTAGTATTGGCATTAACCAGTGTGATCACCTGGGCCGTTCCTCCCGCTCCGGGCGAAATGATCACTCGATTGTTCTGAACCTGAAGCATTACGAATGGCTCATTGTAGTAGACTGAGTACATTTCCTCGAGTTTACTCTCAGCCTCTCTAATTGAGAGCCCATCAAGACTTACCCTTCCCAGAACGGGTAGTTTGACCGTGCCGTCATCATTTACCAAATAAGAAATTTGGTTTCGCTGATTCATGATGTTTTGGTTGTTCTGACCACCGGCACCGCCCAAGATTCCATTTCCGATCGATTGCTCAACCAGAATATGTCCGTTTCCGGTAAAGAAATTGAATGTCAAAAGATTATTGGGCGCTATAACCACCTCTGCGCGTACAGAATCCGGCACTTCGTCAAACGTATAATCTGTCGGAGTCTTGAATAATAGGTCTTTGTTGATGGTGCAACTGCCTAAAGTAAAAGCTACTAGAACTAAAAAGAGAATTCTTCTCATGCGGAATTTATTCACGCTATTTTAAACGTCGAAAGTATTAAAATTATACCAAAAGCTGTGCGTAAAGAGCAGCAACATCACGGGCTAAACGCTCATAGTGAAACTTATCTTTTACAAATGACCAACCTCTTTTGAAGTCAACGCTATAATGTCTGAACCGGAATTCACAAAGTCTACATTTTTTACCCAAGAGGTAAAGTAAATATCTACGTCATCCTCAGAGTCGCTGCTATAGCTAAGGCCTATTTCTGTGCAATAACTCTCCAAGTGAGCCCTTGACTCGCCATCACCTACTATAAAACCCTTAATTCTCCTATTGATTCTCTCTTTGACCCACTTCATAGAGTCTAAAAATAGTTCGTGATTTTTGATGGGTACCAATCTGCCAACAATGGATACAGCGATATCATCATCTGCTAAAGAGAATTCTTCTCTGAAAACTTCTCTCTTTTTGGCAATTCCATCTTGAAAGCGGTTCAAGTCAAATCCCAAGGGAATGACTTCAATTTTTTCAGCAGGGCAGATCTCATGATCAATCGATAACTCCTCTTTTTGCTTTTCGCTGATGGCAATAATTCGTGTGCTAACCTTTGCAAGCTTTCGTTCAAGAGATTTATAAAACCTCGTTTTGGCTGGGTTGAAATAAGAGTGGAATACATGCCCGTGAAAAGTGTGGATAATCACAGGGACATTCATCTGATGAGCTGCCCATCTGCCAAGTGCACCGGGCTTAGATGCGTGTGTATGAACAATGTCAGGCTTAAATTCGGCTATTATTTTTTTGATTTTTCGATAAGCCGCAGCATCATTGAAAATATTTATTTCGCGATGCATTTCATGAAGTACCGTAGGGGTGATACCAAGATTTTCTACAATAAACTGAGAGCTGTCCTCCGTCTCATCCTTCATCCCGCCCAAAAGCATCGTTTCGTATTCAGGGGGTAAATACTTAGTCAGATAGGCAGCATTGTAGGTTGGGCCACCTAAATTGAAACGATTTATTATTCTGAGAATTCGGGGCATAGGATTTCTTGAGCCAAAGATCGAAGGTAAAATTTATGAGGGTGTTCTTGTCAAAAAGAATCGCTCATACCAATGTTGAAAAACCAACAAAGCCCACAATGTATGAGGACTATCACCGGGTGCGCGACTCAGAGCGTCTTTAATCAAGCCCTGTATTTGATTATAATCAAAAAGACCTTGCTCTTCAATGAGTTGCTTTCTGAAGAGTCGCTCCAGTCTTTCTCTTAAAGGTCCTTTAAACCAATGTGTAAGAGGAGCCTCAAAACCTCTTTTTGATCCAGAGAAAAAATCTTTTGGAAACTCATTCGCGAAAGCTTCTTTCAGCAATATTTTTCCAGAGTCATTATTGAGCTTCATCTCTGAAGGCAGCGAAAAAACGTAATCTACCAAATCGTGATCGAGGAAAGGTACCCTCACTTCCAAGCTCCGGTGCATACTCATTCCGTCTACCTTGCAAAGCATATCATTCGCAAGAACCAGTGCGAAATCCGTTTCCAAAACCGAGTTAAAATTTCCCTCATCCAATCGATCGAGGTAGATTTCCATCGTTTGGCTATTTGAATAGCCGCGATGAGATTTGATGAGATCGGCCACTTTCTTTTCCGGTGTAAAACAAGCCCATTCCAAGTATCGTTCTTTGAATTCTGATTGCAATCCTTTCGAATACCTGCGGATCTTTCGAAAACGATCGAAGGCCTTGTGATTCCTCGAGGAGGGGAGTATGTCCAGCAATGGGGAGACATTTTTGAGCAGACCGTTTTTCCAATCCGACTGCATCGAGCGCAATAGAGCACGGTGTTTGTTGTACCCTCCAAATAGCTCATCTGCGCCATCGCCGCTGAGGCTTACCTTCACTTTTTTGCGAGCAAACTCCGAAAGCATATTAACCAGAATTCCCGATGAATCGGCAAACGGTTCGTCCATGGCGTTCAGAATATCATCCAAATGCCGTTCAAGGTCGTTTTCGGTCACTTCTAAAATGTGGTGTTCTACACCCAGATGCTTCGCTATTTCAGCAGCTTTTTGACTTTCGTCATAATAGGGCTGATCGGGAAAGCCAATCGAAAAAGCCGGAATGGATTGATCAAATTGGGAGGATATCTGAGTGATGATGGAGGAGTCAACCCCTCCACTTAAAAAAGTGCCGAGAGGAACGTCTGAGATCATTCGTTTGTGTACCGACTCTGTCAGTTTTTCTCTGATACTCTTCTTGGCATCTTCTGCTGAGATGTCCTTTTCCCTGTTTCTTTCTAGCTCGTAGAAGGTTTCCTCATTGACCGAGTCACCATGAAAAAGCAAACAAGTGCCCGGGGCAAGCTTATGGACGTGACTCAGAATGGTCTTCGGGAAAGGGATATAGCTCAAGCCAAGGTATAAGGACAGACTTTCTTGATCAATTTCGGGTTTTGTGAGGTAGGGCATAATCGTACCCAAACTACTCCCGAATACTACTTCATCACCTGACCGATGGTAGTACAATGGCTTTATACCATAGCGGTCTCTTCCGATGATCAGTCTGTTTTCACTTTCATGGTAGAAGCCAAAAGCGAAAAAACCATTAACTTTTTTTAAAAAGTTCACGCCTTCTTCAATCAACCCGATCAATAAGACTTCTGTGTCTCCCTCCGTCTCAAATGAATGTCCTTTTGAGACCAGTTCCTGCTTGAGCTCCTTATAGTTATAGATTTCACCATTGAAGATTAAACTGTATGATCCCTTATTCATGGGTTGATCTGAACGGGAGTCTGTATCAATGATAGAGAGTCTTCGATGGGCCAATGCACACTTCTGAAAAATGACTTTCCCTTTGGCGTCCGGACCTCTCTTTGCAATAGCTTCTGAGGCTTTGGTTAAAGCTTCCAACCTCGAGGTCGAGATATCTTTTTTACTCCATATGCCCGCTATTCCGCACAAAACAGTTCTTTTATGAGGCCGAAAGTATACGAAAAGGGCCTTTTTTGGCATTATAGTTTTGAAAGAATTCAACAATGACATCAAAAAGAGTAGTACTCATTGCAAGCCTATTATTTTTTAATCTGATTTCTGAAGCCCAGATTCAGCGGCTTGTAGCAGATGAAGATTTAGCAGGAGCCACTATTTCTGCTATGATTGTCGATGCTTTGACAGGCGAAGAGATCGAATCAAATAATAAAGAAACGTTGGCATGCCCCGCATCCGTCTGGAAATTAGCAACGACTTCAGCAGCACTGGAAGAGCTGGGCAGAGACTTCCGATTTAACACTCACTTGGCTTACACAGGCCAGATCAAGGATAGCGTGCTGTATGGTGATATTTTGATCATTGGTTCGGGAGACCCCACTCTTGGGTCAAGGCACTTCGATGGTGGTTTTGATGAAATTATAGAGACCTACACTCAATTCGTGATCTCAGCCGGTATTGATTCCATTACAGGTAATGTGATCGGAAATGGCGCTCATTTTCAAGGCCAGACCATACCCGGAACTCGGGTATGGGAGGATATGGGTAACTATTTCGGTGCGGGAATCCACGGCTTGAATTTCAATGACAATACTTATTTCCTAAACTTCAAAACCCCTGATGAGCCGGGGCTGCCTGCTGAATTGCTAAGCGTCTATCCTGAAGTGCCCGGTTTGGTGATAGAGTCTGAAGTGCTGAGCAGTACTATCCAATCTGATCAAGCGTACATATACGGTTCACCACTAGAAATGAAGCGCACGGTTAGAGGTACTTTACCTCTTGGTCAAGACAGATATACTATTAAAGGAAGTATTCCCGATCCTGGACTCTTTTTGGCTTTTCACGTCTGCGAAAGCCTGAAAAGTGAGGGTGTTCCCTCAAAAGGGTATGCCTCAGAAAAACAACTTTTTAGGGAGCCGATCACCTACAAGAAATTAGCGACCACAGAGTCGGTGCCATTGAGTGAAATGGTGAAACACATCAACCGACAGAGTGATAACCTAATGGCAGATGGCTTGCTGGTCCAGCTTGGTGCAAAGCAAGGCAATCCTTCCATTGAAGGTGGCCTGGAAGTATTGGAAGTTTATCTCAAGAAAATTTGGGGAGAGGATGCCATTTTTTTCGCTTATGATGGTAGCGGACTTTCCCGATTTACCGCAGTTTCTGCCGATCAACTCACAAAGCTTTTGGTGGGTATGAGAAACTCGCCCATTCAAAAAGAATACTTGCTGGACGTGCTTCCTGAAGCAGGGAAACAGGGGAGTGTGAAATGGTTTGGACAGCGTACCAATTTATCAGGAAATACCAAATTGAAGTCGGGAAGTATGAAAAATGTAAAAGCTTATGCAGGTATTTTTCAAACCTATTCCGGCAGAGAACTGGCTTTCGCGATTTTGGTGAATAATTTCGAAATATCAGGGAGTCAGGTCCGAAAAAAAATTGAAGATTGGCTCATCCGGGCATATGGCCACTACTAGAATGCCATACGAATCACCTTCTTCTCAGGTTGTTTCTCCTCGCGCTCCTGCCCTTGCATGCAGTGTTTTGTATAAATTTCCTGAGCTTCCAGATCCCCCATTTCCCCCGCTTTTGCGTACAATTCGCAAGAGTCTTCTTTTTTTCCTGAAAAGTAGAGCGCTTCGCCTTGGTAGTAATAGAAATCTCGTGGGGTGGGCAATTGCTCGGGTTTTACTTCTGCAAGCAGACTCAGGCCTTTTTGGTATTGCTCATTGGAAATGAGGATAACGGCCATATTGTATTTCGCAACAGCCAAATTTGGGTCAAGTTCGAGTACTTTTTCGTAGTCGCGCAATGCCAGCGAATACTCTTGCATTTCTGCGTAAGCAGCTGCACGCATGTAAAGTGCATCTCTGTATTCAGGTCTTAGCTTGATGGCCTTGGAGTAATGTTTTAAAGCTGCAGTAGTTTTGTAATTGAAATAATCGTGATTGCCCATGAAGTAATGCGCTTCAGGCAAATCGGAGTCAAGTTTGAGTGCTGTCTTTAGCCTCATCTTGGCCTCATCCATCTGCTTTAGATTCAAAAAGGCTGCCCCGTAATTGGCGTTGAGCAGAGCTGATTCTTTTTGTAAGGTTTCTGCTCTTTCATAAGATTGTATCGCTGCTACGAATTTCTCTTCTTTTTGAAAGCAATTTCCACGTAGCAGTAAGGCTTCAAAACTGTTTTCATCCTCGGCAAGGACTTTCTCAAGAACCGATATGGCGTCTTGATAGTCACCGTTTTCATAGAGCAATTCGGCCTTCTCGAGTTCTGCTAACTCTTGTCCAAAGCTTGACCAGGAAACCAGTAAAAGTAGAAGCGTAATTATGCGCATATGACGCTTTATACGCGGATTGGTAAGAAAAGTTAGTGGTTCGAAATGAAGGCTTTAATCCGTTTCGGATCGAGGTGGTCAAGCGCTAAGTGGGCCGCTTTAAAGCGATCATTCATTAGCTCAGGTACAACAATAACCTTCATTTTAGCTGCCAAGCCCGATACCATTCCATGAAATGAATCTTCGAAGACCAAACAATTTTCGTTTCTCACTTCCAGCTTTTTCGCCGTGTGAATGAAAACTGCGGGATGAGGTTTTCCGAATTCTTCGTGTTCTGCAGAGTGCAGCACTTCAAAGGTCCCCTCGAGGCCAAGCCTTTTCACAGTAGCTTTTATCAATCTCATAGCCGAAGAAGAGGCTATAGCTGTTTTTAGCTTTAATTCATTGCAGAGAGAAATGGTCTCCATAACACCTGGCAAGGGGACGCCTTCAGTTTCAATCAAGTTTTGTACATGAACCAGTATTTGCTCTTCGACTTGTTTTGTTGATTTATTGCTCCAAGGTTTTCTCGAATACCAAAGTTCCACCACTTCGTTGAGGCGATATCCCATGGTTTCCCGGCAATCATCTTCTGAGAGAGAAATTCCCACAGTTGAGAAAACGGCTATTTCAGCTCGACGCCAAAAAGGTTCGCTGTCAATGAGCAAGCCATCCATATCGAATATAATTGCTTTGATCATGTATCTCTCCAGAAATAACCGGTGAAAATGATGAGTACGGTGAAAATCTCCAGTCTTCCTACTACCATCAAGCCACCTAAAATCCATTTGGCTAAGGAGGGTATTTGAGAAAAGGTCAATGAAGGACCTGTCTCGTTCAGGCCAGGGCCTACATTACCTAGAGAAGTGGCCACAGATCCCATAGCCGTTAGGGCATCGAGTCCGAGTAGGGTTAAGGCAACAGAAGAAATTCCGAAAATAGTTAGGTATATGATTACAAATGCCAGAATGTTTCTGGTGATTTCATGAGCTACGGCTTTTCCATTGAATCGTACCGGAATTATTGCTGATAGATGCAATTGTCGTTTGAATTCAGTGATGGAGTTTTTGGCAATCATCAAGTGTCGAATGATCTTTACTCCTCCAGCGGTGGAACCAGCTGATCCACC
>CAZKXG010000072.1:0-489 GCA_964556465.1 uncultured Cryomorphaceae bacterium | reverse complement strand
GATAATCGAAACTAAAACCGTTACCACTCCTGTTAATGTGACGTAAGCACGGAATTCTTCGTTTTTCCAGATGCGACCAAATTTGCCTTTGAGGGCCAAGTAAATCAGGACAAAACTGGTTCCTCCCAAGAACATAAAGAAGGTGATGATGTACTCAATGGCGGGAGATTCATAGTAGGCGATACTCGCCTGCTTGGTGCTGAAACCTCCTGTCGACATGGTTGTCAAACTGTGGTTTATCGCATCAAAGAAGGTCATGCCGGCAAAGTAAAGTATCACCATTTCCAGCAATGTGAGACCAATGTATAGAAACCAGAGTCTTTTGGCTGTATCTTGAATTCGTGGTTGAATTTTGTCGGCGGTAATTCCCGGAGCTTCTGCCAAGAAAAGCTGCATACCGCCGATGCCCAATGAAGGAAGAATGCTAATAACCAAAACGATAAACCCTAATCCACCTACCCATTGGGTTAAACTTCGCCAGAAAAGGAT
>CAZKXG010000071.1:9150-15835 GCA_964556465.1 uncultured Cryomorphaceae bacterium | reverse complement strand
AATCCATTGAAGAGCAGATTGCATGCCCAAAGATTCTCCAAATTTCGACTTTGCGCCGGATCGAGAGAAGAAATCCCCGCTGACTCGTTGTAGCGGAAAATCATCTTATCGGGATGGGCATGCTTCGTAGCGCAGCCAAACAGAAAAAATAGACCTATGAAGATTAACCTTCTCATTGATGCAAATTAAACAGCTTTTGCGACGGTGAAATCGAAAATCAATTTTCGTTTCCCACAGACTTATCTTCAATCAGACAAATCCACCTTTTCTGAAAACCGAATTCTTTAGCTAGTTTGACATCCTCACCCATATATAGGTCAATGCGTCTTCTAAACCGATGATGCATTTTGTCCATCACCAAAAAAGTATCCCCTTCAAAACCTTCAACCAAAACACGTGCGTTCCTAACAAGTCCGCTATCCAATAAATCTCGTGAAATAGCTATGGCTTTCATTCCGGGCTCGAGTGTATCTCCCCATGCCGCTAAGTTTCCAGGCGTTCCTGGCCGCGTTTGATAAGGAAGGCTGTTGTACGCCGTAACTGAAACCTTGAAGCATTTTAAGCTCTCCTCATCAGGCACTTCATTGCATGCAAGGCAAACCAGAAAAACGAATGGGAGAATTTTTTTCATGGAATGATCAATAACGGGAAAAGTGCTGAAGAATTACAAAAAGAGCCTGACTCAGACTTAGGATTTTTTCTTTTTCGGTTTGGGAGCCGGAAGCTCTTCAACGGTCAATCGGATCAACTGGCTTAACCATCCCGTATCCTCTATTTTCTCTTCAATTAAAAAGTTGGGTTTAGCGCCTTTGTATGGCGGCGCTTCGGTAGGCTCCCCAATGAATTCGCGTCCAGCCTTGGTTGGTTTTATAAAAAGTCGATTGTCGCAAATACTCCCGAATATCTTGCCATCAGAATAGATGCCGTATTCGCCAAACATTTTTTTGGCAACAATCTCACCCGCATTTTCGATATGGTCGAGTACATAGTCAACGAAGCTTTGATTGGAAGCCATGGCACAGAACTTAAGTGATTCAGCTAAAAGTAAAGAAACGATCAGAGTTTTTCGGGCACGACTACTTTCACTCTTTCACCCGATTGAAATAACTCTCCCATCACCTTTTCATTGATAAGGAGGGTAACGGCCTCATTCAATTCCGTTTTCGTTCGAGCGATTATGGACCCAGCTGTCTCGTTTTCTTGCGCGTCAACAAGTTTAAGAGTCGGCACATCTATGGATTGGATATCTTTTTCGCTAAGTGAACTCAGGCTATAAA
Organism: uncultured Cryomorphaceae bacterium; assembly: GCA_964556465.1. Lineage (GTDB taxonomy): Bacteria > Bacteroidota > Bacteroidia > Flavobacteriales_D > Cryomorphaceae > JAKVAV01. Next base: position 14,558 of record CAZKXG010000071.1, on the reverse strand, counting down.
GAATCTCTTCCATTTTGCTTTGATCTTTGCTGGTGCTCACCGCCATGAAACTAAAAAGCAGTCCTTCAAGGCTTACCCATGTTTTGGAGCCGTAATACATTTCGTCAGCCGATGATTCCTTGAATGCAACGATATATCCTTTTTTATCGCCTACGGTTACTGCCTCAGATCCGATAATTGCTTCCTTGACTGCAGGAGTTAATTCCGCTAAGTATGCATTTGCCGCATCGGTTGGGCTAACTTCGCTTTCCTCATAAGTCACACGCATATACTCCTTGTTCTCAACATTAACCCCTGCAATCAGGGCACCCACAAAATCAGATTCCCAATCTTCCGGAAAGACAATTTTAAAATTATCGGTAGGGTTTAGAAAAGTGTGTTCAACAAAGACACCGTGCTTCGGATCGCTTCCCGCTAATACACCATCAAATCTCCCTAAGAAATCATCAGTCAAATAGGCCGTTTCACCTCGTACGAGTTTAGGTTCAAGTTTGTCGATTTTCGCCACGCGGTCGTCAGTCATCGGATGACTGGCGTAGGCATTCTTTTCTTCGGCTTCGCCAGAAACGATCTCGCCATACGCACCGATTCGACCAAGAATAGACTTCAGTGCGTCCGGATCGTAACCAGCTCGGGCAGCAATCTCAACACCTTCCAGATCAGCTTCAGTTTCTTGCTTTCGATTGTACGAAGCATGGGTCAACAATCCCAATTGCTGAAAAGGAGATTGTAGTGCATTTCCGAGATTCTCATCCACCACGGCTCCTATAATTGCTCCGGGAATTTGAAGAATTCCCGTCAGGATGCCTTTTCGATTCGATTTAATGACATGTCGGTTGTTTGCATGAATAATCTCGTGAGCCATAATACAGGCCAACTCGTCTTCGGACTCGAGAAAGGGAAACATTCCCGTTGTGATGTACAAATGTCCTCCGGGAATCGAGAAAGCATTGGGTTCCGGTGTAGCTAAGATGGTATACTTATAATCAAACAAAGGCGCCTCCATTTGGTCGGTAAGCTTGTCTCCCACTGCCTTAATATACGCCGTCAACTCGGGGTTATCGTAAATACCAACCGAAGCTTCTACATATTCGGAGTACTGCTTCCCAAGCTCAATATCTTTTTGGATGTTTTGCGCGAGGGAGAATTGAATAAAAAGTACGAGTAAGGAGGAAAAAATCAGTCTTAACATAAGCGCACAAAAATAGCTGATTCTTCTTCACCTTTTTCTGTTTCAGCCACATGAATTGTTCTTCTCTAAAAAGTCTATTCGAAATTGACAGGACACGAACAGGTCAACCTACTAGCGTTTCATCCAACAAGTATTCAGTAACTTTGAGATGTATGGTGTATAAAATGAAAATGCAGAAGTTGTGTTTCCAATTCTTAAAACTTGACAGATGAAAGTTTCCTTAACTATTTTTCTTTCGATTCTATCCTTTTTTTGTCTGTCTCAAGAAGAGGGAAACTCCTCTCTTCAATTCAATCAATCTTTGGCTGATAAATTGAGTATTAGAGCTGAACTTGACCAAATTGCTGCATACATTCCTCAGGGAAAATACAAAGGCTACTCAAGGGAAGAGTGGAGAGCTTTCAAGGATAGTGTTTTCACTACAAATAAGATTTTTCTAGAAGAAATACTAGATACCTACGGTTATCCGGGATTCGATTTAGTCGGTGAAAAGGGAGAAAGAGATTATTGGGTGATGGTCCAGCATTGTGATTTTGATCCTGCCTTCCAATCAAGGGTTTTAGAAGAATTAAAAGTTCAATTCGAAAGAGGCAATGCCGATGGCAGACAGAAACTATGCCTTGCTTACCGACCGAGTCAATCTGAATTCTGGGGAAAAGCAAGTTTACGGCACACAGGTTACCTACATCCCTGAAACCGGACAAGCCATTCCTAAAGCCCTTGCCGATAGCTCAAATGTGAACGATAGGAGAAAATCAGTCGGTCTGATTCCATTGGAAGAGTACTTAAATCAGATGACAAAAAGCCACTTCGAAATGAACAGAGACGTGATGCTCCAAAGAGGCATAATGGAGCCGAAACTATACGAAGTTGGAGATTGAAACGCTTAGATGAGACGGGCAGCAATTTGCAAATCACGGCCTACTCTGCCAAATCCCAATAAACTGCCCCGTCGCCATTTTTCGGGATTGCCTTTTTGCTCGTTCGGCCAGATCCCCCGTAAAGGATTCGTCGATGGTTTCATGCCAGAGCCGAAGCCAATGGGCAAAGTGATCTTGAGAGATGGTATGCCACGAAGCTTGATCAACTTCGATGTGTTTGCGGGTGGGGCTGCCTTGAAAATTGTTACCACCCAAAAGCTTCATTTCCCAGAAATCGGTAAGCTTAGAAAGGTGAGCGGGCCATTCCTCTTCGGCAATGTGCTTGTTGAATATGGGGCCGAGCATATCGTCAATTCTCACCTTCGCATAGAACGAATGAACCAATGCGGTAATGTCTTCTCGTGAAGTCAGCGCTTTCATAAAAAGGAATCAGGAGATTTTGGCTACTCGCTCTACTCGATCAGGTCGGTCGTTTTTGCTCAAGCTAAGTCGAACAATAGAAGGAGTCTTCGCCAATAGATCGTGCGGGACGCCACCTTCAAGACTTAGAATATCTCCTTCTTGCAAGTGATGCACTTCACCTTTGACCCCAAAGTCAATCTCACCCTTCAAGAGGTGGACAATAATGGGAAAAGGCGTTTGGTGCTCTTTCATGGATTGTCCTTTGTCCATCTGAATTCTTATCTCTTTTGAGAATAGAGTTTCCAGAATAACTGTAGTGCGTACTTTTTCGGGATTTGGCTCTAAGGCTTCAAAGAAAGAGTGGGTTTTCATATTGAGTCGGGATTGATATTTTTCTTCGATAAATGTCGCAGAAGCTTTTGACTTAGCAAAGATGCGAATTCAATTTCAGGCACCTAAAAGGAGAGGAATCGACCATTTCATATTCTCAAATAATACCCCAAATAGATCCAAAACCCATGACCTCTGATGGGTTCGAATACGGTGCCAACACGATAGTCCAAGCCAAGCTCAAAGGAATTCTTGTTTTTTGCCAAATAACCCAAAGCAGGAATGGCCCTGAACTCGTTTATAAAGCCGTCTTGAAACCGAGCGAGGTATTCTAAATTCGACTTGAAGTAAAGCTCATTCGGATCTATCTGGGTTCCTACCAAAGGCACTTCAAAGCCTATTCGGTAGCGCAGTCTGAATTCGAAAGCCTCATCAGGATCCCAAGTCTGATCAGAGCTGAATCGGTGGGCTATGCGAACTCTACTCAACGGTTGGGTAAAAGAAATCTGCTGGATCAATCGGTGAATCACTCTCTCGGATTCGAGTCGAAATAGGTAACCCGCTCCGACTCGCGTATTTGCCGACAATTTTTTGGCTAGTATTCCGGCTATATCCTGTCTTTCGAATCGATAGTCGTTCCCTCTGAATTCTCCATTAAAAGTACCTCTACTTAAAATATGCCGATTCTCCAGCTTGACGTTCAAGCTGAAATCATTTTTCAATTTGGCATTGGTGTTGAACACGGGAAGTAAACCAAAACGATAGACATCTTGACTAATTCCTTGAAAGGAGAAAGATGCAAAAAAAGCTATGAGAAATGCCTTTCTCAATAGATGAGGATATCACTTGAGTTCTCTACAATTCTGGACGTTCTCATCAGTTTACCAGTGCTATCGAAAAGCAATTCAAAGTAGCTTTTGGACTTGTCTGTCTCTCCTTTAATCACCATCTCGTAATTCTCTTCAACTCCTTCCTGCCTTTCGTTTCGATCGATGGAAGAAATCACCAACTGAGACTCTCCTACCCATTGAAGCTGAACTTTCTTGATGGACCATTTGATGAACTCTGAATTAAGTGATTCTTTGATTGCTTCTCTGGTCATTGTCGGAATGTCTCGTTCGTCCATCCGTATTTCGACGTCTTGCAATTCTCCATCAGTCGAAAATTCGATGCTATAGTTTTGTTTGTCAATCTTGAATTTAGCTTCGACGCTTTCCACATCAGCTGATTCTTCCCGATACCAATTCACTCTGGTTTTCTCAGTGACTGACTCGATCTCATAAATGAATTGAATCGCCTTCGGAGGAGCTTCTTCTTGTTTGATTTTGTATTCTCGCTCAACTTTGTCCTGCCCGAAGCCCTGAACAGACAAAATCAAAAACAGAGACAGCAAACAAAATCGAATACAAATCCTTTTCATGGTACAAAGCTCATGGGAAATTCGAAATTAATCGTTTCGACTTGAATGCAGCTATTTTGAAAAAGAAAACCATAGTACCTTTGCACCATGCTTCAATTTAAGAAGGTAGCTTTTTACACACTGGGCTGTAAGCTCAATTTTTCGGAGACCAGCACCATCGCGCGCAATCTCCAAGATGCGGGCTATGGACGGGTGGCTTTTGAGGATGATCCTGATGTGTTTATCATCAATACTTGTTCGGTGACCGATAACGCCGACAAGAAGTGTCGCTCGGTGGTGCGAAAAGCGTTGCGTATCAATCCCGATGCAGTGGTAATCGTGATTGGCTGCTATGCCCAATTGAAGCCTACCGAGATAGCCGAGATTCCTGGCGTTAACCTGGTACTCGGAGCCGAGGAGAAATTCAACGTAGCCGAATACCTGGAGCGAGAAGACATTGCCGAAAAAGGCCAAACCGCGGCACGCGCCATTAAACACACGAAAGAGTTTATTCCCGGATTTTCATCGAATGACCGCACGCGGACTTTCCTGAAGGTGCAGGACGGGTGCAATTATTTCTGTGCGTTTTGCACTATTCCATTAGCCAGAGGAAGATCGAGAAGTGCCTCGATTGAGGAGACGTTGAAAGTAGGCAGAAAAGCTGCCAAGGCTGGCGCCAAGGAAGTGGTATTGACTGGAGTCAATATTGGTGATTATGGCAATGGAACCGACGAGAACCTCCTAGACCTCATCCAAGAATTGGAAAAAGTAGAAGGCATCGAGCGCTACCGCATTTCGAGCATTGAACCCAACTTGCTCAACGACGAGATCATCGAATTCGTAGCAGCGAGCAAGAAGTTCGTTCCCCATTTTCACATTCCTCTTCAGTCGGGGTCTGACAGAATACTGCAGGCCATGCGCCGTCGCTACCGCAGCGAACTTTACCGCGAGCGCGTAAAAAAAATCAAAGCGCTCATGCCCGATGCCTGCATCGGAGTAGACGTTATCACGGGCTTCCCAGGCGAGACCGAAGCAGAGCTCATGGTCACCTACGATTTTCTAAAAGACTTGCCCGTTAGCTACCTTCATGCATTCACCTATTCTGAAAGGGCCAATACAACCGCTGTAAGACTAGAGGAAGTGGTGCCTAAGGATATTCGCTACGAGCGCACCAAAATGCTCCGCGTGCTGAGCCACAAAAAGA
>CAZKXG010000071.1:0-9048 GCA_964556465.1 uncultured Cryomorphaceae bacterium | reverse complement strand
CCGAAATCGACCGCGACGGATTGATAAAAGTCGAACTTCAAAACGAGCTGACACATGCTTAGAGAACTTTTGGATCAAGTCATCGAGATCAGCATTGAAACGGGGAAATTTCTGAAAGACGAGCGCCAAAGCATCAAGACTTCCGAGATTGAAATGAAAAGCGGTAAGAACGATCTCGTGTCCCGCGCCGACAAAGAAGCTGAACGTCGTTTTGTGGATTACCTCCGCAAGGTATTGCCAGAGGCAGGCTACATTGCCGAAGAAGGCACAGGTGAACGCGCCATAGAATACAATTGGATTATCGATCCGTTGGACGGAACCACCAATTACCTTTTTGGAATACCTTGCTACTGCACGAGTGTCGCACTTTGGAAAAACGGCGAGATTCTCCTCGGAGTGATTTACGATCCTGAGCGAGACGAGTGCTTCAGCGCCGCCAAAGGCCTGGGCGCCTTCTTAAACGGTGAGCCCATCTCAGTGTCAACGCAAGCAGACATCAAGCTTACCTTATTGGCCACAGGCTTCCCTTACGACAACAAGGGCCGACAGATGGATTACCTCAAGATTTTGGCGGAAGTCAATTCAAATTCTCGCGGCATTAGAAGGCTCGGAGCAGCGGCGGTAGACATGGCCTACGTGGCTTGTGGGCGATTTGATGGCTTTTATGAATACGGCCTCAATGCTTGGGATGTCGCCGCGGGAGCCATCATTATCAAAGAAGCGGGTGGTAAAGTCTCCGATTTTTATGGAAAGGACGATTATCTCTTTGGGAGCACGCTGGTTTGTGATAATGGATTGGTGCACGATGAGCTGGTGGATATAGTGAAAGGGTGGTGACAACCATTGACTCTCATTCACTTGGATTTGAATCCGACATCTATCAAAAGTGGGTAAATGACTTCTAATTATGGAATGTCAGTGCTATTCAATTGTGGTCTTCAGGATAAAACTTTATCTTCATCAATTACCAATATCGAGAAATGATGAAGAAAATCCTAAGCTGTTTAGCACTATCCTCCCTATTTTGTTTTCCGGCACATTCGCAAACAGACCAAACCCTCGACTGGTTTACCTATATCGGGGGGCCATCTTTTTACCAAACTTTTTCGGGTTTTGAAAAGAAAGAAGGTGTGGCTTTTGGTGCAGAGAGTGAAGTATACATTGCCGGAAGAGAATCGAATGAGGAGTTGCTATTTGGCTCCGGTATACACCAGGATTCAGTTTCAGGTGGAGTTGATGCGTTCTTACTTCGTTTTTCGGATGACGGACAGTTCGCGTGGAGTAATTATTTTGGGGGTCCTGCCGATGATTTATTTGAAACCATCTGTACAACGAATGACAAAACCGTAATCGGAGGAACTACCCTGTCTGATGAAGGAATCGCTTTCGGCGATGCGCATCAAATAGAAAGAGCAGGAGGAGAAGATATATTTCTGGCTGCCTTCAATCCTGACGGTACTTTGGAATGGAGCACCTACTTTGGAGGACCTGCAGCTGAGAGCAGTGCGGTAATCAAAAGTAGTCCCGATGGTTCCATCATTTTGGCAGGAAGAACTTTTTCAACCTCCTTAGCGACATCTGGTGCTTTGGATGAGACGTTTGATCCATCGCTTGGCGCAAATTCTTTTTTGGCTAAATTCTCAGGTGATGGCTCACTGTTGTGGTGCACTTACCTGCCGGCGAATACCGATTTTGTAGTTAATGCCTTGGTTGATTCGGAAGAATCCATCTCCACCGACGCAAGCGGAAATATATATCTCGCCATTGACACCGATACCAATGAAGGTTTGGCTACACCAGGAGCTTATCAAACTTCCAGCGATGGTGAAAGCATCGTTCTGGCTAAGTTCTCTCCTGATGGAGATTTAGTTTGGTCAACTTATGTCTCAGGAGATGGCGATGAATACCAAGGTATAATAGCAGCCGACCCCGATGGCAACGTTTATCTCTCAGGAGTAACGAATTCATTCTTTACGGGGATCTCAACCCCTGGAGCTCATCAAGCGGGCAATGAAAGTGTTGGAAATCATAGCGGTTTCCTTATGAAGTTTAGCCCTGATGGAGAGCGTCTGTGGGGCACCTTTTATGGTGGGACGTGGGGTCCAGCCGCGAATTATATAGAATGGATCGAAGGTGGGGTTTTGCTAAACTATCACAGTGGTTACTACGATGATAGTTTCAACGATAATCCATTTCAATTTGAATTGAATGGTGCTTTCGACGCATTTATTACTAAATTTTCAGATCAGGGCGAAGCAATTTGGGCAACCGCCTTCGGTGGAGATGGTATGGATTTTTCGGGAGGAATTGCTGTAAATGGAAATAATTTTGCTGTCTGTGGATCCACTCGAAGTGAGGAATTCTACGGTAATGAAAATAGCTGGCAGGAAGATATGAATGGGGGGAGTGATTTATATTTAGCCCAATTTGAAGACAATATGTCTTCAGGACCTCCTGAATGTGCCAATCCATTTCCGGCAGTCGAAAATTCAAGCATTAATACAACATTCGCAGGAACCATCTATCTGCTCGAATGGGATGCAGTACCCTATCAAATTGGCTGTCAAATAGACTTGCGCCTTATAAATGGAAATACAGTTCTTAATGTACTTGTCGGCGATGTCCAATCCTATTTCTTATCAGGTTCTGTATTGGAATACGGCACGGATTACGCATGGCGCGTTCGCTGTGGTTGTTCGCAATCTCCCGTTGTGGCGGGCCCTTGGTCGGCATGGCAACCGTTTACCACTCCTGATGGAGCTGGTCTCGTAACTTATCCTAATCCTACTGAGGGTTTCTCGCAAGTAAACTTCATGGTTCAAGAAGGTCAAAATGCCACGTTGGAAGTAATAGATATGAATGGGCGAGTTATTGAACGTCTCTTTGCTGGGAATGCTAACGCTGACATTGAGTATCGATTTGATTTCGATGGATCGGCATTGCCGAATGGGGTCTATTTGTATCGGTTGACGACGGACACCGAAGTAGCGACTGAAAAGGTATTAATTGCGCGCTAAATCATTATGACTTAACCAAGAGATTTGCGAAAGAGGATGATATGGCTGCTATGATTTGCTGAAGTTTTGTGGGTATTCTATCTTGGTTTCAAATTGAGACCATGAAACAACTGCAAATCCTTCTTATCTCCTTCCTAATCTTTTCATGCACAGCAAATGAAAAGGTGGAAAAAGCGGAAGAGGAAATTAAATTGGTATCTGAACAAGACGACTTGAAAACCTTTGAGTGGTCGGCCTACTATTTTAAAAAAGGAAAAGACAAGCTCAACCCCGAGGAAGTACGTTATGACGTCATCGGCAATGCGGAACAACGGATAGACGATACCACGCTTTGGATCTTGCCGCTGGCCACTTCACAAATTCTGATTGAATTAGAAACAGGAGTTAATAAGAAGACTTACGGCCTTGCAGCTTCTACAAATCAATTGGTTGATTCATCTTGGTACAATGTCCCAAACGGAGAAATCCCTACTCCACTCGATAGGGAGAGCCTCGGTGCTTGGACAAATTTTAGTCAATTTAGGTATTGGGGGCAAATGGTTCCTGCCTTTAGACACTACGATTACCTGACTGCAGACACCGTTACGGAAACAATCTTTCATGGGAAATTAACCTTACTCAACTTCTGGTATCGGGGATGTATGCCTTGCATGGCCGAAATGCCGGCGCTGCAAAGACTCAAGGAAGATTGGGATGGTGAGGATGATGTTCAATTTATATCAATTTGTCTGGACTCGATTTATGTCAAAGATGGACGCGTATTCGTGAATTCAGGCAGCATCCACTCGACAAAAACCATCCCTGACTATAAAATAGAAACGGGATTTCGCCAAATCGGTTTGGGTGAAGCAATTGCAGACTCGTTCAGAGTGAAGGCCTACCCCACTAATTTGATCATAGATCGTGATGGAAAAGTTAGAAAAGTATTGATCGGAGCTAATCCTGAAAACGACAACAACGGTTTGGCAAATAATCTAACACGAGAAATAGAACACATTCGCCAACAGGAAAAACTCAATTTTGAGGTTCAAACAGAAAGGGTTATCATCCTTGAATAAGCCATCACCGCCGAAAACCAGTAGAATTCTTTCTAGCTTCGCACCGTGTCTTACCCTCCCAAGATTTTCTTGCTTCTCCTATTTACTATTTTTTTGTCCGATGTCTCTACGGCTCAACTCTTTGACAAACTCATCTCGAATGGGGAAATATTAAGTCTGGATCAACGGTGGGATTTGGTCGATTCGGTGGAACGAAACACCTTCAAACTTGAGCCATATCAACCCATTTACATGATGCTCGCTCGCTGGTCGAGCAGCCCCAATCAAAGGCCTGTAGGAAAAAACGCCGAGTTCAGTGCAAGCGAACCTATTGATTTGGACGTGGTGGAATCCAAATTTCAAATCAGTTTTAAGACCAAGGTTGCGCAGGGCCTTTTCAATAACAAGGGAGATCTATGGGTGGGCTACACACAGTTGGCCGCTTGGCAAGTGTACAATCGTGAGTTGTCAAGACCATTCAGGGAACTCAACTACGAACCCGAAGTCATCTTTAATTATCCGCTTGATTTCAACCTTTTCGGCTTTAAAGCAAAGATGGCGGGGGTGGCCTTCAACCATGAATCAAACGGACAAAGCCTGCCATTATCACGAAGCTGGAACCGAATTATTTTCCATTTTGCGATCGAGAAAGATGGTTGGCAGGTGGTGTTTCGGCCGTGGTATGTAATTAAAGGAAAAGAAGAAGACAATCCCGAGGCGGCAAATTACATTGGTCGAGCCGAGCTGACGGTAATCCATGCCATTGGAGACCATATGCTTTATGCGGTAGGAAAGCATCCGTTCAATCGACTCAAGCGAGGAAGTCTGGAGTTGAACTATATTTTTCCTATCAACGGGAATCTACGAGGTCATCTGCAGTTTTTCTCGGGTTACGGCGAGACCATGATTGACTACCGTCATTACCAAAACACCTTCGGAATAGGGATCAGCTTGATTGATTGGTAAAATAAAAGAGAACCCTTTCGAGCTCTCTCTTACCAATAAACCATAAAACGCGGACGGGTCATAGCAATTCCGTTCTAAACCAAAATACCTACGATTGAAAACTGTACTTGGATTTCTCAAATGAAAATATCTTCAAAAAAAGATCCGCACTAAGGCGGATCTTTCTTAATCATTCAAGGCTTTATCCTTATTGAATCATCAACTTCGCTGAGTAAACTACATTCTCTCCATTGATGGTCAAGAAGTAAATTCCCGATCGGAGTTCATCGTTTTGGTATCTCACCACGCTTGATCCATTCGGACGAATGATGCGGCTATCCACACGTTTACCCGTAATGTCGGTAACCTGCAGTTGATATTCATTTCCATCCAAGGATGATACATCAACGTTTACCATTCCTTCAGTTGGATTCGGATAGATGCTCAAAGACTCGAATTCAGGTTGCTCGAATAATCCGAGGGGCCCCTGTGAGCAAATCAGCATTCGATCTACTTGACCACGCAACTCTCCTCCCGGATTCTCGGCAGAGTGAATGTTCACATAAACTTCCCTTTCTCTAAAAGCCATAGCCGCAGCTTCATCGAATGGAGTCTCATCCATATCGCTCCAGTAACCGAAAGCGGCGTCAAATGTATCTGTCTGATCAAAAAACGAACTTAACGTGTAGATGACACCACCGTTTACACCCGCCGGTGCACTGTGGAAGTGTGCCATGGTCTGAGGTCCAGTGAGATCATTATATGCCATCATGAAATGCACGTTTGACTGATCTCTGTCGATACTCGCGATTCCCGAACCATATGCGTCCGTTGTAACCGCAGGCACTTCTTGGTCGCCGGTAAGCTCGTAGGTATACCCTTCGCGAATCAATTTATACACTTGTCCTCTGATTTCCCCGGCTGGGTTCAAATCAGTGTGCACATTCAGGTATATCTCACCCGATAAGAACTTGACAATATTTTCAGTTGTCAGCGCTTCTCCCTCGACAAAACCATTTATTCTATTCCCGTCGATGTCGTCGGTAATGCCAATCAATACGCCACCTGTTTCACCAAACGCACCTTCATGGAAGTGCGCTCCCGTTAGCGGGCCTGAAAGTCCTTCCAATTGGATATCGTAATACAAAGTATCGAGAGCGTATGTCAAACCTACCACTGCAATACCATTTGCGGCAGTTCCCATCGGAGCAGGAATTTCCTGTTCAACAGTCAAATATGCGTCATGGCTCAATCTCTCTTGGAGCAAGAGCTGTCCGCGGACTTCCCCTCCGGGATTTTCCGTTGTGTGCACGTTGATGTAAATTTCACCTGCGTTCATGGCTTCCAACAAGCCATCAAATTCATTCGGATCAAATGATCCGGAGATTACGTTTCCATCGATTCCGGACATTAAATCTACAATCACCCCACCGTTTTCACCGGCAGGTGCATTGTGAAGGTGAGCCATTTGAATCGGCCCCGTCAATCCTTCTACTACCACGTAATAGTTTACTTCATTTCCTTGCTTACTCAAGTTGAATGTTGCCAAACCTGTCGCATCACTACTGTTACTTGGTACTTCTTGCTCCGCGTCGAGCATACCCGTGTAGGCTTTATCCGTTTCGAGGATAATTTGTCCGCGAACTTCTCCGCTCGCATTGGCATCCGTATGGATATTAAAATATAGTCCTTCGTCAAACATAGCCTCGAGCAATTCGGGTGTCAAGGCATCGCCTGTTATGGTGGCTTGGATCGAATTTCCATCCACATTGTCAGTCAAACCGACCAATACGCCTCCGTTCATTCCAACCATTCCCTCATGGATGTGAGCACCGACAATCGGGCCGCTCAGTCCATTTACGGTAATGGATATACACAACGTGTCCATGGATGCGTTAAGGAAAAAGCTTCCAACACCCGTGGCATCTGTTTCAACGGGTGGAACTTCTTGTTCTCCTGAAAAGCGTGCTGAAAAGAGCAAATTACCCGAGAGGTGATTTGCAAAAATTGTGCTCGCCATGATAGCCAGCGAAAATGTCATTAAAAGTTTAATTTTTTTCATAACTGTTTTTTGAGTGATTTATAATACCAACGCATGAGACGCGGCAATAGATTTCAAAAAACAGGATTTCTTCAAAATCGTTCTATAACCTATTGAATTACATATATTTTCATCGCCATTTTTTTGAGAATTATTCAACAGCATTCCTCTACGGATCATATTTCCTGATTTTTAAAAGAAAATGACTTTCCTCTTTAATACAATGCGGGATAATAATATTCTAATTCTGAATATCTGCCTGAGTGATATTTGATCTTTTAATCCCTTTTTGTCTTGACACAAAAAGGGAGAAAAAAGTCAAGGCTGAATTTATTTCTCTGTGAAAACTAATTAGGCCGGCTTACTCGAGCCAATACAGTTTACAAGTTAGAAGCTCCTTTTAATTTTATGATGTTCCACAACCCTTTGAAGTTGACTGTAAGCAAGCGAAAAGTTACTGAAAAGAAAAAAAAGAAGGGATCAGCGATCCATATTTCGGGCACGGAGACTGCTCATCCATAAGCCGAAATAGGTGATAGCTCCGTTGATCAGCAAGATTTCAAAGCCAATTTCGTAGCCATTGAAAAGTTCGGCAGAGTTGTAATCGAGAAGGAAAGATAAGATGGGAGAAGCCACTGCGATATAAGGCACTTCATGATCACGAACGGGCAACTTTGTAAACAGGCCAAAAGCATAAAGTCCCAATAATGGACCATAGGTGTATCCCGCGGCGGTAAATAGTTGAGCGATCACCGAATCGTTATTGATCACCTTGAAAATGAGGATGACCGCAATGAGGACAAGCGACATAATAATATGCACTCGTTGTCTTTTTCTCTTCGCCGTTCTTTCATCCATTTTATCGACTTCCAAAATGTCGATGGAATAGGATGTAGTGAGTGCGGTCAAAGCTGAATCAGCGCTGGAATACGCCGCTGCGATCAATCCGAGCACAAAGAGAATTCCAACGGCAGGCCCTAAATAGCCTTCGACCGCGAGCAATGGATAAAGCTGATCAGTTTGTTCCGGGATCACCATGCCATTTTCCTGACTAAAAATAAAGAGTAGAGCGCCGAGCGTGAGGAATACTAGATTGACCACCACCAATACTATACTAAAGGTGATCATGTTCTTTTGAGCATCACGTAGATTGCGGCAGCTTAGATTCTTCTGCATCATATCCTGATCGAGACCTGTCATAGTGATGGTGATGAACATGCCCGCCAAGAAGCGCTTGAAAAAGTACTTGGAATCATTTGCATCGTCGAAAAAGAAGATGCGGCTATACTCGCTATCTCCTACCCTTTCCACCAGCCCTGCAGCATCGAGGCCGAGAGAAGTTGAAATGGAGTAAACACTTATTCCCACCGCTAAAAGCATAAAGGCTGTTTGTAGCGTATCTGTCCAAATGATCGTTTTAATGCCACCGCGAAAGGTGTACAGCCAAATTAGAAAGACGGTAATAAACACGGTGACGGCAAAGGGCACATCCATTCCTATTCGGTCGAAAACTGCTAGTTGCAGGACCATTGCCACAAGGTAAAGTCGGAAAGCAGCTCCAATGATTCGCGAAAGCAAGAAGTAAGAAGCCCCTGTTTTGTATGAATAACTACCGAAACGATCGCGGAGATAAGTATAGATACTGGTAAGCTGTAGTCGGTAGTATAGCGGAAGAAGCACAAAAGCGATCACGAAATAACCGGGCACATAGCCCAGAACCATTTGCATGTAGGAAAATTGGGAGTCCCCTACCCAACCAGGCACGGAAATGAAAGTCACACCGCTCAGCGAAGCACCGATCATACCAAATGCTACCACATACCAGGGAGAATTGCGGTTGCCCACAAAGAAACCATCGTTGTCGGCCTTCTTGCCCGTGATTCTGGCGATGACAATCAGCGTGAGAAAATATCCCGCGATAAGAAGAATGATGCTGGTTGGCGACATGGTGGCAGGACGGAAGTTGAGAGAATCCGGGAAAAAGAAGACTGCCCCTAAAGCGCCGGCG
>CAZKXG010000070.1:5861-15880 GCA_964556465.1 uncultured Cryomorphaceae bacterium | reverse complement strand
CTTAATGTTTCTTCCGTATTTCCGCTATAGCTACAGGCTACAAACAGAGTGTCTTCCCCAACCCAAGCAGGAATGCGGTAATCGTTTACCACGTGGACAGGAACTGAACATTGATCCCAAACCAGCTGTGATGCAAACTTTCCGCCAATACCTGATCCACCTAAGCCCGAAATCAAGACGTTTTTTACCGGTCTCGGCTTAAAGTTCTCCACTGCTTTTCTTCCGATTTCAATCGCTTCGGACATATTGTCGGGAAAGGCATTAATTAACCTCTCCATTTCATTGGTTGCTTCTTGTTTAGTCATGTAAATCCCTTTTGGGTTGGTTTCTTTAAACGGCCCGAAGATACCAATGTTACGCAGTAAGTCAATTGATTATCTTTGCCCAAATTTTTTTTGGAGATGGCTGCACAGCAACTGAACGAGCAAGAAGTAATCCGACGTCAAGCACTTGACAAGATTCGTCAAATGGGGATTGATCCATATCCGCCGCAAGAAGTAAAAGTAACCCATTCGGCGAAGGAGATTAAGGAGAATTTCACTGATGAGAATAGTGATGATTGGCAAGAAGTAAAGCTGGCCGGTCGCTTGATGGGAAAGCGAATCATCGGAAAGGCATCGTTTGCTGAGATCCAAGATCAGTCAGGAAGAATTCAAGCGTACTTCAACAGAGATGAAATATGTCCGGGAGAAGATAAGTCACTCTACAACGACCTTTTCAAGAAACTCACTGATCGCGGAGACTATATAGCTGTTGAGGGCCATGTGTTTAAAACTCAGGTGGGTGAAATTTCGCTACACGTGAAAAAGTTCACGTTACTGAGTAAGTCGATCAAACCATTGCCCATTCCAAAAACGGATGATAAAGGAAATGTTTACGATGCATTCACTGACCCTGAGCAGCGCTACCGTCAGCGATATGTTGATTTGACGCTTAACCCAAAAGTTCGCGACACTTTCGTGAAAAGAACCAGAGTGGTGGACACTATGCGTCGTGCTTTTAATGATGCGGGTTACCTCGAAGTCGAAACACCAATTTTGCAACCCATTCCAGGCGGAGCTTCGGCCAGACCCTTTATTACGCATCACAATGCGCTGGATATTCCTCTCTACTTAAGAATCGCGAATGAGCTATATCTGAAGCGATTGATTGTGGGCGGCTTTGAAGGTGTTTATGAGTTTGCGAAAGATTTCAGAAACGAAGGAATGGACCGCACGCACAACCCTGAGTTTACGATCATGGAGATCTACGTGGCCTACAAGGACTACAAGTGGATGATGGAGTTCACGGAGAATACGCTTGAGAAAGTAGCTCAAGAGGTGAACGGTACTACTGATTTGAAAGTAGGAGATAAGACCATTTCATTTAAAGCTCCATTCCGAAGGCTTACGATGATCGACGCCATCAAGGAGTACACTGGTGTAGATATTTCAGGAATGGGTGAAGATGATCTCAGGAAAGTATGTGCTGATGTAGGTATAGAAACTGACCCTTCCATGGGAAAGGGAAAATTGATCGACGAGATTTTTGGAGAGAAATGCGAAGGCAATTTAATTCAACCCACTTTCATTATCGATTATCCCGTAGAGATGTCGCCGCTTTGCAAAAAGCACCGCGACAATCCCGAGCTAACAGAGCGTTTTGAGCTAATTATAAACGGAAAAGAGATTGCTAACGCTTACACTGAGTTGAACGACCCGATCGATCAACGCGAGCGATTCGAAGAGCAGTTGAAACTCTCTAAAAAGGGAGACGATGAGGCAATGTTTATAGACAATGATTTCCTCAGAGCTTTGGAATATGGAATGCCTCCGACATCAGGCCTTGGAATTGGGATAGACCGTCTGGTTATGCTTTTAACCGATAATGTGTCCATACAGGAGGTTCTGTTTTTCCCGCAAATGCGCCCTGAGAGAGTAGCCAAAGTAGATACCGTTGAGGACTTCGAAAAAGCAGGATTACCGGCTAATTGGGCGGAAATTGCCATACAAGCAGGCTATGCCAGTGTGGATAAACTCACTCAGGAGAAATCAACCGTACTCCATCAAAAGCTTAATGGATTCCGCAAAAAGAACAAGCTGGATGTTCCCGCTTTGCAGCTGGATGAAGTGAAGGCTTGGGTAGAGTCCTAATCGACGGTTTCAGCGCCCATTGACAAGTTGCGAGTCAACTGATAGTTATCGTATAGCGCTAAGCACGCAATAAAAAAGCCCAGCGACAAAAACATGGTAAGCCACTTATCCATGAATAGGCTGTAGTAAAAAACAACCAGATCAAGGAAAGTCAAAATGGCAAAAAAGTAAAGATTCTTCTTGCTTACAATGCGTAGTTCAGAGGAGGAGAGCTTCGTAAGTTGAGAAATATTCATGTATCTATCTTTAGTTCGTGAGATAGATAAGGGGTAGCGTCTTCAACGGAAAACCTTAGAGCGAGGTTACAATTCTACCCTGTCATGCTTAATCCGCACCGAATCGATCCTTGCACCTGTTTCTATGTTTGAAATGTCACTTTGGCTGGCGCCAATAATCGTGTAACGCCCATCCAGATGAGGTGTTGGAAGGTGTGTGAAGAAGAATTGACAGCTCTCAGTGTCTTTTCCTGCTGAGGCTAAGCCTACGACGCCCGTACCGTATTTGAGCGGAGAAAATTCGGAGCGAAGTATGTGATCATCGCTTCCAAAGCCGTCGCCTCTTGGCCCACCACCTTGACTCACGAATCCAGGAACAATGCGATGGAAATGCGTACCGTCGTAAAATCCCGCTTTGGCTAAGTTGGCGATTTGAGAAACGCTTGAAGGCGCATCTTCAGGAACCAAACTAATGAGGTATTCCTCACCGTTGATGTAAAGTGATAATATGGGTTTTTGACCTAACGATCTAAGCATATCCCAGTCTATCGGAGGATGCTTAATGGAAAGTGTCTCTTTTTCAATTCCGTAATTTTCTTTCAATGCGGTAGCAATGGCTTGATAGCCTTCCACTAGTTCCGGTTTGTTAAACTTTTCTAATGCATCCGTGAGCAGTTCGGAAGAAATCAACTCTTTTCTTTCAGGATCTCTGATGGCTTCGGCAAAGAGGTAACTCTGCGCGAGAAGACCTTCGCTTAAGGCCCTATCTGCAAATACCACAAAACTTTCGTTCCAGTCGGGATAGGTTTTCAAACCCGCCAGATAGGCCATAGTTGCTGAAGTACCCAGAGGCCCGTCTACAAAAATGTAGTTATTCAAAGTATCCAACCCTTGAGGAAAATGCGCCCAGATACTGAGCATTACAGAGCGTTTCACATCATTCGTCATTCTGTCCCAAGCCTTATTGTAGAATTCTTTTCCTTGATCAAAATCTTTATCGAGCAAGACTTTTGATACAATGGATACTACTTCAGGGATTTCACTCGTTCGAGCTGCAGCAATGGTTGATGCTGATGGTGCAAACGAGTCGATTTCAGCAATTTTTCGAGCAGCAGTCATTGCCACCCATGGTGATTCGCTAATCAGGGCATCTTCTAAAATAAGAACATGGTCGCGCGAGCTCGGTAATACCGAAAGCGCAGCAGTTCTGAGAAGTGGACTTTCCTCAGTGCTTAATACCTCCAAGGCGAACTTTTCTGCGATCTCATTGCTTTTGAGTGCATTACCCAGTGTTGCCTTTATCTCGGGACTCTCTTCTTCCGAAGCCTTTTGGTAAATTTCTTCAGCGAAAACAGAAAGGTCAAACTCTTTTTGTCTGGACAGAATATTGGCTGCAGCCAAACGAGTTTCATCCTCACTTGATTTAAGGTGAGCTACGATTATCTCGAGATGCTCCTCTTTTAGCTGTCCGTGAAGCATACCTCGGTAGACTCCCCAGACTTTACCCGATTCTTCAATGGCGGTATTCGGGTTGTGGGTCACTAAAAATTCCATGGCATTGGCATCAGCACATTTACCAATGGCCTCTAAGAATTCTGCTTTGATTTCGGGAATGGTGGCCTTTTTAAACCCTTTCTCTAAAGCCGAAAGAGATTTTTCACTCCCGATTTGTCCAACTGAAAAAGCTGCATAAAGTCTCACATATGGTATGGGGTCCAAGAGCAAATCTTCCAGTGCCTCAGGAGCTTCCTCGGGTAGTCTCGACCCCATCAGCCTTGCATAAGCCATTCGGTAGGCGGGGGTTTCCGATTCAGCGTATTGAGCAAGAGAGATCGAATCACCTCGATTGGCCGTGTTATAAATCTCTACCATGATTTGATCGTCAAAAACACTTCGCTTCTCAGGTGTATTTTTGCGATCGCTACAGGATGCGAGAGCAATTAAAAAAAAGATTGCGGGGACAAGAAATTTATAGAGGCTCATCTGCAGTTTCATTTTAAAATTCGAATCTAAGAACATTCCTATCTTTAACCACTGCAAAAAATGGCAAACGAAAAACGAATAGGTGTAATAGGTGGTGGCTCTTGGGCTACTGCTCTGGCCAAAGTTCTTTCAGAGAAGAACAGCCATCTCAACTGGTGGATGAGAAACACAGAGGCAGTTAACCACATCAAGCAATTCAATCACAACCCAAATTACTTAAGGGCGGTTCAGTTCGATGTGGAGAAGCTTCATCTTTCTACTGATGTTCGTGAAATTGTTCATCGGTCGGATGTGCTGATTGTTGCAGTTCCTTCGGCCTTTGTTCATGATTCCTTAGGAGAATTGGACGAGTCAGATTTTATGGGAAAAATACTTTTTTCAGCCATTAAAGGTATAATTCCGCAGGTGGAGTCCATTCCTGCGAGGTACTTCCACAAGCAATTTGGAGTTCCTTATGACAACATCGGAGTAATCTGTGGCCCTTGTCATGCTGAGGAGGTAGCGATGGAAAGACTTTCTTATTTGACATTGGCTTGCATGAATGAAGGTAATGCCCGTATGATGGCCGAAATGCTTTCATCGCGGGTGATGAAAACGAGTATCAGTGAAGACCTCTTCGGTGCCGAAATAGCATCCGTGTTAAAAAACATATATGCCATAGCCTCCGGGGTATGCGGTGGTCTTGGGTACGGGGATAATTTTCAAGCTATTTTAATGTCGGCAGCTATTATAGAAATGGAACGCTTTCTTGATAAGATCAATCCGTTTCACCGTGATGTCAAGGAGCCGGCTTATTTGGGAGATTTGTTGGTTACCGGCTATTCCAAGTTTTCTCGCAACCGCTCTTTTGGCTACATGCTCGGAAAAGGCTATTCTGTAAAAACAGCCCAGCTGGAGATGGAAATGGTGGCAGAAGGTTACTATGCGACTAAGAGCGTTTATGAAATTAACCGCAAGATGGAAGTAGATATGCCCATTGCGGAGGCGATTTACAACATCATTTATCAGAAAATATCTCCTGTGGTGGAGATTAGAATTCTTGCCGACCGACTCTCTCCTTAAACGTCAAACCATGTTCTAACGGCTTTTGCTTTGGAAGGACCAATTTCACTGGAAATATCTTCAAGTGAAGTTTCCTTGATCCGTTTTACCGAAGTAAACCGCTTGAGCAGTTGCTGAGCCGTAGCTTCTCCGATTCCGGGTATGGATGTGAGTTCAGTTTGAATGGCTCCTTTGCTTCGCTTATTTCTGTGGTGTGTTATTCCAAAGCGATGGGCCTCGTTTCGGGCGTGTTGTATAACTTTCAGCGTTTCACTCGATTTGTCAACGTATAAGGGAGCCGTATCGCCCGGGTAGAATATTTCTTCGAGCTTTTTGGCTATGCCGACAATGGCTACTTTTCCTCTGATTCTGAGATCATCCAAACTCTCCAGCGCTGAGCTCAACTGACCCTTTCCACCATCGACTATAATCAACTGTGGGAGATCTTCGCCTTCATCTAAAAGTCTTTTGTATCGTCGGTAAACGACTTCCTTCATGCTTGCAAAGTCATCAGGGCCCTCCACTGTTTTTATATTGAAGTGGCGGTATTCCTTTTTGCTGGGCTTACCATTTCGGAAGACAACACAGGCTGCCACCGCATTGGTACCTTGGAAGTTTGAATTGTCGAAACATTCAAGATGAGTTGGAGCTTCTTGTAGGCGCAAATCTTTTTTCATCTGCTCCATGATGCGTTCGGTGTGCTTTGCGGGATCGGCAAACTTGGTCTGCTTGTGTCGATCCATCATGTAATATTTTGCATTGCGCTCCGAAAGCTCCAGCAAGTGTTTTTTATCTCCGATGAGGGATGGTGAACCGATGCTCGTCCATATCGACATCGGGCTTTGCGCCAACGATGATATCTACAAAAAGTGAGTCATATTCAG
The DNA here is from genome assembly GCA_964556465.1 of uncultured Cryomorphaceae bacterium. Lineage (GTDB taxonomy): Bacteria > Bacteroidota > Bacteroidia > Flavobacteriales_D > Cryomorphaceae > JAKVAV01. Next base: position 9,625 of record CAZKXG010000070.1, on the reverse strand, counting down.
CTTTGATTTCGGCGATTCCTTGGGTGATTAACTCCTCGTCGCTCTCATCCAATCGTTTTTTAAATGTCATGGTGTGACTTTGGATAATTGAGCCATCTACCACTTTCATAAAGTTGACATAAGCATTGTGAAGATCAGTTACCAGGCCAAATACATCGACATTGCCTACAGCAGGGTTCACGATTGTACTCTTGCTTTTGTAGGAAGTTAGCTGATCAATCTTGTCTTTGATATCATGTGCCAGTTCGAATTCGAGTTTTTCGGAATAAAACTTCATCCTCGATTCAAGATGAGCAATAACTCCTGCCACATTTCCTTTAATGATTTCTCGAATGTCCTTTATTTGGGCCATATAATCCTCCTCAGTTTGTTTTCCTTCACAGGGCCCGAGACAGTTACCAATGTGGTATTCCAAACAGACTTTGAACTTCCCCTGCTCGATGTTCTTTTGACTCAAATCGTATTTGCATGTTCTGATTTTGTAAATTCTTCTGATTAATTTCAGAAGGGTTTTCATCGTTTTTACCGAAGCATAAGGACCGAAGTATTCAGAGCCGTCCTTAATCTTTGTTCGAGTTGGAAAAATACTGGGGAACCGTTCGTTTTTGATGCAAAGCCACGGAAAGGTTTTGTCATCTTTCAGAGCAACATTGTAACGAGGATTGTACTTTTTGATGAGATTGTTTTCTAAAAGGAGTGCATCTAACTCTGACTCTACGACGATAAACGAAATATCGACGATCTTCTTTATCATTACGCGTGTCTTGCCTGAGTGGCCCCCGTGTTTCATGAAATAGGAATTCACTCTGCTTCGAAGGCTCTTGGCCTTGCCCACATAAATGATAACTCCCTCAGCGTTTTTAAACTGATAAACACCGGGTTTGCGAGGGAGTAGTTTAATTTTCTCCGTTAAATCCACATTCAAAAGTAATGATGACTAAGATTATAATGAATCAATAACCGGATTATGTAAGATGCCTTTCGTAGTTTTGTTTAATATCTATGAAGTTTAATTGAACAATACTTCAAAACTCAATGTTAAACAAAACACTACACTAGCTGAAGAATTTGTGATGGGGAGCTATTCCATAAAAGATATAGAGCGTATTTCAGGCATAAAGGCTCACACCCTTCGAATTTGGGAGAAGAGGTACGGAATAATTGAACCCAGCCGAACCGAAACAAACATTCGTTACTACACGAATGAGGAATTGAAGAAAATTCTTAATATCTCGATTCTCAATAATTACGGGATTAAGATTTCCAAAATTGTAGGCCTGTCTGGTGAAGAGCTGCACAAAAAGGTATTGGAGATTTCTACCGAAGAGGTGGAAGAGAATCTCCAAATTGAGAGTTTAGTGATAGCGATGGTAGAAGTTGATGAGTCGAGATTTGAAAAAATACTAGCCAATTGTACGCTTCGACTTGGTTTCGAGCAGACCCTCCTGAACATTATATACCCATTTTTTAAGAAAGTCGGTGTCCTCTGGCAGGCAGGAGCGATCAACCCGGCACAAGAGCATTTTATAAGCAACCTTATCAGACAAAAGCTTATAGTAGCCATCGACAGTCAAGGTATGATGGTCAAAGAAGGGGCTTCTAAATTTCTTCTTTTCTTGCCAGAAGGAGAATTACACGAATTGGGCTTGCTCTTTTACAGCTATTTGATTCAGAAGTCAGGCCACAAAGTCATCTATTTAGGGCAGTCGGTACCACTGGATGACGTAGTAAAAGTAAATGAGCTCAATCCGGCAGATTATATCATCACAGCTACGCTGAGCATAAGCGCTCCTGAAAGTGTAAATGCACTCCTTCAGAAACTGCTCGATTTGTTTCCTTCTCAAAAGGTCATTTTAACCAATCGGTTCGATGATGAGAGTGCTATCCTAAAGAATGAGAGGTTGATTTTTAATCAATCTTTAAGTGAATTCAAGTCATTTTTGGATCCCTCCTGATGCTTTGTTTAAGTATATTCGTGTATTCTTAAACAAGAAATTTCAGATTCACACATCTCGTAATCAATTACTTAGCAATTCAAATTCTAGCGGCACGGTAGTTTTTGGCTGAATTTAACAGATGCTAAAACTTTGTTTTGTTTAACTATTTACTACATTTGTTAAACAAACGCACCTAAAAGACCAAGAGCAATGAGCAATTATGATTTCGATAAATTACTTATCACCTACCAGAAATCCCTTAAGTCCTTTGCCTATGGATTTACAAACGACGATGAGGCAGCCAACGATTTGTTGCAAGAGACCTATTTAAAGGCTCTTACATATAGAGATAAGTTCGAGGCTCGAACCAATTTAAAGGCTTGGTTGTATACAATCATGAGAAACACCTTTATCAATAACTATCGCAAGGCAGTTAGAGCCAATACGATTATTGATAAAACGGATGAGCAGTATTACATTAATACAGCTGCTACCACAAAAGGTGATACAAATCCAGAAAGTGTAATTTCTCATGATCAGATTAAAATGGAAATCGACAGGCTTGATGATGAGTATCGTGTTCCATTCCAGATGTATAACCGGGGTTTTAAGTACAAAGAGATCGCGGAAAAATTAAATCTGCCTATAGGGACCATTAAAAGTCGTATCTTTCTTGCTCGCAAGAAACTTATGCTTGCACTACCCGATTACCGTTGATTTAAATGAAACATAAAGTTATTGTCATTGGGTCCGGCTTTGCCGGACTTTCTGTTGCTACACATTTGGCTCATGAGGGTTATGATGTAGAAGTCTTTGAGAAGAATGATTCTTTGGGAGGCAGAGCGCGAAAATTTGAAAAAGACGGCTTCACCTTTGATATGGGCCCGAGTTGGTACTGGATGCCTGATGTATTCGAGCAATATTTCAATAAGTTCGGTAAGTCTGTAGAAGACTATTACGACTTGGTTAGACTCGACCCATCCTACCGAGTGTATTTTGCCAAAGACCATGAAATGGATCTGCCGGCTTCGATGGAAGGAATGTATGAGCTTTTTGAAAAGTACGAGCCTGGGAGTAGTAAGAACCTGAAAAAATTTCTGGAAGAGGCGGCCTACAAATATGAAGTAGGAATAAATGACCTTGTTTACAAGCCCGGACAAAGCTTGTTGGAATTTTTGGATATGCGCGTAATTAAAGGCGCGATGCGGCTGCAACTTCTCAACTCTCTATCATCACATGTCAGGAAGTATTTTAAAAACCCTTATCTCATTGAATTGCTGGAGTTTCCCGTTTTGTTTTTGGGGGCTAAGGCGTCAAAAACTCCCGCCTTGTATAGCTTGATGAATTATGCTGATATTGTCTTGGGAACGTGGTATCCTATGGGAGGTATGCATAAGATTGTTGAAGGCATGGTTTCATTGGCAGAAGAAAAAGGAGTGAAATTTCACACTTCAGCGAATGTTAATGAGATTCTCGTTGAGGCTGGAAAAGCAGTAGGGATCAAACTGGAAAACGGTGCTGAATATAAATCTGACTTTGTAGTTTCTGGAGCAGACTACCACCATACGGAGGCAACCATGCTGAAGGAAAAATCTCGGAATTATTCTGACGATTATTGGGAAAAGCGCACGATGGCTCCTTCGAGCATTCTTTATTACGTGGGTTTAAATAAGCGAATTGACGGAATCTTGCATCACACATTGTTTTTCGATACCGACTTTGAGAAGCATGCCGGGCAAATTTATGATAAGCCCGAGTGGCCAGATGAGCCATTGTTTTATGTATCAGCTACATCAGTGACAGATTCTAGTGTTGCACCCGAAGGAT
>CAZKXG010000070.1:1979-5851 GCA_964556465.1 uncultured Cryomorphaceae bacterium | reverse complement strand
CCACCTTTCCCGGTTCCACCCGGCACAGGGTCACGTCAAAGGTTCCTCCGCCCAGGTCATATACCAATATTTTGAGTTGGTCATGAAGCGGATGGAGGACACATTCGAACAAAATATTAGAGATCATGTTATTTTTAGACGTGACTTTGCGTGCAGTGATTTTATGCAGGATTACAACTCATTTAAAGGTAATGCTTACGGTCTTGCCAATACGTTAAATCAAACAGCAGTGCTCAAACCTTCTTTGAAAAATAAGCGAGTGAAAAACCTCTACTACACGGGACAGTTGACTGTACCCGGGCCAGGGGTTCCACCTTCGCTCATTTCAGGAGCCGTGGTGGCGAAAGAGGTTATGAAAGCCAGCTAAACAGAACCATGAAACAACTCTTTGACGACGTTTCCATCCAGTGCAGCAGGCTTACCACCAAGGCTTACAGCACCTCGTTTTCTTTGGGAATACGATTCTTGGCTGCTGACCTCCGCGACCCTATTTATTCCATTTATGGCTTCGTTAGGTTTGCCGATGAGATCGTAGATACTTTTCATGGGTTTGATAAAAAAGACCTTTTGGATAGGTTTAAAGCAGATACTTACAAGGCTATAGAAGAGGGGATAAGTCTAAATCCTATTCTAAACAGCTTTCAGCAAGTGGTAAATGAGTACAAGGTGGACCTTGATTGCATCGAGACTTTTCTGAAAAGTATGGAAATGGATCTTTACAAAGATTCATATAGTAAAGAGGAGTATGACAATTACATTCTCGGATCAGCTGAAGTTGTAGGTTTAATGTGTTTGAGTGTATTTTTACGGGGCGATGAGCAACGTTATGCAGAGCTTAAACCATTTGCCATGAAATTAGGCTCCGCTTTTCAGAAGATCAATTTCCTCAGAGACCTTCATGCAGATTACAAGGCACTTGGAAGAACATACTTTCCAGGGGTAGACCTTCAGGAATTTGGAGAAGAAGAGAGAAAGGCCATTGAAGAAGATATTGAGGCCGATTTTGCGATGGGTTACGAAGGGATAAAAATGCTTCCGAAAGATGCACGATTTGGAGTTTTTGTAGCTTACGTGTACTACTTCAAACTCTTCAAAAAAATCAGGAATAAAACGACAGAAGACATTTTATCCAGTCGAGTGAGAATAAGTGATAAACGCAAATTTGCCTTGTTTTTTAGCAGTTATGTGCGCCATAGTTTCAACTTGCTGTGATGATTGAGCACGTCATTCTTGTCGATTCCCAAAACAACGAGGTGGGCACCATGGAGAAACTGGAGGTGCATGAGAAAGGATTGCTTCATCGCGCCTTCTCTATTTTTATTTTTAACTCGGCAGGAGATATGCTGTTGCACCAGCGAGCAGAGGACAAATACCACTGCGGTGGTATGTGGACCAATGCGGTTTGTTCTCACCCGAGACCGGAAGAAAGCCAAACACAAGCCCTTCAAAGAAAGATGCAGCAAGAGATGGGTTTCTGCACCGAAGTGGAAAAAGCATTTGACTTTACCTATCGAGCAAAGTTGGATAATGGACTCATAGAACACGAGTATGATGAAGTTTTTTACGGGTTTTATGATGGGAAATTATCTCCTAACCCTGACGAAGTCAGCACTTATCGTTATGCATCTATTCGCGAAGTAAGATTAGAAATTCAAAGAAATCCAGACATCTTCACTCCCTGGTTCAGGCTACTATTTGAGCGTATGTGCAAGCATTACAGCTCATTAAAGAGAGCTTAGCAACAATAGCAAGCTGCGCTTGTTACATAATCCGACTCTATCAAAATTCGAATCCTGTGAAAATTACAGTGTCCAGAAAGGCCCACTTTAATGCGGCGCATAGACTGCATCAACCCGAATGGGATGATACCCGAAACCAAAAAGTTTTTGGTAAGTGTAACAATGAGTATTACCATGGACACAACTACGATTTAATTGTAAGTGTAAGAGGGGAGATAGACCCTGAAACGGGTTATGTGATTGATATGAAAGTCTTGAAGGATCTGAACAAAGAAAAAATTGAAGATCGATTCGATCATAAGAATCTCAATCTACAAACCGAAGAATTTAAAAACCTGAATCCCACTGCTGAAAATATTGCTGCTGTGATTTGGAGCATCCTGCGCAAAGATTTGGATGAAAAACTTGAACTGAAAATAACACTTTATGAAACTGAACGGAATTTCGTTGAATGCGAAGGATGATCTCATTGATCTCAATGAGATGATGGGGGATGAGCACGTAATGACGTCGCTTGAAACACCAATGAAGAATGATGCTTTTGTACTCTCGAATGAGGAGAAAAAAGCCAAAATTGCACATCATTTCGAGCAAATCATGGAAACTCTTGGTCTTGATCTTTCTGACGATAGCCTGAAGGGAACACCCTCAAGAGTAGCTAAAATGTATGTAGAAGAGGTGTTTAGCGGATTGGACCCGAGGAATAAACCAAAAGTGGCCCTTTTTGAAAACAAGTATCTCTACAAAGAAATGTTGGTTGAAAAGGATATTACTGTAAAGTCATTCTGCGAGCACCACTTTGTACCTATCGTAGGGAGAGCTCATGTAGCTTACAAATCAAATGGGAATGTCATTGGACTATCGAAGATCAACCGTATTGTACAATATTATGCGAAAAGGCCTCAGGTTCAGGAAAGATTGACCGTACAAATTGCAGAAGAGCTTAAGCGTATCCTTAAAACAGAAGATGTTGCCGTTATGATTGATGCACGTCATATGTGCGTATCGCTGAGAGGAGTGGAGGATGATGCCAGTAGCACTGTGACTACAAGCTTTCACGGATCTTTTTTGAAAGACAATGTCAGAAATGAATTTTTAACCTACCTAGACTAAGATGTTCGGACTATTCAAGAAAAAGTCACCTATTGAAAAGTTGTATGCTAAGCACAAGCAGCTTTTAGAAAAATCGCATCAGTTATCACATTCAAACAGAGCAGAATCGGATAAGCTGCAGGCAGAGGCACAAGAGGTTTTGAAAGAAATTGACGAATTGAAAAGCAAAGGAGAATGAATTATTTAGTAGTCGGAGGAAGCACAGGTATTGGGTTAAAAATTTCAGAACGCTTGGTAGCAGAAGGAAATCATGTGTTTGTGGCGTCTAGAAGCGCATCTTCCAGAATGCAATCCAATGCCAATCAAACGGTGGTAGATATCGATGCTACAGACCAAGGGGCTGACTGGTCGTTTTTGCCTGACACCCTCGATGGTATAGTTTACTGCGGTGGAACGATAAATCTGAAGCCATTCAAGAGATTGAAAAACGAAGATTTCTTGCATGACTATGCTGTCAATGTAATCGGCGCGGTGAATACCATACAGGCTTCATTGAAAGCATTAAAAAATTCTGATTCAGCCTCTATCGTTATGTTCAGCTCGGTAGCAGCCGAGAGAGGTTTGAATTTTCACGCCTCAATTTCAGCAGCGAAAGGCGCCGTGGAGGGTTTGACAAAATCATTGAGCGCCGAATTGGCACCTGATGTTCGGGTCAATGCCATAGCTTTAAGTCTCACGGATACACCGTTGGCAGAGCAGCTCCTGAATAATGAAAAAAAACAAGAGGCAAGCAATGAACGTCATCCATTGCGTCGCTACGGCCGACCGGAAGACGCAGCTGAAGCTGCGCTTTTTCTGGTTAGCAAAAAGTCTTCCTGGGTCACTGGTCAAGTACTCGGTGTAGACGGAGGGATGGGTACCATACAGAACATATGAAAACATTTTCTTCTGCTGATATTGCTAAAATGGATAAGCGTTTCCGCGCAAATTTCATCAACAGTATTTCAGGGTTTAAAAGTGCCAATCTTATTGGAACGACAAATAGCGAAGGTCAAACCAACTTGGCTATCTTCTCATCAG
>CAZKXG010000070.1:0-1969 GCA_964556465.1 uncultured Cryomorphaceae bacterium | reverse complement strand
ACCAACTGAGCTACGAGGGCGTATATTATCAAGAAAAGAATTTCATGTCAACGCCAAATGCATCGGCCAACTCTTTAAGCTTGGCCATCTTCTCATCAGTCATTCATATTGGATCCAATCCGCCACTGATTGGTTTTGTCTTGAGGCCAACGACTGTTAAGCGCCACACTTACAACAATATTGTTGCTAAAGGATTTTATACCATTAACGCTCTCCCGATCTCCAAGAAAGAGGATGGGCACCTCACTTCTGCAAAGTATTCAAAAGAAGAATCCGAGTTTGATAAAACTGGTTTTACGGCGGGCTTCGGTCATTTCGATGTGCCATATGTAAGAGAAAGCCCCATTGCTTTGACATGTGAATTGAGGTCTGATCAATTATTGGAAGTGAACCAAACCAGGTTGATCATTGGTGAAATAAAAGAAGTAAAATTAAATCCGAAATACATCGCGGAGGATGGATTTTACGATTTAGTGAAATCAGGAATTACAACGATTTCAGGAATGGATTCTTACCATGAAGTCGAATCGGGAAATCGATTTGAATACGCCAGACCCAATCAAGAAATCATATCATTGCCACAATGAGTAAAGAAGAAATCGTCCTATTCTGGTTTAGGAGAGACTTAAGGTTGGAGGATAATGTCGGACTTTTTCACGCCTTGAAGAACCACAAGAATATTCTACCCCTGTTTATTTTTGATCGTGAAATATTAGATAAACTAGAGGATAAAAAGGATGCTAGGGTTCAATTTATTCATCAGGAAATTGAACGCCTCCGCAATCAGCTCAAGGGATTTGATTCTGACATCATTGTGAAATATGGCAATCCCAATGATGTCTGGAAAGACTTGTTGGAAACGCACAATGTAAGGGCGGCCTATATGAATAGTGACTATGAGCCTTACGCTCGCAAGCGCGACGATCAAGTCGCAAGCCTTCTGAAAGAAAATGGAGCAGAATTGATAGCTTTCAAAGATCACGTGATATTTGAGAAGTCTGAAGTGACCAAGGATGACGGTGATCCATATGTCGTCTTCACACCGTACAGCAAGAAATGGCTGGCTGCTTATGATGCTGATAAAGTCCGACCTTTTGAAAACGAGAAGTACTTTGATTCCTTTTTTGAATTTGAGGCTGAGCCAATGCCCTCACTTGCGGAAATGGGTTTTAAGTCCTTTGAGTTTGATTACCCCTCTCGTGAAGTCAAAATGGATGTTGTAGACAAATACGACGAGCGCAGAGATATTCCTTCCTTAAGAGGAACCAGTCGGCTCAGCCTGCATTTAAGATTCGGTACCGTAAGCCTGCGAAAATTGGTTGGCATCGCCCAAGAGCACAACGAAGTTTGGCTGAAAGAACTCATCTGGAGAGATTTCTATCAGATGATCATTTGGCACTTTCCTCATTCGGCTAAGGATAGTTTTCGACCAGCCTACGACCAAATTCCCTGGCGTAATAGCGAAGATGAATTTGAGGCTTGGTGCCAAGGAAAAACGGGATATCCGATAGTGGACGCAGGTATGCGAGAGCTAAATGAAACGGGCTTTATGCACAATAGAGTTCGCATGATCACCGCCTCTTTCCTTACGAAGCATCTTCTCATAGATTGGCGGTGGGGTGAAGCCTATTTTGCCAAGAAATTGCTTGACTATGAGTTGGCATCAAATGTTGGTGGCTGGCAGTGGGCTTCGGGAAGTGGATGTGATGCAGCACCTTATTTCCGCGTTTTCAATCCCGAGCTACAAGCAAAGAAGTTTGACCCTGAAATGAAGTACATCAAAAAATGGGTTCCGGAATATCAGGAGTTGACATACAAAACTGTGGTCGAACACAAAATGGCTAGAAATCGAGCTATTGAAACCTACAAGCAGGCGCTGAGTTAACAGTAGTAAAATTATAGAATGAACGGTTCTGCTTAAACCCTTTATGAAAAGGTACTCATTGGACGGGTTCTCACGTAAAGAAAA
>CAZKXG010000069.1:11941-16151 GCA_964556465.1 uncultured Cryomorphaceae bacterium | reverse complement strand
GGCCAAGTACCGGGTTTCCAGTAGTCAATGTATCCGCCGCATCATTGATCAGATTGGCATCCAAGTCGGGAGTGTCATTGCCTAGTGCGATGACATTTTGATAGCCTTCGGCGAAAGCCTGAGCAAATGCATTGGTAAGTCTTTCGGCTAAATTATCCCCGACTTGATTTTCTTCATTAAAGCTCAGAACAGGAAGCCCTGTAGATCGGATCGATTTGAGGATACGTCGGTGTAGCTTCGAAATAAGCTGACGGTGAACGCGCGATCCTGAGAAACGGTTTTGTTTTAAGTCTTCATTCGCACTCAGAGCGAAGTAGATAATGACGGTATCCGATTTTCGACACATAAATCTTCTCATTTCAAATCATCTACGCACTGAAATGCAGAATGGATTTGAGGGTGCAAGATGTCAAAATTTACCTGATGAAATTGCGGCTCTATTGAATTTGTGGAAGCATGTCGGCTCTGCGGCAGTTTGCTCTATTGCTATTTGGCCTTGATAAAGGTTTTTGACAGCTCCTTTCCATCCTTCCAAATGAAGTTTGCGATGTATCCACCCGAAGGAAGAGAGACGAGACTTTGTTGAAAATTGATCTGATTTTCTAAAATTGATGAACTGATGAATTTTCCATCATCATTGAAAATCTCAACTCTTTGTGGGGATTCGCCTTCCCAGGCGAAAACGACCCAATCAATTGCAGGGTTCGGGTAAAGCTTGAGATGGCTAACCATAAGCGGCAAATTAAATCGGTACACCTCACTCAGTCGGAAGTTCATTGATGTGATGCCTGTGCCTAAAAAGGCGGAACCGTTAATGGAAAAAGCAAAAGCTCCTTTGAGTGGAGTAGAGGGGAGAGGAGCAGTCTCAACCCAAGTGTCGTCAAACGAACTGTACTCGTAAACTCGATTGAGGTAATCAAGATTTTGATCTTGCCCTGCGGCTATAAAGCCTTTTCCACCCAACGCAAACTCAATGGAATAGTATCGAGTTTCACCGCTGAAGTCCATCTTGCGTGACCACTCACCATTGTTTGGATTAAACTGCCACCAATCTTTGGCGAAGGAGTCGTCTTGCAACCTACCAAGACCCGCATAGCCAAAAGTGCCCAAGCTTAAACCGATGGCTTCAAATCGGCGTCCACCAGGAAAGTCGTTTATTTGAGTCCATCGATCTAGTTTAGGGTCGTATTCCCAGAAATCATTGAAATACTCTTCGCCGTTTCTTCCCGTTCCTGCGTAGGCCTTACCGGCAATGGAAAACGCGATGGGTGAGGAGCGAGGCAGTCCTGGAAATGACGCTTTTTGGGTCCAAGTATCCGTTTGCGGATGATAGGCCCAAAGTTCGTTGAGGTATCCTGACTGTCCGAATCCGCAGACCACGTAGCCCGTATCGGCAATTGTGAAACGGCCGCAATACTGGCGAGGCTCTGATGGAAGTGGTGCCACTTCACTCCACGAGTCATTTTCGGGATCGTATGCGTAAAAATCGTTGGTGAGAACAAAGCCTTCGGCAAACCCTGTTCCCGCATATCCCTTGCCATTTATGGAAAAAGCAATACCATCGTCCCTTGACAAGCCCGGAAATGGATTGATCTCAGTCCAAGATTGGCAGATAGCCCAATGGGCACAAGCAACTGAAGATAGCGTGAGAATGAAACGAAGCATCGCGAATTAAACGATAAGAAAGCTAAATTCTTGCGGCTACTTGATGTAATAAGTCTTGACGTTGACAAATTCCTGTATGCCAAACGAGCCGAGCTCGCGGCCATATCCTGAAATCTTAGTTCCACCAAACGGCAAGCGGGGATCCGATTTGACCAGTTCGTTTATAAAGACTGCACCGTCTTCAATAAGAAGGGCCAACTTTTTCGCTTTTTCTATATTGGCGGAGCATATAGTTGCGCCAAGTCCGAATCGACTTTGGTTTGCCATTTTGATGGCTTCTTCTGCTGAATCGACTTTGGTGATAGTGGCCAAAGGACCAAAGGTTTCTTCGTCAAATACGGGCATGCCCGGTTTTACTCCAGCGAGTATTGTGGGGTGAAAAATCGCCCCGTCTCTCTTTCCTCCCAGCAGTAATTCTGCTCCTACTTCTATGCTTTTCTTCATTTGCTCTTCAAGCTCTTCAGCCAGATCAATACGAGCCAAAGGGCCAATATCCGTTGATTCTTGCATGGGGTCGCCTACGGTCAATTCTCTAAATCTCTTGGCCAACTCTGCTTTGAAATCTTTGTAAATCGGGGCCTCTACGATAAAGCGCTTTGCTGCAATGCAGCTCTGTCCGTTGTTTTGTGTACGAGCAAAAACGGCCATATTCATGATCTCGCTTAGGTCGGCGTCTTTTAAAACGACAAAGGCATTGCTACCACCCAATTCGAGCAGGCATTTTTTGAGTTGTTTTCCTGCGGATTCTGCAATTGATTTACCCGCCTTCTCACTCCCGGTAAGGCTAGCGGCTTTCACATCCGGATGATTGATGACTTCTTTAACCCTACTTCCACTCATTCGAATTTGTGAGAAAACGCCCTCGGGAAAACCCGATTTAACAAAGAGGTTTTCCAGAGCTTTTGAACAACCGGGAACGTTTGAAGCGTGTTTTAAAATGCCGGTATTGCCAGCTAGCAAGGTCGGAACGGCAAAGCGCATGACTTGCCAGTAAGGAAAATTCCAAGGCATCACGGCTAGGATAAGTCCGAGTGGTTCATACGCTACCCAACTTTCTGAAGCGTCAGTTTTAACGGTTTCGCTTTTTAGGTATTCTGAAGCGTTTTCGGCGTAGTGCTCGCAAAGCCAAGTGCATTTTTCTACCTCAGAAATGGCCTGTGCGTAGGGCTTGCCCATTTCGGATACCGCCAGTTTTGCCAAAGACTCTTTTTCTATCTCGAGCTGTGAGCCAAGTTTATTGACCAGCTCACATCTATCCTCAAGGGAGATTTTTCTCCAATCTAGGAAAGCTTCATGGCCTGCTTCAATCTTTGCTTTAACTTCTTCTTGGCTATGAGCTTTGTAGTGCGCTATTTCCTGTGAGGTGAAGGGATTTATGCTTATGATTTCTCCACCCATTACATGTACTTCTTCATCGCATACTTCACGTCTTGAAATGGGAACCAAGTGATCGAGAAATAAAAAATCTGTGCGTTGAAGTCCTCGTAAGGTTTAATAATCACATCCTCATCCGCTCCGTCGATTCTCACTGTTTCAGAAAATTCTGAATCAAAGAAATTTGTCAAGTAATACTTCGCTTTGAGTGAAAAACCCTCCGGTAGCTGAACTCCAACAAAAGCTGCTTGCTGAAAACCTTCAGTGCGGTCAGAGAACCAGTCGGTTCTCTTTCTCAGCTTGTCTCCTCCATCAAACTGCTTCTCTTTATAAGCAAAAGGAAACTCTATTTCATAACCCGCGAATAGAAAAAGTGGTTTTTCTTGATCGAGCCTGCCTAATTTGAACCCTAAGGGAATACCGAGATTATAAGTTCTGTATTTCTTTCGGTCGATATCCATATCTTCAGGATCGATGTTATCAGCTTTTACAATGAAACCAACGTTTCTAAATCCCAAACCAAGGTTTAAGCCAAAATGGTCGCTTACATCGTAATTGTAGTGCCAAGCCATATTGAATACAGGCGACCATCTCATATTTTGTTCCACATCAAAACCTTCAGGAGTATCGAAAGAGGCAAAAGAAAATATCATTTCTCCTTCAAAAGAGACGTAGCTTTTGCTTTGGTTGTATTCCTTGGATGCGTCTTGAGCGAAAGTGTTCAACGCGAGTGCAAAAAAGAAAAAAGCGGGTAGGATTTTAAATAGCTTCATGTGGGTTATGTAATGCGGTTAAGGCCGAAAATTATAAAATAGATGATTATCATGGCTATAAAGAGTAGCCAAATTTTCTTGTAATGCGGTTTTAGACGAGTCAAATCCTTACGGTAAGCGAAGGCCATGGCTGTGACGAATGCCACAACAAAAACTCCCGCGAAAACCCAATGACCCGATGTGATGTTTTCCATATGACTTAATTGGACAAAAATAGACTTAAATTGTTCGGCGGAAGCCCTAATTTCGCGCTATGGAAGAAAATTGGCATAATGAAGAAGTTCAAATCAATGAACTGCCACTTATTGAGGAGGTGTCCTTTCAAAAGCATCCGGTTCGGTATATGAACTACAGGCGGTTGCTGGCAGCTATCTTTTGGTCTTTTCCAATAGTCGGGC
>CAZKXG010000069.1:6944-11931 GCA_964556465.1 uncultured Cryomorphaceae bacterium | reverse complement strand
GGCTTGCCATCCCTGCTATCCTTTCTCCCGGAATATGGCTAGCCTACGTTGGGGGAGGCTTGGCCCTTTTGATTCTATTTAGTTTTATCGCAATACCCATTGGCTACCGAAAGAGATCTTATGCATTGCGCGAAAGAGATTTGACTTATAAAAAAGGATGGATTTTTTCGTCGATGATCACCATTCCATTTAACCGAATCCAACACACAGAGATTTCACGTGGGCCTATCGAGAGGAAATATGAGCTGAGTACACTTAAAATTTATACGGCCGGAGGAAGCACTTCTGACTTATCTATTCCGGGACTTGAAGCTGAAGAGGCCGAACAACTCAAGGAATTTGTAGCCAAGAAAGCCGCAATTTATGAGTGAAGAAAACAAGGATTGGGATATCCACGAGCCAACCCGCCAAAGCTACCTTGGCGTGATCGTATACCTGCTCCGGAATTTACGCGCCTTAGGGACTCTATTGATATCACTGGTTGCCGTTGCAGCAGCTGCCCCCATTTTTTGGACCATCGTGGGCATTGCGATAGTTCCTCTCCTCATCTTATTTGCACTTTTTGCCTATTGGCAATACCGCAACTTTACTTTTCACGTCGAGGAGGATAATCTCATTATTCACAAGGGAGTCCTGGTTAAAGACAGAAAGTCTGTTCCCATAGAGAGAATTCAATCCATTCAAGTGACTAAAAACGTGATTCAACGAATTTTAGGCTTGGTGGCGCTTAAAGTTGATACGGCAGGTTCTCGCGGAAACGAGCTGGAGATTCCCGCCTTGGAAAGAGACCGTGCCGACGCTTTGCGCGATTTGCTTTATCAAAAGAAAGAGGCGCTTCTCATCACTAATATTCATGAGACAGGAGAAGAAGAGAAAGTAGATCAGGAAGAGGCACCAAAAGCTTCATTGCGAGAAGATAAAGGAAGGGTTTTGGTCAAGTTGGGGCTATTCGATCTCTTGAAAGTTGGCCTTACGGAAAACCACTTAAAGACAGGTTTTATCGCATTGGCATTCGTATTCGGTTATGCCAGTCAGTATCAAGAACTCTTGCAGGAATATATCGAAGGATATGTCGATACCTACGCTTCCCAAGTGGCTGACGCCGGAATAGCTGTGGTGATTAGCTTTTTGATTTTTTACGCCATTATTTCGGTACTTATCAGTTTGGTTAGAACGCTGTTGAGATTTTTTGATTTGAAGGCCGTATTAAAGAGTGAAGCTCTTGAAATATCTACAGGTCTTCTGCAGCGAAACGAGTACCGCATTCCGAAGAATAAAATACAATACATTCAATGGGAGACGAACCCTTTGAGAAGGCTTGCCGGTTATGAATCGGCTACCATCAAGCCGTCCAATTCAGTGGGGGAGGTAGCCAATAAACAGTCCATTGAAATTCCCGCTTTGCGGATAGCAGAAAGCAATTATTTAGCAGACGGAGTCTTTCCCGGAGCACAAAAGCCCAATAGGCATATTGATGGAAATCCATGGGCATATGCTCGTTTGTACGCCATAATCGGTGCGATAATCTTTGCTCCATTAACAGGAATTCTCTATTGGCAGTATTCCTATCCGGGCATAGCTACCTTACTTTTGGTTGGAATATTTGCGGCTTATGGCCACCGATACGGCAAAACGGTTCGCGTACATTTTGACGAGAAGCACGTCTATATCCTGCGAGGTTGGTTGTTTCCCAAACGAGTAATTCTCCCGTCATACAAGACTCAGTCGCTACAACTTTCTCAGAATATTATATTGAAGAGGAGAAAGCTATGTCATCTCACTTTTTTTACCGCTGCCGGCAGTAAAACCGTTCGATTCCTGAACGAGCATGAAGCTCTGGAAGTTTACAATTCTTTGATTCACGCCGTTGAAAAATACGAAGGTAGCTGGATGTAGTGATGCACGGAATTTTTTGAATTCCTATATTCGTCGGAACCAATCATTCGACTAATGAAAACTATACTAACCTTTACAGGTGCTTTTCTTTGTGCCTTGTTTGCCTCGGCTCAAATGGAGAATGCTGCATTTACCGAAACGGGTAGAGGCGCTTCCTTCGCTTTCGCAACCGATTACCACGCCTTGGGGATCAATCCCGCCAACTTGGCTTTCGGAAATCCTTACAATAAAAAGTATACCCTTGGTCTGGGACAAGTAGGCTTATCTTTTTACAGTGAGGCTTTTACAAAAGAACAATTGCTTGATGGTATCACCGATGTAGACGGGAGCTTAACTGCTGCTGAAAAGCAACAAGCCGGTATTGATTTTGCCAATTCCGACTATTCCGTGAATCTTTTTTCTAACCTTTTTGGGTTTGCGGTGAACACGGAAAACGCGGGATACTTCGCTGTAAGCTTAAACTTCCGCACTTCCTTTTACTCTACCTTCAATGATGTAGGTGCAAGTCAATTGTTCACGGGTTATATCGATCCATACTTCGATCAATGGGAAGTGCAAAATGACGACGGTACCACATCCATTATTCCCAACGGTGGCGCAAATTCGGATAGACTAGATGATGTGCTTCTGGGTATAGCCAGTAATCCGCAGTTTGCGGCTGATTTGTACCGAGACTCGAGGCTAAAATCAATGGCGTTTACCGAAATAAATTTTGGTTACGGCCGCAATGTTTATGAGAACGATGATATTTCCGTTAATGCAGGTGTTGGAGTAAAGTATCTTCAAGGACTCTTCGTGGTTGACTTAAATCTGGAAGGTGGTCAAGTTCAAGATGCATTCATTTCTGCATCTCCTGCATTGGATATTGATCTCGGGGACGGAGAAGACAATCCATCTTTTCAAGAAGGTTCAGGTTATTCTCCTGTTGGTGATGGATTTGGATTTGATTTGGGTGTTAATGCTGAGATTAGCGATCAGTTTAGAGTTTCTGCTTCCATCACGGATATTGGATCGATAAACTTTGATGGAAATGTCTACAGCTCAAGGGATACAATAGTCTTTGATATTGAGACACAAGGTATCGACAGCTACAATGTATTTGGAAATTACGACTCTTTCGCCGGTGACGATGGAGTTTTTGAGTGGAACGGGCAGCGCGAACGAAAGGTAAATTTACCCACTCAGTTCCGAGCAGGTTTCGGTTATTTTCACGATGAAAAATTGAGAGTAGGATTAGACTTTGCGTTTCCGTTAAATGACGAACCGGGTAACATAGAGAAGATGGCGTTTGCCTTTGGAGCGGAATACCTGGTAGCCTCTTCTGTGAGCTTGTCGGCAGGAGTTGGTGCAGGAGATAACTTTGGGTTCAGGGTTCCTTTCGGGGTAAACTTTGTCATCAATGAAGGAAGCTGGGAACTAGGTGTGGCATCGAGAGACGTGATGTATTTCTTCCGCGATGATCGTCCGAATTTATCTTTCGTAATGGGACTGCTGCGGTTCCGTTTTGGAGATATGGAGCAAGGAAACCCTTCGAGAATGTACTAGATAAAAGAAGATTTTGCTTTCTTGAGGATTCAAATATTCATCAGTTACTATGAGTTCTGAATACGACCTGGATTTCCTGACTTATCTTCTCCTCTTCGCCACTCACGCCGACTTTAACTTTGATGAAGAGGAGAGAAATTACATTCTTTCTAAGGTAGATGAAGCGACATTCAATCGCGTAAATCGCATTTTCGAAAAACACAATGACATCCAGCGTATTGATCGAATTCGCTATTACATGGAAAAAGGCAAGTACTCTCAAGCAGATGCGGCGACCCTTACTTCGGAAGTCCTAAAACTGTTTAAGGCCGATGGAGATTATTCTACGCTCGAGCAGAATTTGATGATTGGGCTAAAGCGGATTTTCAAAAGCTATTCTTGAATTTGTTTCCCATAGCTCTCAGACAATTTCGAGATAAACCTTGACCAGCCTAAACCGGCAGTTTTCTTTCCCAGTCGAACCGCTACGATGTTCTTATCAGGACTTACAAATATGTACTGCCCCAAAATTCCATTCGCGTAGAATTCATTCTTTTCTGGAAAAAGCCACCATTGATATTGGTAGTAACCTGCACTTCCGTTCGAACTGTCGACTTTAGTGGATTGTGCGACCCAAGCTGCTGGTACAATTTGCTTCCCGTTCCAATTGCCTTTGTTTAAATAGAGTCGGCCGATTTTAGCGAAATCACGCGCACGCATGTTGAGGCAGCAAAACCCCTTTTCCAGGCCATCTTTTTTATCCAAACTCCAAGAGGCATCGTACTCCATTCCCAGTGGTTTCCAGATTTTTTCTTCGAAATAGGCGCTCACTGTCTTTTCGCCGAGGGCACGTGACAGAATAAGAGTCAGAATTTGAGTGTCACCGCTTACGTAATTGAATTGCTCACCGGGTTCATTTTCCAACTTGGCGTTCGTTACGAGCTTCTCCAAATTGCCGCCGTAATAGTAATTAGCTGCTTCCCCAAAAGGGTTGGCGTAACTCTCGTTGAACTTTAAACCCGAAGTCATTTGGAGTAAGTGCTCAATCGTTACTTTGTCAAACCCTGCTTCCTTTAGTTCGGGAATGTATTTAGTCACCGGATCGCTCACGCCACCTATGATTCCTTCTTCAATAGCAATTCCATAAAGAATGGAAATCACCGATTTCGCGACTGAAAAAGATGTTACGATTGACTCCTCATCGTAACCGTTGAGGTAATCTTCGATTAGAATAGTGTCGTTTCGTATCAAGAGAAAGGCCACTGTTTTATACTCTTCCAAGAAATCTCTCCACAGCATTGATTCGCTATCAGCAGTGATCGTTTTGGGAGGTTTCAATGAGTCACCGTAGGAAAAGGTCCAATGATCAGAGGGAGCTTCGATAGGTCTATTCGGAAATTTCTTGTAATCCTTAATGTCGGCAAAGTTGTAGATGAGCATTCTGCCGGTGGTGCAAGATGCCAGAATAATCACCAGGAGTGAAGCGATTAAGAGCAATTTTCTATTCATAGCGTTCAATGTAGAAACTTTCGTCAAATAGGATTCCATGCGAATGTTGGATTAGAAC
>CAZKXG010000069.1:0-6934 GCA_964556465.1 uncultured Cryomorphaceae bacterium | reverse complement strand
AACTATCCTGCAATATTAATAAATTATTATTTTATGTTAGGTAAGATAAAATTGTATCTATCAAAAATAATTTTATCCCCTCTTTTTCTAATTTAATTTTGTTTTTAAGAAACTCTTCTTGAGTCCATTGGTCTGGATACATTATTTTACTGCCCTCTCTTTTAAAATTCTTTCTATTGAGGAAGTAGCTGCTGGTTTATGGAAGAGATGCCCTTGAATCTCTGTACAAGAGTATTCATGAAGAAAACTTTACTACTCCTTTCGCTCGTCTCTCCCTTCCTTTCATTTTCGCAGTCGTTACAAAACATCGAGAGTGTGGAGTACGACCATGAAAACAGCCGCTTTTTGGTGTCGAATTCCAATTCGATAATTGCGATGGATCAACCATCTCTTGAACTGTCTTTCTTTGGTGATGGGGCTGCAGGATTCGGAATGGAGGTCATGAACAATACACTCTTTGCCATTGGCAATGGGATAAAAGGGTATGACTTGACCACCGAAGAAGAAATAATGAGCCTGAACATTGCTGGATCGGGATTTTTGAACGGCATGGCCAGTGACGGAGTAAATCGCCTTTGGGTGACAGATTTTTCGAACAATAGAATTTACGAAATCGACGTGACCGACCTTGATAATCCCACCTCAGAAATGGTGGTGTCCAATACAGGAAGCACTCCCAACGGAATCGTCTACGACGAAACTAATGACCGACTCATCTTCGTGAATTGGGGCGGAAGTGCCGATATCAAAGCTGTAGACCTTCAAACGTATCAAGTAAGTACTTTGACAGGTACATCGCTCGGAAATTGCGATGGAATTGACAACGATGCTGCCGATAATTACTATGTGAGTTCATGGAGTCCTTTGCGCATCTCAAGGTTCAATTCCGACTTTTCTGAAGCACCTGTTACCATTGAGGCACCTGGGATTTCCAATCCCGCCGATATTTGTTACGCACAAGAAATAGATACGCTCGCTATTCCCAATAGCGGGAATAATACGGTGACTTTCGTCGGATTCAATAATCCACTTTCTAATAGTGATAGAGACAAGAATACGCTTCAATTTGGTGTAGTAGGTAACCCGATTAACCCCCAATCTTACTTCCAGTTTAGTGCAACAGAAAACGCTCAAGTTTCGCTATCCATTATAGATGAAACTGGCAAAACTGTGGCTACTCTCATCGATGGAATGCGCAGTGCGGGAGAGTACAAAGTTCTGCTAAACGGCATCGAGCTCTCTGCGGGAGTTTACTTTGCCCAACTACAAATTGGGAAAGCACAAGGAGTGCAGAAAATTCTGATACCATAGAATTAAAATGAAAAATGGGTTATCCCGACTTCAATACCGTCCGAAAAGTTAAATTAATTCTCCCTTCGCTTACCTTCTTGCTTTTCCTTAAAGTATGAAGCCAATGTTCCTGTGTGGGAGGTTTCATGAGCAGAATACTGCCATTTTTCAAAAAGGTAGAAACCGTCTCTTTTGAGCGTTTGTGCTTGAAGGCAAATTTCCGTTCAGCCCCGAGGCTCACTGACGCTATGGAAGCGTTCGGGTCCAACTCTGGCTCATCGTCGCTGTGCCAGCCCATGTAATCATCGCCATCGTGGTAGAAGTTGAGAAGGCAGGAATTGAAGGTCTCCCCAGAAATTTTTTCAACTTCTGATTTGATTTCTGCGAGGGTCTTTGTCCAAGGCAAAGCTTGACGGCTCACTTGCGAATAGGTGTACTCAAATGGCCGATCGCCATACCATGCGCTTAGTCGGCGCATCGTAATTCTCTTTCCGAACATCACCACCTCGTCTTGCTTCCAGTCGACTTCTTTAGCTAAAGCTCGAAACAGAACGTCCGTTTCTATGCTTAACCACTTTTCAAAAAGGTGGGCGATTCCATCTGAGGGAAGAAGGTTTTCGGAATGATTCATTGTTCACTTAACAACCACGAAGCTCATCGGTTTAGCAATGCGACCTGAGTCACCTATTCTTCGGTGTAAGGGTTTTATTTTTACTCCAAACTACTATCTCCATGCACGCTAGAATTCTTTCGCTACTGTTTGTTTTTTGGACATCTCTACTTTTTGGTCAAACTTTCCTGGAAGTACATTTGGAGCCACTTCAGATTTCGGGTTTAGGTGGAGTTCAATCCTACGCTGTTGCTACCCATGAAGGAGATTGGCTCATCATGGGCGGTCGGCTCGACGGCCTCCACCGACGCCAGCCGTGGGCATCTTTTGATGAGGCAGGAAACAACAACCAGCTCATTGTGGTAAACCCGGAAGAAGGGGAATCTTGGTCGGCTTCGATCAGTAGTTTGGAGACCAACCTCAGAGAGCAATTAAGCTCCACGAATCCGGAATTCTACCAACAAGGAGATTACCTCTACGTTATCGGCGGTTATGGTTTTAGCCCATCCAGTGGTGACCACATCACGCACCCTCAATTCACTGCGGTAGATGTTCCCGCTGTGATCAACGCGGTTAAGACCGGTGGCGATTTGCAAGATCACTTCCGTCAGGTAGAGGATGAACTATTTGCTGTAACCGGCGGCTACTTGGATTATATAAATGGAACTTATTACTTGGTTGGCGGTCAGCGCTTCGATGGCGCTTATAATCCGATGAATAACCCCACTTTCGTTCAAGAATACACCAACGCTATTCGCCGATTCACCTTGGTCGATGACGGTGAAATTCTGGAGATCACCCATCTGGAAGAGTGGTACGATGCAGCCAATCTTCATCGAAGAGATTACAATGTGGTTTCTCAAATCATGCCCGATGGTTCTTTTGGATTGACGGCATTTTCGGGTGTCTTTAATTCAGAGGATCTGCCTTGGTTGAATTCTGTCGACATTTCGGCAGGAGGGTATACCGTTAACGACGATTTCACTCAATATTACAATCATTACCACTGTGCGCACATTCCTATGTATAGCTCTTCAGCCAATGAAATGCACACCATTTTCTTTGGTGGAATGGCTCAATTTTATGAGGTTGATGGTGGGTTGATTCAAGACGATAATGTTCCGTTTGTACGAACCATCGCTCAGGTGACCCGATCGGCCGATGGCAGCATGGCCGAGTACAAGCTCGACACCGAAATGCCCGATTTACTTGGAGCAAGCGCCGAGTTTATTGCGATAGATGATTTGCCAACTCTCGAGAATAGAGTCATCGACTTGGACGCGCTGGAGGGAGATTCGATTTTGTTGGGATACATCTACGGCGGAATCAGAAGCACCGATCGAAATATTTTCTGGATCAATAACGGAACCCAAAGCGAGGCCAACTCAGAATTATTGGCGGTTTATTTGGTGATGGAAACCTTGTCGACCAACGATCCGAATGAAAAAAAAAGTGACGCTTTAGCCCTAACGGTTTATCCGAATCCGTCAACCGGAGATTTCACGTTTCGATTTAATCTGAAGGAAATAACTTCTATCGAAATCGAATTAATAGACGAAACGGGGAAGCAAGTTTTCTCAAAAGGTTACTCTAGAGATCAATGGACGGTAGGGGAAAATGAGCTTTCAGTCGACCTGGATTTACCTCCCGGAAACTACACGGTACGTTTTACGGCGGGTGAATTGGCCAGTAGCCAAAAAGTCATTTTGGTAGATTAAGCTGTTTCGCCTTCTCGTTTCAATACCACAGGGTCGAGATATAACGGCCCACCCGGAAGGATCGATGCCAATGCCAATAGGGCGAAACTTGAAAACTTCCACTTGCGCTCAAAACCGTTTAGCAAAGCTGAGCCCACATAACCCAAAAACAATACTCCGTGGGCCATACCCACATAGGTGACTGCCTGCGGAATGTCGGCCATGTACTTCAGTGGCATGGCCACAAAAAATAGTAGAAGAGAAGAGATGCCTTCTGCTTTTCCAATTAAGATAAATTGTTTCAGATTCATATTATTCTAGTAATGCTCCCGCTTCAAAAAGGAGAGCGAGCTCGGCCACTTTTGTAATTATTCTTTGGCGTACAATGGCCGTTTGAGCGTCGTTCATATTCAGTTGTGCGTTTCTCAATTCGATACCCGTAATCTGACCTGTAGCAAATGCATCTTCACTTCTTTCGAAGTTGGTTCGCGCCAGTTCGAGGTTTCGTTCGCTGATATCAAGGAGTTCAAGGTTTGTGAGGTAAGTGTCGTAGGCATTGTTGACCAATTGAACGACTTCGTTCTCAGATCTTTTCGCTTCCACCTCTGCTATATCGCGGTTTAGCTTGGCGTTGGCGATATTTCGTTGTACTCGATTTCCATCAAAAATATTGAACCGAAATGTCAGACCTGCGTTCCATCCGAGGTTCTCTTGGGTATTTAAGAAGTTGGCTTCAAAATCGCTGTACTGGTATTGGTAAGCCGCATTTGCGGCCAGTGTTGGCCAAATGTCTGATTGGGCTACGTCCAGATTTTCTTCGGCCGTAATTAGACCATTGCGAGAACGCAAGTAAATGGTATTGGCTTCAAGCGCCCGTTTTAGAAGTGTTTCTTTATCCAGAAAAGCCGAAAATTCATATTCACTGCCTAAAGTCAAGGTCGTATCGGCCGGAATACCCATGCTCACAAACAATGTTCTGAGACTTCTGATGTATTCCAGATCTTTCTGGGCCAATTCAATACTATCTCTTCTCAGATCTACCTCGGCATTTAAAACTTGGAGCTTGTTGGTGTTGCCATATTCATACCCTTGCTCGGCGCGTTCCAATCGCTTTTGCGATAGCTCAATAGTTTCTTCCAGAATCTCTGCTTCTTCTTTCAGACGAAGTGATTCTAGGAATCGTGTAGAAACCTGAAGGGTTGTACTTTCCATTGAGAGTCGTTGTCGCAATCTTCCGTCTTCACTCAATGTTTCAAGCTGATTGAGGAAGTGGACTCGTCGGCCTCCATTAAAAAGCACATATTCTAAATTAGCACTGGCACCATATCCTATGGTTGATGCTCCGTCTTGGCTTATTGTTGGCTGTTCAGGATTCGCAAATGTAACTTCGGTGTTTTGGCTGCTGTATGAACCATTGGCCAATAGGAAAATCGATGGCATGAATCCGGCATTTCCCAATTCAGCATTGTTCTGATCAATCTCGTAAGAATAGCTCGCTACTTGAATGTCGTAATTGTTTTCCAAGGCGATGGCAATGGCTTGATTCAAGTCGATTTCCTGCGCTGTGATCGATTGTCCCAGCAGTATTAGCGCTACGAAAAGTTGTATACCTATTCTCATGATTCGCTGAAAGTTATTTTTTCTTGATTCGCTCTTTTCACGGCCTGCTCCATCGATTCTCTGCTGGGCTTTTCGCCAACCCAAAGCCATTTGGCAAACACCTTAACTCGATTGGTAAGGGTAAGCGTAATGGGTAAAAAGATCATGATCAGTAATGAGCCTACCAACATGCCGTAAGCGATCGAAATGGCCATTGGGATTAGAAATTGGGCTTGAAAGCTCTTCTCAAATATTAATGGACCCAGCCCTGCAGAAGTAGTAATGGTCGTCAGGAAGATTGGTCTGAAGCGTGAAAGAGTCGTTTTCTTCAGGGCATCGTTGAATTTGATTCCTTCTGCCAGATAGCCATTGAAGGCATTGACGTAGACGAGGCCGTCATTGAGCAAGACTCCGATCAAAGCAATCAACCCTAAGAAACTCAGAATACTCATTGGCTGGTCATGGATGTAATGTCCCCAAGCTGCACCGATCAATCCGAAAGGAATAAGCATGAGCAAGGCAAAGGACTGACTGTAAGATCTAAAACTGATGATGAGCAGAGCTAAAATCAAAATCAAAATAATGGGTCCAACTGACGCAATGGATTTCATGAGTTTAGCGGTATCACGTTGCTGACCTTCCATGCTCACATCAATGCCAGGGTATTTCGCCAGAATCGGAGGCAAGAGTTCTGATTGAACTCTTCCCAAGAGCTGGACCACATTGGTTTCCAGCGAGGCTATTTCGCCCTCGAGGGTAATCTCTCTGCGTCCATCGCGGTGGTTGATGGCAATCAATCCGTTTTGACGCTCCAAAGTTGCAATGTCTTTAACGGATACCAGTTGCCCGTTTGGAGCACGCACTTGCATGTTTTCCAGTTGGTCAAGGCTTTGCCGATCTTCTCGTGCATAGCGTACCCAAACTTTTGTTTCGTCGTCACCACGTTGCAGGCGCTGAGCCTCATAACCGAAGAAACCGCTTCTAATTTGGCTGATCAAACCAAGCTCGGTGAAACCCATCGCGCGCCCTGCATCATTCAATGATACATTCAGCTCAGGCTGGTCCACTTTATCATTGGTAATCAAATCCTTTGCTTCCCCTGTAGCCAAAATAGCCGCTTTGAGTTCATCGATGGCTGCTCTTAACTTGGCATAATCATTTCCCGCCAATGAAATATTGATAGGTTTGCCAAATGGACTTTGGGTGGCATAGCTCAACTTTTCCGCTCTGGGAATGGGTCCAACAATTCTTCTCAGATCATTTGATATATCGAAGCTCCTGATGTTTCGCTCTTCCGATCCGACTAAATAAATAGTGGCAAGAGCCTCATTGCTTTGTGGGCCGAAGCGGACCTCGTAGTCAGTAAAAAGCTCTTTTCCGACATCTTCTCGATCAGCGTATTCTTTGTTCAGTTTGATCACCCTTTCCATGATGTAATCCATGGTCTCTACTGTCACTCTTTCTGCCGTTCCCGAAGGAAGTTCCAAGGTGACGTTAACCGTGTTCTGTTCGATATTCGGAAAGAAAACGCCTTGGATCAATCCACCTTTAAAAGCTCCGATGGTAAGGATGAATGAGGCCGTTACCACTAAAGATGTGAAGAGCTTATGGTGAATCGTGAAGTTCATGATGGGTTCGCTGGCTCGGATCAGGGCGGGTGTTGCGGCGAGGCCTACTCGAGGCGGCGCAGCCGCGACCGTTCGGTGGCGGCGCGGATCTCCTCGACCGCGGCGCGGAC
>CAZKXG010000068.1:14966-16166 GCA_964556465.1 uncultured Cryomorphaceae bacterium | reverse complement strand
TGATAGGAAACTCCTATTCCAGACTCTCTCACGTGACCCGGATAAAACTCAGATTCCGTATCTAATTTATCAAGAAGTCCGTCGGAGAATTGAATCCCCATTGGCTGAAACAGTCTCCAGGTAGCAAGCTTCACTCCTATGATATTTTTGTTGTCTAGGTTTCGCTTTACATGAATCTCTATGTGCTGAGTGTGTTGTCTGTCATCCCACGGATCCATGACCAACTGTGGTAGAATAATCCCAGGCACACTTATCCTGTACTTGTGGTCAACCTCCTTGTCAGATTTTGGTCCGAAGTCGTTTTGTGCGATTACTTTGAAGCTGCTTAGAGCTAGGATGATAATGATAATTGCGTATTTCATTTTTGTACGTTTTAAAGGTTTATGATTGTGTTGTTTTAGAATTCGTTTGAGGCAATGGTGCGGAGAATAATGTCCAACTGCTCAGTTTCATCGGTGCGGTTACTGAGGAGAATGATAAGGCTATTGGTTTCCGGAAACAGCGCTATCAGCGCGCTGAAGCCATCGATATTTCCACCGTGGTAATGCACGAGCTTTCCGTCAATGATATCAGTAAACCAACCAAAAACCCACCGTGGCAATACCTTCTTGACCATAGGGTGGCTCAAAGACTTCCGCCTTCTCGGAATCAGAAAGAAAGCTTCCCATGACGGCATCGCCCCATTTTTCTAAATCCGGAATATTGCTTTCGAGATAACCCGCAGAAAATGCTATTTGCATTTGATAAGGCTGCACCTTTCCTGCATTGTCATAGCCGCGCGCATGAGTTGGCAATGTGATCTCATCCTGACCGGCGCCGGTACTTGCCATGGCAAGTGGCAAGAACACGATCGTATCCAAGTATTCCTCGAAGCTCATCCCGGTGAGTTCTTCGACCAACAGGCCAAGGATGAAGTAGTTGGAATTGCTGTAGGCAAAGAATTCGCCGGGCTCAAACTGCAAACCGTCTTCTTCAATATTTTCCGTAATGGCATCGAGAATATCTTCTTTCGGAACAAAAGTTCCCGTGGCTTCTGAGTAATCTTCCACTGGCCCTACATAATCGGGAATACCTGAATGGTGTCGCAACAGGTGTCTTAGTGTAATTCGATCTCCTTCAGGAAATTCATCATCGAATTCCGAAATAGTTTGGTCAAAGCCTTCAATGAGTCCATCTCGTTTGAGTTGGAGAATAGCCATT
>CAZKXG010000068.1:14506-14923 GCA_964556465.1 uncultured Cryomorphaceae bacterium | reverse complement strand
CGTACCCCTGGTTTACCAACTCCTCGTTTCCCTTGCGGACAAATGCCGAACCGACAAATTCCATATCAGTGATAAATTGATCGGCAGATACGTAGGACGGGGTTGGCGTTGGGTTGGGTTGGTTACTGTCTTCGTCTTTATCGCAGGCAGTGAGAAAGGCGAGAGCTAAAATGGTGAGATAGATTATTTGAGTTTTCATTTTATTGATTTGATCGTTCGATTTTTCGGGACAAATGTGCGGCAGTCAAAATGAGTGCACGACCCGATTTTCACTTTCGGACTGACTTATGAAAATCAGGACTTCATAATTCGGTCAGCCTCTTGTATGAAGTGAGTACGTAATCGCCTCACCCCGTATCGCGGGGCAACTTGATCTTGAGCCATCATGGTCAGAAAGAACTCATAAGGGCCGTAAAA
>CAZKXG010000068.1:6986-14487 GCA_964556465.1 uncultured Cryomorphaceae bacterium | reverse complement strand
TTATGCGCCTTTGCTTCGCGAAAAGCGTCAAAGCCAGTTCGGCTATTTCATTTTGGGTCAGAATATCGGGTCCGCCTACTTCTATCTCAGAATTTGATTGGTGGAGTTCATCAAGAATGACATTGGCGAGATCTGATCCGTGGATCGGATTCACTTTCCTATTTCCATGTCCAAAAAGGTATACCCTTCCTCCCTTCGCCATTTCCAGAAAATCGCCCATATCAGAAAAGAAACCGTTGGGACGAACGATGATATACTCGATTCCTGAAGTTTTGAGCACTTCAACGAACTTCTCTTTGGCCTCTAGAATTTTGAGATCCTGATGAAATTGGCCGTTGAGAACGGAGACATACACAAACTTCTTCACTCCCGCTTTGAGAGATTCTCTCAGGAGATTCACGTTAGCCGCATAATCGACGTCCATGTAGGTAAGGCCATCTTTTTGTCGAGTGATTCCAACGGTAGAAATCACCGTGTGAGCTCCCTCGAGCTGCCCCATGAGGCTTGCCGGTTTGGTGACTTCAGCGGTGATAATTTCATGTGGACTTAAGCCTAAGTCGTATAGCTTATTCGGGTTGCGAGCAATCGCTGAGAATGGTAGCGAACGGTTCTTTAACTGTTCAAGGAGATGCTGTCCTAAGTACCCGGTGGAACCGGCGACAATAATTTTTTTTGGGTTCTGATTTTGATGTGTCATCGTTTGTAATTTTGATGGCACAAAAATCTCGAGAGAAGTCGCGGTAGGCGACCTGAAATGAAATTCAGGACATGTACTGTAGAGTAAAGTGAATGTTCAATCAGAAATAAGGATGCCCTCTTTCATTTCTTCGAGCGTCGGCTGTTCAAACCAGGTTTCCATAAATTCAAAGTTTTCTAAACTTACTTCAAACTCATACGACTCTCCCTTTTCTCGATTGCGTTGCATGACTCTTGAGCGTCTTTCCTCTTTGGGAATGTCCAAAAAGTGCAGTTGGCACTCGAAGCCATTGGAGCGAGCAAAGGCCCTGAACTTCTCCCGATGCCCAAATTTCGAGAGTCCCAAATCGAGGATGGAATCCGTATGGGAATGTTCCAAATGAATGATCAAGTCCATCATCAAGGTCTCCGCTCGGTCTATCCTTTCGAGAAACCATTCCAAACCATCGGACTCCGTTTTATCCGGTAGAAATAGCGTATTGTTCCATTTGTCAATGGAGAAAACAACACCTCCCAACTCCTGCTTCAACCTTTTAGAATATGTTGTTTTTCCTGAACCAGTATTTCCAACGATCAAATGAATCATGCTTTAAATTTCCGCTTGTTCTCTTTTTTGTATGCCAAAAACTGAGGTGGTTAAAGTTTTACCTCTTAAGGCTTGATCACCCAGAGGAATTCCTTCAAACATGTCGTGGTCTTTTAACCGATCCAAAAGTTCATGGGATGCAATGAAATCTTGATCATACTTTTTACATAAACCCTGAAGTCGGGCGGCAGTGTTGAGCACATCACCCGTAAACACAATTTCGCGTTTCAGGGCGCCCATCTCGCCCGTGGTGACCTCGCCGATGTGAATACCCGCTTTGAAACCGGGTACTATACCAAAAGCATTTAAAAAGTGATCGCTCTCACGATTCAATTGTTCTTGTATCGCGAAAAAGGTTTGGATACAATTCGCGTCTTTCAGGCCCTCCGAAGCTTTCCAGGTTACCACCACTTCATCGCCAATGTACTGATAAACCTCCCCTTTGTGGTTAATAATCGCGTCTGACATAGCTTCGTAGTAATCGCTCAAAAGTTCAAAGTACTTTTCGTGCCCAAGGGCTTCGGCAATCATTGTGGAATCTTTCATATCCAGGAACATAAAAATGCGCTGTTCCACCATGGGTTTGTGGTACACCCCAAAAAAGACATTTCTCAAATAATTGTATCCAAGGTTTTCGCTTATAGATGAATAGACAACACACAAAAAAAGAGCAAAGCCCAGTTGAATTAAAGTATTCCAAAATGGAAGAGTGCCAATAAATGCAAGTAATCCATTCAACGTTTCTTCACTAAAAATCGATTGTGATGATTCTATTGAAAATGCGATCGGATAAAAGACCAAAATAATAAATAGGAATACCGACAAATAGATGGAAAGCTTAATAAATATGGTTGATGCGAAAGAGAATCTTCTAAATCGCTTTTCAAAAACCAATACCTCAAATGATCCGACGATAAATCCGGAAAGAAAACTTGCAAAAAGTGCAAATAGTGCTACACTTGGGGTTAATGGGATATCCCCTTGCCCCAAGGACTCAGGATTAGGATTGGATGTAAGATCATCCACTATTTGAGACCCAAAAAAGAAGGCCCAAATAAACCCGAAGGGAATGATTCGCGTAACGTTTCTTTTGAGTTTGGGATCAAGTGCCATTGTCTATAGCTGCTGAAAGAGAATCAGGTATTTGCTTTCACCCATTGGCTCGGTGTTTGGCCTACCGATTTTTTGAAATAGTCGTTAAAGACTGATTTGGAATTGAAACCGCATTCATAGGCCAGTCCGAGTATCGATAAATGGCTCCAGTCGGTTGAAAGTGCCCGTTCCTTGAATTCAGAGACGCGCTTCTCATTGACAAATTCACTAAAATTCTTTCCAAGCCTGTCGTTCAAAAACCAAGAGAGCCTATTGGCATTGAGCTCTATCGTCTCGGCCAGTTCTCTTAAAGATAAAGTTGGGTTGAGATAGATTTTGTCCTCAGCCATGAGTGCTTGAAGCTGTTCGTCGACTACTTCAATCTCCGATTGCTCGAGCAAGGCCTTTTTTGATTGAGTCTTGTCCACCGTAATTCCCGCCTTAGGAGGCAATTTTGATTGAGCAAAGGTGGCGGCTACCAGTTGCTGAAAGCGCGGCTCAGTTCGAATCGGCTCCAAAAGTGGCAAATGAGTAAAATTGATGTATTGCCCTTCTTTCCTGCCGATAACCCCTTCAAGTAAGTCTAATGCCTCATCCTTTTCTCCATTTTGCGCCAGCAGGTATAACTTCCAACCGATCAAACCCACATCTTCGGTAATGGCTACGAGGCGATTGGTCTCCTCTTTGAGTTCACCATTGCCCTCTTCTTGAAGTTTACCCAAAAGGATGCATTGTTTCTGATCCTCCTGTTCGGGATAGGCATCCACATGCAGCTTTAACTTATCAAATGACTTCAAGCCAATCAGGCACAAAGATTTATAGGAAATAGAGTGTGCGAATTTCGGATCTACTCTCAAGCCCGAATTGAAGTAGGAAAGTGCTTTCTCGAACTCGCCTTGCTGGTAGTGAATATTTCCCATCGTGAAAAGGTGATTGGCCGAAAGTGGATTCGTCTTCAAGGCCTGCTCGGTTAGTTCTTCGGCCAGATCAAAATAGCCAATCGCAATGTACAGCTCTGCCAATCCTTCCATAGCCTCGGAGTTGGTATGGTTGAGGGCAATGGCCTTGCGGTAAGATTTCTCTCCTTTAATAAAATTCCATCTTCCCCAAAACTCCAAGGTCGCTTTGGCGAAATGGCCAAGGTCTGATTCTTTGTCTATCGCAAAACCTGTGGTGATGTAATCTTGAGCCAAATCAAGCAATTCAGGACGCTTACCCCAAGAGCCTATCATTGAATAACAAAAGGCCAAGCCAAAAAGCGGAAGCGCAAACTTAGCGTCTTTGGTAATGCTCTCTTCGTAGTACTTAATGCCGTTTTGCAATCCTTCCCAATCCCATTTCAAATGGTTAAACCTTCCTTTGAGATAGAGCTCGTAAGCCTCAATGTTCTCCGTAGGGGTATCTGCCAGATGCCTCGCAATTTCTAAGTGACCGTAGTTTTCCCTAATCTTCTCGGCTATGAGGATGCTGATCTCGTCTTGAAGCAAGAAAATGTCCTCCATTTCCCGATCAAAGTTCTCCGACCAAATGTGAAATCCATTATCCGAACGGATAAGCTGAGCACTAATTCTCACCCTCTTCCCTACCCTTCGAAGGCTTCCGTCCAAAACAGTGTTTACAGCAAGCTCGTTGCCAATAATACGGACGTCGGGCTTGGTGTCTCGGTAACGAAATGAGGAGGCACGAGCGGTGACCTTTAATCCATCAACTTTGCTCAAGGCGTTGATGATCTCTTCGGTGATACCATCGGCGAGGTATTGATTTTCCTTATCCGAACTCAGGTTCTCGAACGGGAGGACTGCTATGGACTTTTGATTGATCACTTTAGTAAGCGCAAATGTCGGCCAAATATACAAGGCTGATTAAAACTCTTACTTAATTCGGAGTTTAATTACGTATTTGCTAAGCTTCAATTGGCCAAGCATATGGACTTAGAAAGAGGAAGCTGAAGCAAAAAAGAGCCGTGAATGAGAATATTTCGGATCAGAAGCTAAAGAGTGAATAGAAAATACTAATGCATGACATAACTCTCGGGAGGAAGGATAAAGTAGTTTGAATCCAACTTGGCCCCATCATCTATTTTATAGGGACTCCATGGTTCGCCGAGAACCATTGAAATGCACGTCGCCATCGTTCCAATCATTTATAAATATCGTTTTCGTATCATAGGGATTCTCGTAAGCGGTGTAGATCATCGTTTCGAACGGTACCGCCCAAATCACATGCACTTTCTTCATATCCACTTTATCAATGGGAATGATTTGTTTGCGATTCTCGGGATGTTTTTCAAACACAGAATCGAAGTATGACAATCTCTGCTTGAAGAATTTTCGTTCTTCCCTGATTTCCCAAATGCTTTGAATGGACAAGAAAAGGAAGAATGCGAGCACAAAGCCTTTTTTCGGAATGAGCGACCCTGCATAGATAATGGCCAGCGACCATGGAATACTCAAGTATGCATAGTAGCTGTGCAACATATTGGGTGACTCGCCTCCCCAATATACGAAGGTAATGATGTATTTAATGGCAATGTAAGAGATTAAGAGAAACGCTGCGGGTACAACTCTTCGGTAGTACAGGAGAATGAAAAGAGCTGAACAAAAAGCAAAAAGCGGCCAAATGGCTTCATTAAGTATCCAGTTATCCAACTGAAGGTAAACCCAATGATCACTTGCCGTGGACAGTTTCGAGAAATTGGATGTCGCATCGTCAAACTTTTCTGATTCGTAACCATTCGCTTGAATAGACCTGATTTTTGCCACTAAAAAAATAAGATTTATGACAAAAGCATATATCCTCGTTTTATTCAAGTAATCCCTTTGCCAAAGCGCATGAAACCCAATCATTATAAATAAGCCCATATAAGCCAAGGGATGGCCCATGTATATGGTAATAGCAATTAGGAAGAGGTACACCCATTTGATAATCGAATATTGGCGAGTGGCATTGGCCATTACTACATAAAACAAGCTAATGCTCGCCAGTGACAGAATTGATTCACTAATGGGACTGTAATACTTATACCGCAACGCTATTAGCGGAAGAAAAACAACCAGCCAGAATAGGTTTTCCTTTGTTTTAAACTTCGTTGCCAGATAATAGTGGACAATAAAGAAAAGAGAGTATCCGAGCGAAGCAACAGGCAGTAACGTTTTCATGGACGCGCCCAACTTGACCGCAATAACAGCAGGCCATTGAGCGAAGTAAGAAATCGTTCGCCCATGCGCAATAAAGAAACCCTCTCGGTCAATTATTTTGTAGAGATAGTAGGCTGCATCATAAGCTGTAAATCTGATGAGAGCGTAGTGGGCTCCAAAATAAGCCAGAATAATGAGGATAATGTATCCCCAAATGATGGACTGTCGATTCGAATACTCCAATTTCATGCTTCAAAGAAAATGAAATTATTGAAGAGGTATGGATGTGAGAATCTGGAGAAGCAGATCAAAGATGACTCAACTCATTGAAATGATTTCATTTTAGAAACCCCCACTCCATCTACGAATTTACAATCCTCAGTTTTTTGATACGCAAAAATAGCTTAGGCCCTCTGGCAAGGTTGTCAATTTGATGACAAATCAAGCATAAAAAAGGCCACGAAAACGTGGCCTTTTGGGCATTATCATTTTGTATACCCCATTCTTACAGGTTTTGACTTAATCTATTTTCTGAAGCTTAATCGTCTTACTCTCTCCTCGAGCAAGGCGCAGATTAATAAAATACAATCCTTGATCAAGTTTTTGTGATTGAACCTCTATCAGGTTTACTCCTTTTACAAGCATTTCAGCAGATTGAAATACCTCACGGCCGAGGCCATCAATCAGCGATATAATCGCTAACTCTTCAAGCTCCGACTCCAACTTGAGAAAAGAGTTCGCATTGGTTGGATTGGGGTAGAGAGCAACACCGGTATCCCGACCATTTCGATTCAGACTTGTCGTTTGATTCGGATGACTTACCGTTGCAATTTCCTCTCCGGTATTCGGTATGATGGAGTTGATTGAACACGGAGCAATATCAAACCGAATCTTTGTCGCATCATTAATCGGGACGACAGCCGTGCCGGGATTTAAACGAATCTCTTCAGATCCATTGTATTGTACTGTATTGCTGCCCGATACAGTGGTCGGAAATATTAATCCATCTATAATAAGAATGTTTGCTGATTCAGTAGATCCTGTTGGGGGATTAGAAAGAAAATTCTCAAAAGGCTCGAGATATCGTTCACGAAGCGCAGAACGACCATCATTTGCAGCAGCCGACTCAACATTCATTGTTGCGTTCATTTGGTTCTGTGCCGTTGAAAAAAACACAGATGATGAATTAATGCTATTACACATGATATTGTTACAATCTATTGTATCATGTACAGCGCCAAAATTATGACCCATTTCGTGAGCAACGAGGGTTCGTCGTTCGGAATCAGAGGTAGGAAAAAAGAAGTCGCCGAATTCCCATTGGTTCACGCTGTAGGCCCCCCTTGAAATTCCGCTGGACAATAGCACACCATCATTTTCAGACCCATCTCCAAAAGCACCGGTCGAAGCACAACCTATTGTGTTGAGATCAAAATCTTTTCGACTATATAATACATTGATGTCTCTTCGAACAAATCCAAAATTAGTCCTCCATTCAGCGGCAAATATACTCAGCATACCAAATCCGCCGCAACCGGACTCGGTCGTATTATATGGATCGGCAGCGGTGGCCCATTCATGCTGATACGTTACTAAGAATTCCATGGCGTAGTAAGTCTCATAAACATCTTCTACAAGATTCAGGTTGCCCAAAATATCATTGAAATTGGTACCTGCATCGAACATTTCAAAATCTGATTCAGTCGCAATCTCCAACTTACGGCAATCATCACCCGCTTTAGGTACGCCTTGGAATGACTGTGCGTTTTTGACTTTCTCAGATTGGGCATCAGCACCGCAAGAAATCTCTTCAGTCGTTATCACATCATGAGCATTGTATAGAATATAGCTGCCTTCTGCAGCCTCGTCAAAGAATCTATTGAGTGGTTCAATATAGTACTCACCTTCAGCTGTTGTAATATAACCCCAGACGCGATTTGGCTCTATGTTCAATCGAACAGTCTTACCGGATTGAGAGAGATATCCTGCA
>CAZKXG010000068.1:4642-6976 GCA_964556465.1 uncultured Cryomorphaceae bacterium | reverse complement strand
CATTCACCGGGAGTCAGCTCTTTGTAGCCATCATCACCTGTTTGGCCTGCCGTGTAGCCTTGAGCGCGCAAATCATTTTCATAAAGTTCGATCGACCAATCAAATTCTGCAATTTGCAGATTGAACAGTGCCTGTTCTCGGTTCAAGTCAACCCATTGATAAAGTGCTTTATGGTCTAACTCGAAAAGAGAATAAGATTGAAATCCCTTATCCAGAAAGGCACGATCTTCTACGCTCCCCTCCAATTCGATTCCGCGGAATACATTTTGAGCTTGCAATGACTGAGAGAGCGATCCCAACATAAAAAGCCAAAGGCACGATGCGAAAGATTTTTTTAGAATCATCATTATTCCGAAATAATTTGGTTCATAAGGGCTTCCAACTTATCCATGCGTTCTTTTAACTCTTTGTTCTCGACGGTCAGAGTCTGCACATCCTTTTCCTTTTCAATCAAGTGGAGCGTAAGCTCCTCTACTTTCTCTACTAAGATTATATTGATTTCACCCAATCCCAATCCATTTTCGACTACCTCAGCTTCGGAAGGCATATTGGGAAGATGTCCATACTCTTTGATGAACGATTCTACTTCAGAAAGCGGCATCAAGTCATAATTCGATTTAAAAACGTAGTCAGGAAATCCATCGAGTGTTACCACGACTGACTTCGATCTGATTTGACCGTCTACAGCTATATCTCCATTAAAATACCCTGCATATAGCGTACCGTTAAAGGCAGTGTAAGCAAGGGCTCCAAACGTCACATCATCGGCAGCCGTTGCCACAACCGAATTAGGGGTAATGCGTCCATCTACCTTTACATTGCCCTTAAAATAACCGGCATAAATTGTATTAGTTGCATCTTTATAAGCCAAGGCTCCGTATGTCTGACCACCAATTAATGTTCCCAAAACGGAGGCTGAATTTGCATAATCCAAGAAGCTCTGACCATAAACT
This sequence comes from uncultured Cryomorphaceae bacterium, assembly GCA_964556465.1. Taxonomy (GTDB): domain Bacteria; phylum Bacteroidota; class Bacteroidia; order Flavobacteriales_D; family Cryomorphaceae; genus JAKVAV01. Next base: position 6,023 of record CAZKXG010000068.1, on the reverse strand, counting down.
CCTGCTGAATAAGAATTTCCCCAGTTTACTTCTCCTCTTATGGCGGCATCAGCATCTGTCCAATTATCCAATGGCCCGGCACCAGCAGAGCTTCCCGGTCGATTGGCCCTAATAACGCTTTTGTCTTGAACTATTTCAGGACTTAGTCCTTCCACAAGAAGTCTTGTATTGCTGTCAGGTGATATACCTATTCCAACTTCATTACCATTGTTGATAATTCCAGTGTTTCCTACTTGCCAGTTTGTGCCATCGAAATAGGGAACCGCATCGGTTGATCCTGCAGGCAACAGTCCTGCCGGACCTTGAGGGCCAACTGCCCCCATAGCGCCTGCAATTCCTTGCGGGCCTGGAACACCGGAAGGGCCTTGTGGTCCTACAGGGCCTTCGAGTCCTTCCGTAAACGAAATCCAAGACACGCCATCATATCCTTCAAAATCGCCTCCATTGTAACGAATACGACCAGCTTCTTCAAGAGTAGAACTTCCCAAAGACAAGCCACCAGTGAGTTTCGCATCTCCCGTTGATACATTAACGCTAAAAATAGTCGTTCCCGCGATTCCTCTAAATTCATAGTTGGAAGTTCCAAATACAATCCCCGCATCAGGCACGGCAGCAGACCTTAAAGCGAAGTTTCCCGGCGCTACCAGTAAACTCTTGCCTGAGTTAAATTGAATGTTGCTGTCAAACCTTCCATTGTTGGCATTAATCGCAAATATTGGCGCTGCCGACCCGTTAAGAAATTGATATTGCAATGCAACAGAATTAAAATAAAGTCCAAAATTTGAATTTGTAGCCGAACGAAAGGCATAACTGTTATCTCCTATCAGCAGATCGTTTCCGGACTCAAAGCTGAGGTCGGAAGTTAAAGAGCCACTGGAAGCGTCAATTCCAAAAATAGATGCAGCAGATCCATTTCGAAACTCATAACGGCCATCTGCGGCATTGAAAAACAATCCAAAGTTTGGATTAGAAGTGTACTGAAATGCATATTGGTTGGGGCCAATATTAATGGTTTGAGCATTGGCAAAATTGGCTAGGGCGAATGCTACCGCTAAAAATAGCACTCGAAACGAGTAATTTTCTCTCTTTGTCATAATGGTTTTAATTGGTTATTGGTTATAAAGCCCAAAGGTTTGTCTGATGGACTTATCTATTGTTGTGAACAATATATGTTTTAATCTTTTAGATAATACCTAAAAATAATTCATCTTACTTATTATGAACATTCTATAGTTCCACTACTACTAGCTCTACGATTTTTACAAATATTTATTTTTTCATTTTTTTATTAAGTCTACGGGCAGATCGCCATTGCATATCCCAAAACGAGGCTTCATACCCCACAATGTGAAAACCCCTCCACAAGGAAGGGGTTTTCAGA
>CAZKXG010000068.1:3063-4629 GCA_964556465.1 uncultured Cryomorphaceae bacterium | reverse complement strand
TCCATTTCACTTTTGGTCAATCCGGAAATAGCTTCTTCAATCGATTGGCGGCCTTCACTCATTTCGATAGTTTTACCGAAAGTCTCTTCTCGGTTCAGTACCTCCTCAATTGCTTTAGCTACATCTGCTCGGGAGATTTCTTCGTTCAATCCCTCCATGGTTTCAGCGCATTGAATGTTCCCTGTTCCTTCATCATCCGTTAGCATTACGGGACGCAGTATGGTGTAATTCAAATCTGAGTTCCGCAGCATTTCATCGGCATAGTGCTTCGCGACATAGTAAGGCTTCATTTCGGCTTTATCCCAAAACGAACGATCGTCAGCCCCTGCTGCACTGACCATTACGTATCTTTTAATTCCAGCTGCATTGGCTGCTTCCATGGTTCGCACGGCACCATCGAGGTCAATGGATAGTGTTTTATCGGCACCTGTGCTTCCTCCTGAACCTGCGGTAAAGATGATCGCATCGTAACCGTCAAATTTTCGGGTAAGGTCTGAGACAGATTCCTCTAAATTCCCTACTTCAAAGTCTAAGCTTTCATTGTTGAAATCGGATTTCTGTGACTCTTTTCGGATGAAAGCAGTGGGGTGAAACTGTGTTGATTCAGAAAGTTGGTTTGAAAGAATTTGACCAATCTTACCGTGTGCTCCTATGATGAGTATATTTTTCATATTGTTTCTTTTAAATGATTCGCTGTATAAGTTGCAAGAGTCGATCCAAGAAATTCGAGGGAGGACGCAACGATTAATGACAACCATACCGTCACTTCTTGTATTTTCGCCCCGACGAAGAAGTGATGCTTTTTACCTATATCCTAATAGCACTTTTGATTTCGTGGACATGGGTCGACTACTACCGCATGATCGACATTTATGAACCTGAAGATTTGAAACACGTCATTGGGGTATTTCTATTGGGTGGTCTCTCTGTTTTTATTGTATTCGGAATCGGAGACTTTATTCTTGATCCGCTATATCTCGGCACAAACGGCTCCTTCTTCAACGACTTCTTTTACTGTGTTTTCGGAATCGGGGCAGTCGAAGAACTCGCCAAGCTCCTACCCTTTTTGCTGTATTACAAATTCTTCAAGAAAGAATTAAATGAACCCATAGACTTCTTGCTATACGGAAGCGCCTCGGCACTTGGCTTCGCGGCCTTTGAAAATGTGATGTATTTTAATAATCACGGGGCGAGTATCATAGATATTCGGGCCATCCTCTCGCCCATGACTCATATGTTCAACACAGCCATTATCACTTACGGAATCGCGCGGTATCGTTTTTTGCACAAGCGTAGAAACTACCTTGCCATTGCGGGCTATTTTATGATCGCGGCCCTTTCTCATGGCTTCTATGACTTCTGGATCTTATTTGAGCCGGTTCAGCCTACGGGTATGATTGTGACATTCGCCTACTTCCTCATTACGATTTCCATTTTTGCGGGAATTCTCAATAATGCTCTTAGCAACTCCCCCTTCTTCGAGTTTGAGAAAGTTATCCTTTCGGGGAATATCACCCAACGGCTTTTTGCGTATTACATGGTGATCTTCTTTACTCAAATCATTCT
>CAZKXG010000068.1:0-3053 GCA_964556465.1 uncultured Cryomorphaceae bacterium | reverse complement strand
TTGATTTTTGCACTCAAAAACTTCTACGGTCAGCTTTTTCTTGCAGGAAGCATAACCTTTATCACCATTATGCGGATGGGGCGTTTCACCCTCGTACCCGAGGAGTGGCAACCTATACCCATTGAGTTTCCGTTTACCTGGTCGGGAAGCCCGTTTATTAAGGTCAAAGGAAATCCCTATGACGATATCCTTTCTGAGAATTACTTCAAAAAGCCTCTGATCATATCACCGCTCAGCATCACAAGGTCACGTCTGTTAAAGCATTCCCGAAAGGCTATAGCTCCGCGAAAACTGTGGTTTGAAGACGGCGAACCTGCTTACCTGCTTCGCTTTCAAGAAGACAGAGGCGAATCGACTAAATACTACTTGATTAAAGCAAAATCGAAAGGAGCGACGACAAAAGGTGATGCCCCTATTGTGCATTTGATGGAAATCAACCATCCTCCCGACTCCACTTCGCATCGCATCGAAAAGAAGGATTATTCCTTTATTGAGTGGGCAGTTTTGGAGATTGATGAAGAGACTCTGTTGGCAAAAGGGTGACCAGTGATTTGCAAGGAACAAAAAGACAACTTAACTCTCACAAAATAAAAATCTTCTCTGTTGATCGCGAATTTTTTGAGGCAATTTCAGTCATATATATACCAGAGCTTAGATCAGGTAAATCAATGATTGTTTGAGCCGACATCGCGATTTCATCGAAAGACAAAACCAATTGCCCTTTGGAAGTGTAAATCCTAACTGAAGCTGTTACGCTTTCCGACGATTGAATAACGAGTCTACCGGATTGATCAATAAACGCATTGTGTTCGCATCGTACATTATGAGGTGCGCTCAACAAGCAATCCTGAGCTACGTTGTCGTCGATATTACAGCCATCGCCGTTAATGTAAATATAATTCAGTGCAGGGTCCGTCTGAGAAATAATATTACAAATCACAGGAGAATTACCACAATCGGTAAGGAGTGGATTAAAAGTCCATTCTACCCAGCTACCGGTATAGGTCAAATCGAGGGGTAAGTCAATTTCTTCCAGAATTTCATTGTCGATTAAATCGAAGCTGTTAAGCGTTTGAAGGGAAGGATAACCTGAAATGAAACTCATATTGTCACAACCTTCAACATATAAACTTCCCAAGGATTGGAGGTTTGGAAATGAAGGAGTTGCCAAAATATTATCGCTATCCAATATTTCTATTGTGCCTACATTTTCTAAATTAGGAAAGTTAGGGAATGACTCCAATCCACACTGAGATAATCGAAGAACGGCAATATTATCGATGCCTTCGAAACTGAGGTCTGAGTCGAATGACAAGACATCAATTAGTTTTAAATCACTAAGGTATTCTAGGTTTGTAAGCGCAGAGACATCTTCAAGAGCATGTGCACCGGAAATTGAAATATCTCTACAATGGACTAGAGACTCCAAGCCATCCAGACTCGAGAAAGTAGTGTTCAGGTTATTCACATAGAGATTCAATTCTTTACCGATAAATTCCAGCGCATTGAAGGATTGCATATTATTAACCCCGCTCATTTCATCTAATATGAACAGCTTCAAATCGTAATCGATTCTCGATAAATCTGAGAAATCAGGGAAGCTGTTCAATCCCAAACCGCGTATAAACAAACGTCCATTCGAGGTGGATGTATTCACAATACTGTCCAATGAACTGAAGCCTTCAATCTCAAGGATGTTCTCAGTTTCGATTGATAATCCTCCGAGTTTATCAAACTCAGCGGTAAAGCTAAGATTGCCAATGTTATTCCCTTCTATGATAATCCCTTCTTCTATGGCAATAAGTGCCTCGGCATTTTCACCTACTCTAATCACAAAATCCTCAATAAATTCGGAACAGCCAAAAAGAGTCCCGTTTGGATAAAACTCAATCTGATCAGCGGATTCTAAATTTAAAAAGGAATTGAAACTTCCTTCAGTACATCCGCTAATTCGCAACTGCCTTACGCCAACAACCTCGTCAAAAGCAGATAAGTTATTCACCAAATCAATGCCTGATAAAATCGCGCTTTCTATGTAGGAGAGACCTGATCCACCCACTATACTTTCGAGAGAAACACACTCCTCAATGATCACTCCATAAAAACTATCACTCCATGAGGGGCCTGAAATAGCATCAACGTTAGGAATATGAATGGTTTTCAGAGAATCCAGAAACAAGTCATTTCCAACTACGATATATCTATCCAGCGAAGTCAAATTTGAAAATTGAGGCGTCGCACCAACACCATTACAATTGCGCCATGCAAATTCACCCAGTTCTTCAAGTTCACTAAAGTCAGGCATTTCCTCGTAAAAGATAGTTTTAGACAATTCTATCCTTTCAACCGAAGATGATATATTAGAGAGTGGGGCTAAACTCTCTATGTGATAAGCCGCAGACAAAGCATCAACACCTATGATAAGTTCATTAACGGTCACGATATTTTCCAAGCCTTCTAAAGATCCGGGGATTATTTCATTAGTCTCACCATCAATACGATCAATTTTTAAAATTGTCAGGCTTCCTTCAATCGTTTCCAAGCTGCTCAGACCTGTTAAGTTTTGAATAGGATTTTCTTCGGACTGATTGTCAATAGTTAGGTTTCCACTTATTTCGGTGCAGTCGGGAAAATTGGTAGCAAAGTTATCGACGTCCAGTTGACTATTAAACTCTACATCTCCTGACGGGCATTGCGTAAAGGATGTCAAGGTAAACAATGCGAAAATTAATGTAAAGAGTTCTTTCATGTCTAAAAGGTTTTGTATTGAACTTTCAATATAAAAAGAATATGAGCTTGATCATAGTAAATGCTATACTTGAATCGCAAAGTCGTTAGTCCCTGAGTTGTAAAGAATAATGCAGTTTTTAATAAATGAAATGCAAACACCGTTGAACAGACAATACACCTGTTCGATTACATAGATTTTCAAAATGCAGTTAACCGTTAGCTGGTAGCTGGTAGCTGGTAGCTCGTCGTTCGTAGCGCGTATGGCGAAGAGTGCAGTGCGTGAATCGCAGAAGGCAGCCTGTAGTCGATAGTCGATAGTCGAT
>CAZKXG010000067.1:10489-16183 GCA_964556465.1 uncultured Cryomorphaceae bacterium | reverse complement strand
AGTGAAAAATCAAGGCGAGATAGGCATCGATTGCGGTGGTCCTTGCCCCGAATGTTTGCCCACTTGCGACGATAGAGTACTAAATGGTACTGAGCAATTTATTGATTGTGGTGGCGAAGATTGCGTTCCATGTGCAACTTGTAACGATAACATTCAAAACGCTCACTGGAAATTCGATCCGAACCTAACCATGGCCGACTTCAACTCCAACGACAGCATTGGTATGGCCGGTGGAGTTCTGTGGCGTCTGGTATTGGAGCAAGGTGTAGATTGCGGTGTTCCATGTGACACTTTCTGCGTAGCGACTTGCGATGACGGAATTATGAATGGAGACGAACAAGGCGTAGATTGTGGCGGAACGAATTGTCCGACAACTTGTTTCCCTCCTACTTGTGGCGATGGTATTCAAAATGGTCAAGAAACAGGAATTGACTGCGGTACTCCCGGTTGCCCTGATTGCCCTACACCTACCTGCAACGATGGAATTCAGAATATCCATATAGAATACATTGATCCTACTCCTCAGAATCCTCAGGGATACTTGGTGGTAGTAGAAACAGGCCCTGACTGCGACAACGATTTCCAAACATCGTGTCCTGACTGCCCTATCCCAACATGCTTTGACGGATTGCAAAACGGTACTGAAACAGGTATTGATTGTGATGACATTGACAACAATGGCTGTCCTCCTTGCGACCCTGTTCCTGCTTGCGGAAACGGTTACCAAGACGGTGATGAAACAGGTGTAGATTGCGACGATGACCCCACAACGGAATGTCCTCCATGTGCGACTTGCTCAGATGGAATTCAAAACGGCCCTGAGTTTGACATTGATTGTGTTGACTACTTCATCCCGCCATACGATGGAGGTTCATGTCCGCAGTGTATTTCCTGTCATGACCTCATTCAGAACGAAGAGTTATTTGAACTTGATGTAGACTGTGGAGGACCTGAATGTGAGTCTTGTGAACAATTCCTTATAGCTGACATTGATGGTTCAGGATTTACGGATCAGTTCTTCTTCAATCGCACTGTAGCTCCGGGGAATCCAAACGACCCTGATACGTTATTCGTGCCGAATGCACTTACGATTGGCCCTACACAAGGTCAGTTTCCGAATCCCGAAAATGCTTACCGTATAATACAGGGAATTCAGCAAGTAGAAACAGCCAATGGAACCTTCCAACGAATCCTGAAGGTTTATATCCCCGCTCCGAATAATGTAGAAGTTGGTGATGATCCTATAGAAGTAGAGGGTTTTGAGTTAGGACTTACCGTGCCACCGACAGTTGAACTTACGGAAGGTTTCTTAGATGGTCCATTCGCAAGTCAAGCTACTTATCAGTCAAGTGACAATGATTATGAGGCAGGTGATCCGGATCCTGAATTTAGCCTTTTCTATAAGTTTGAGGTTAGTCCGCAAGGATACGCCTATCTCAAGGGACAGATTACTTTCACCAGAGTGAAGCAGGCGTTCAATCCTCTTGAAACCGGAAATATTCCAATTAGTGACATAACATTCCAAATTCAGTACAATTTCTACGAATAAGGAATTTCAATAAATTGAAGTACAAAGCCCGCTAGTCGTAGCGGGCTTTTTTTTTCGCATATCAATACCAAATTCATTCCTAATCTTAATGCATCAAGAAAGCGTGATCCGACTGTGTCAGATCACGCTTTCTTTTAGGCTGTAGGGGAAGGATTCGAACCTTCAAGGAGCAGTTAGCCAGCACAGGGCCGATTTATTCTTTACCTCCACCCTCGAGACAGGAGGGCATGTCTGCCGGTTTCATCACCCTACAAGGATTAGTGCTAATTTATAGATTATACCGTTTCATTGCTATATTCGTTACGTTTAGTTCGTATTTTTAATTTTTCAATAATTATATGCCTCAATATTCTATATTCAATAATGTTACCGCAAAATGTCAGCAATGAATTATCAGATCGATAAACTTGATCGTCAGATTTTGGAGATTCTCAGTGTGAATGCTCGCACGCCTTACACCGATATCGCCGAAAAACTGATCGTTTCCGCCGGAACTATACATGTTCGCATGAAAAAAATGGAAGCGGCGGGAGTAGTAAAGGGAACCGAAATCGTGGTGGATTCCACCAAGCTGGGTTTTGACCTTACCGCATTCATCGGAGTCTTTTTGGACAAAGGAGCAGTATACCAAAACGTAATCAAGCAGCTCAATGAGATTGATGAAATAGTCGAAGCATACTACACCACTGGTGGCTACAGCATTTTTTTGAAAGTAGTTTGTAAAAACACCGAGAACCTTAGGGAGGTGTTGAATGAAAAAATTCAACAAGTAGATGGTATCCAACGTACCGAAACAATGATATCGTTGGAACAGAGTATCCGCAGGAAGGCGCCTCTTTCACAGAAAGACTAATTAACTTTGTTTCAATGAAAGTAGAGGCCATAATCGCTGAATTGAGAAAACTAGAGGCAGAAGGAAAGAAACTATTTCTCACTTCTTCGTTTCAGACGCATTCCATTCCACTGTTGCATATAGTCAGCAAGAGTGGAGTTCCCATTCCGATTTACTGTTTGAACACTGGGTTTCTATTTCCTGAGACGTTGACTTTTCGAGATGAAGTGGCCGATAGGTTGAATCTGGAGTTAAAGACGATTTCTTCGTCCACACCAAAACACCAGCAGAAGGATGCCAATGGGAACTTCTTTTTCACATCCAATCCCGATTACTGTTGTCACCTAAATAAGGTGGAGCCAACTGAAAGACTGCTTCACGAATATGACGTTTGGGTAAACGGTGTTCGCGCAGATCAAAACTTGAATCGTCGCAATATGAAGACATACCAAGCGGCCAAATTTGGGACGGAGCGCTTTCACCCCATGCTCGACTGGTCGGGCAAAGATATTTTTGACTACATCAAGGTAAACGATCTACCGAAGCATCCGTTGGATGCACAAGGCTACCAGAGTATTGGGTGTATCCCTTGCACTCGGAAAACAGATTTGAGTGACCCTCGTGCCGCCAGATGGTTTGGTCTGAGCAAAACCGAATGCGGACTTCATACAGAATTGACCGAAAAATAATTTGATGAGAATACTAATTACCGGAGGGGCGGGATACCTGGGCACGGAAATCAGCTTGAGATTAATGAATCACGAAGAGGTAGAATCGATTCGTATTTATGACAACCTCAGTCGGAAGAATTACAACATATTCCTGGGTCCCGAGCGATTGAATGAGAAGACGAGTTTTGTAGAGGCAGACATTCTCGACTCGTATACCTTGAAGAAAGAAATTGCCAAAGCCGATCTGGTCATTCATCTCGCGGCAAAAGTGAGTACGCCTTTTGCCGACATCAGTCCACACCTCTTTGACCAAGTCAATCATTGGGGAACGGCCGAATTGAGTTACGCTCTGGAAGAGTCTGATTGTGAAAAAGTAATCTACCTGAGCAGCGCCAGCGTTTACGGATCGGGAGAAGAATCTGCTACACCCGAAACGACTCCTAACCCGAAGACCTTCTATGGAATTTCTAAGCTCAAGGGAGAAGAGCACATCGGCCGACTAACCGGTAAGAAGGAAGTTTCCATTGTCCGTTGCGCCAATGTGTATGGCTACTCCAAGAGCATGCGATTCGACTCGGTGATCAACCGTTTTGTGTTTCAAGCGAAAAATTTCAATCGGGTAACCATTAACGGTTCGGGAGAGCAGCAACGTGCTTTTGTACACATCGAAAGAGTTGCCGATTTCATAGAAAAACTTTGTTTCGCCAAAAACCGAAAGAAGATCTACAACCTGGTGGATCGGAATCTATCAATCAACGATGTAGCATATACCCTCAAAGACATCATGCCCGAAATGGAGATGCTCTATGTGGATCAGCAATTGAAGTTGAGAGAAATCAGAGTGAATGAGGATGCAAATGTGAAAGCTCTCATTGGAGCCCCGAAAACGGAGATTCAAAAAGAATTGGAAGATTTTTTAGCCAAGATGGCCTAGACTTTTACCACTTCACCGCTAACTTTCCGATGGTTCCTCGGTTTTCCAAAGCTTTGTGGGCTTCCGCCAATTGATCGACAGTATACGTTTCGTGAACGACTGGTTTCAAAACTCCTTTCTCGGCCAGTGCGACGGTTTCCTGCATGCACTTCGCTACCACTTGCGGTTTGTAATCTCCCAGTTTTAGAATGTTGATACCAATTACTGACTTCGATCTCATAATGAAAGTAAGCGGTGAAAAGAAACCGGTTTGCCAAAGTAGCTGCAATCCCGAAAGTATTCCTTTTGACCCTCCAACACGTGAAGCCGCGCCGAAAATCACAAACTTTCCACCCGCTCCAAGCAGTTTCAAATCCTTCTTAGTGCTTTTACCGGCTAGTGAATTAAAGGTGGCGTCGAGCCTCTGGTCTTTCAAAATCTTGTTGATGGCTTCCGAGTAATCCTGCTCCTTGTAATTAATCGGATGCTGAACACCCATTTCTTTTAAGAAGTCGAGTTTCTTGGCTTGGCTAGCTGTGGCAAACACTTCGCAACCTTTAGCCAAAGCAAGCTGACACAGCATCAACCCGACTCCACCTGCAGCAGCATGAACCAGCACGCGATCTCCTTTGTAAAGATTCATGCTTTCTTCTAAACACACATATGCGGTGGTTCCCTGCGTTCCCAAAGCAAGCGCTTTCGCAGCTTCAAAATCGTCAGAGATCTCGGCCATAGCCCGATAATCCGTTGCAGCATACTCGGCGTAACCGCCAAAGCGGGTCAGAGCTACCACCCGTTTTCCAACGTATCCCTCGGGCACTTCAGTTCCCGCTTCTTCGATTCTCCCAACCACCTCGTAACCAATCACGCAAGGCGTGGGCGGCGTTTCAGGGTACATCCCGCTTCGTGCCAGTACATCAGCGAAGTTTAACCCAAAGGCTTCAACTTTGATTAAAACCTGAGAATCCTTGCAAACTGGTTTTTCCGTCTCTCTGATTTCGAAGGATTGCTCGGGCTTACCGAATGACTTTAAGAATACTGCCTTCATAATTACTTATTTCCGTTTACGACTAAAACAATCTCCCCTTTAGGCGGATGATCGGTGTATTTTGCTACCAGTTCACCCAACGTACCCCGAACCGTCTCCTCATGAATTTTTGAAATCTCTCTGACCAAAGCTGCCTGTCGGTCATCGCCAAAAAACTCTGCAAATTGAACCAAGGTCTTAACGATTCGGTGCGGTGATTCGTAAAAAATCATCGTTCGCTCTTCTTCTACCAAAGCGGTGAGGCGCTTATTCCTCCCCTTTTTAGGTGGGAGAAACCCTTCAAAGCAAAATCGATCTGCGGGCAGTCCCGAATTGATTAAAGCTGGAATAACAGCAGTTGCGCCTGGTAGCGTCTCCACGCGAATGTCATTTTCGGCGCAAGCACGCACCAGTAGAAAGCCTGGGTCAGAAACGCCGGGAGTTCCTGCATCGGTGATTAACGCCAATTCATCTCCACTTTTTAATCGATCGATCACACGTTCCAGCATCCGGTGCTCGTTGTGCGCATGGAAAGGAATCATCGAGTTATCAATTTCGAAATGCCTTAGTAGCTTTCCCGAGGTGCGGGTATCCTCAGCTAGAATGGCTGCTACCGATTTGAGGACTTCCACGGAGCGAAAAGTCATATCACCGAGATTGCCGACAGGCTGCCGCTGACAGAGGGCGCAGAGCTGGTCACGA
>CAZKXG010000067.1:2140-10479 GCA_964556465.1 uncultured Cryomorphaceae bacterium | reverse complement strand
GGTTAGAGGGTTTTGACGAATTCCACGAGCAAGGTAAAAACTTCCTCGTAGTTGCTCCAATCCACCACCGCGGGTGTATCGAAAACATCGTGGTAGGCGGTAATATTTCCTTCGGTGTAAATGAAGACTGCCGGGACCCCCTTTTCGGAAAACCAGTAATGGTCGCTGTTGGCAGCTTTTCCTCGGAGCTTGATTTTAGGCACTAAGCCGCGTTCAGTGTTTATGGCAGCCATTTTGGCCATGCGCTCTTGGTACAAGCGGCCATTGACTACGGTAATTCCTTTTTCGGCAGAGCCCATCAAATCGAGATTGATCAAAAACTTCACTTTCCTAAGATCAAAAGTGGGATTCTCTACAAAATAACGCGAACCAACTAGACCAGCTTCTTCACCCGAAAAGAAGATGAAGTAAGTATCGTATTCGGGTTGATTTTGTGAATAATAAGTAGCCAAATCGAGCAAGGTTGCCGTTCCCGTTCCATTATCGCTAGCTCCTGCAAATAAGGCATCTCCCATCATTCCCAGATGGTCGTAATGCGCGGTGAAAACCAAAAGACTGTCTGAGCTATTTCCCTCGATTTTCGCAATGATGTTTTCAGCGGTAAAGTCAGTTTGTATTGGTTGTGTCTTCAAACTCAACTTCTCACTACCCTCCGGGAAAGAAGATGTGAGCACTTCAAAAATCGGGTTACTCAGCGACTGTTGACCGACCGACCAAGTCAATTTCTCCTTGAGCAAAATGACGGGACCTCGAGTCAACGCAGCTTTCACAAAATCGTACTGAACCGTCACTTCTTCGGGAGTGTCTATACCCTTGGAGTCGATAACAGGGATGGAGCCTTTCGGCAAAACGGGAACAGCTGAAGAAAGGAGAATTGTCGAATCCAAGTGCATCATCTTCCATTTGCCCTTAGCTGAATTTGATCGCGAATCAATAATAAAATCAAATCCTTCTTCGAGCTTTTGTTTGCCAACTTTCAGCGTTGAAGACTTTGGGAAAGTATTGACCGAAAAACCGTATGTCTGAACCATCGGCTCCAGCCCAATTTCATTGAGTCGCTTTTGCAAAAATGCTGAAGCCTTCGCTAAACCGTTATCAACATAGCCCCTTCCGGCAAATTCGGGAGATGCTAACATCTCCAAATCTGATTTTACCTGAACGAGGTTTTGACCATACAATTGAAATACGGAAATGAAGAAAATAAAAGCAAGAAGCCTACTCATAAGTGCCTGCGTTGAGCCAAGTCTATCAACTCCTTCACCACAGGATCTTTGGGATTCCAACCATACTGTTCGCTCAAGGTGTTTTGAATGTACTCGTCAGCTTCAATGTAAGAGCTAAACATATTCAACTTCTGAATAGAGCCTTCGAAAGCAGTTTGATCATCATTAAAAAGTTGACTGATAAATCGGAACTTCTGATTGATTCCGATCGCACTTACCAAGTCTTCAATCGGCTTTTGCTTGAGTTTTTGGGCCAACGACTTTTCATCACTTTTCTCGTGAAACTTCTCGTTTAAAGTCTGCTCCATCTGCTTAATCTCTTCGATGGAATCGATCAGAGAAATCTGATTTGGCGATACCTCGGCACTTCCCATTGGGATAATCGGACGCGATCCTTCCTCGGTATTTTCTGTTTCTTCTTCGAGCCGATTTTCGGAAAGGTTCTCATCGATGAGTTCTTTTTCCGAAGAAACCGGCTCTATCGTAATTTCTTGTACCTCTTGCTGAATAGGCGGAGGCTCTGGTTCCTCTACCACTTCTTCTTGTCGCTCTTCTCGGATCAAATCCTCGTACGCCTTGTGTCGTATCACAACCAATCGTTCATAAAGATCACGGCTGAGATCAGCCATTTCTACTACCTCTTCTGATTCCAATCGACCCTCTTCCAATTTGGACCCTAGGTCTTTGAGTTGCTTAATGATGTCTTGAATTGTCATAAAACGCTTCTCCTTGTTCATAATTTAACGTCGGGTCAATAGCACTCGTGTCTTCATAGGCTATCGATTAATGTTAAATTTGCTGAACGACAAAACTAAGGCATATTGCCAGAATGGTTGTGTTTAGGATTATATGTTTTTAGAAGATACTGTCAGATCAAAAAAACCCGGAGGAGGCTGGATAGAAGTTATTTGCGGCTCGATGTTTTCAGGAAAAACGGAAGAACTGCTGCGACGACTCAATCGAGCTAAAATCGCTAATCAACGAATCGAAATCTTTAAGCCACGCATCGATACGCGTTACGACGATGAAGAGGTGGTAAGCCACAATCGAAATTCGATTCGCAGTACGCCGGTAGATTCTTCAGAAAACATCTTGCTCCTGGCTTCTGATGTGGACGTGATCGGAATTGACGAGGCACAATTTTTTGATACCAACCTTCACAATGTCTGCAACGAATTGGCAAATCAAGGCATTCGAGTTATCGTGGCTGGTTTGGATATGGATTTTCAAGGAAATCCTTTTGGGCCAATGCCAAATATTTTGGCTGTAGCCGAATATGTCACCAAGGTGCACGCCATTTGCGTGAAAACGGGAAAACTCGCCAACTATTCGCATAGAATAAGCGGAGGGTCTGACACCATTGAACTCGGGGAGCTCGATCGCTATGAACCTTTGAGCCGCGAAGCCTATTTAATGGCAAAAATTCAAGAAGAAACATCGGCAAAACACGATGAGTAGAACCTCATATCAAATCTCAGAAATAGCTCAAATCATTGGTGCTGATGCCTCAATAAGTACAGACGAGACTATACGAGATTTACTCACCGATAGCCGAACTTATATCGGAGGAGATGGCTTCTTATTCTTTGCGCTGAAGAGCAAGAAAAATGATGGCCACAGATACATCGAACAGTTATATAAAAAAGGTGTAAGAAGTTTTGTTGTTTCGGAAAAAATCAGTGGAGAGAGATTTCCAAGGGCCAACATTTTGTGTGTCAAAAATCCCATCAATGCGCTACAAGAGCTGGCGGCTTCTCACCGTCAGAGGTTTTCTTATCCGGTAGTGGGAATAACGGGAAGCAATGGGAAAACAATCGTAAAGGAGTGGCTTTTTCAATTGCTCCAGCCGAATTATTCCATTGTCAGAAGTCCGAGGAGCTACAACTCTCAAGTTGGTGTTCCCCTTTCTATTTGGCTCATGACGGAAGAGAACAATCTGGCCATCCTGGAATGTGGGATTTCTAGAAAAGGAGAAATGAGCCAATTGGAAAAAATGGTGAAACCTTCCGTCGGTATCTTTACGAATATCGGTCCTCCGCATCAAGAAAACTTCCAGGATTTGATCGAAAAAGCATCGGATAAGCTTGAACTTTTTAAGCATACCGAAGTGTTGATTTCTTGTGCGAATCATAAATTACTGCAAGAAGTCGTTGCCACTGAATACAATGGAAAAAATCTGACTTGGGGTGAAGACTCCAAATGTGACTTGATCATTTTGGAAACCCTGAAAGAGGCGAATCAATCTATCATTCGTGGCAGGTACCAAGAGCATGATATAGAAGTAAGTATTCCATTTTCTGATGATGCCTCCATAGAAAATGCCTGTCATTGCTGGCTATTTTTGCTGCAAGAAGGCTTTGACAAAAGTGAAATTGCCAAACGACTTTCAACCCTGAGCCCTATAGCCATGCGTCTTGAAAAGCGAATGGGGATAAACCGATGTACCATCATCAATGATTCTTATAATTCCGACTTAGCTTCGCTGGACATCGCATTGGACTTTTTGGCAATGCAAGCTCAAGGGAGAGACAAAACGTTGATCCTAAGCGATATTTTGCAAACAGGAGAATCCCCTGACTCACTGTATGCCAAGGTAGCCGATATTATTGGCCGAAAGGGTATCAAACATCTCTTTGCCATCGGTAAAGAGATTGCGGCAAACTCTTCATTATTCGGCAATTTAAATGTGCGGCTATTCGAAAATACCGAAGCCTTCTTGCATTCATTCAACGAGAAGGATTTTCAGGAAATGGCCATCCTCGTAAAAGGAGCCCGCACTTTTCGATTCGAGCGAATAGTGCACAGACTTGAAGCCAAAACCCATGAAACGGTGATGGAAATAGATTTAAATAAGATGAATCAAAATCTTGACCACATCAAATCATTGCTTAATCCATCCGTTCAAATCATGGCAATGGTGAAGGCATTTGCTTATGGGAGCGGTAGTTCGGAAGTAGCCGCTGCATTGGAATATGCCGGAGTGGATTACCTGGCTGTAGCTTACGCTGACGAAGGAATTGCACTGCGGGAATCGGGAATCAAGACTCCGATTATGGTCCTTAACCCTGTCTCTTCGGCATATGATTCAATGATTCAGTACGATTTGGAGCCACAGATTTACAGCTTTCTCACGTTGGAAAAGTTCACCGATGCATTATCTGTTCATTCGGAGAAAATGCCATACCGTATTCACCTGAAGGTAAATACGGGAATGAACAGATTGGGCTTTGATTTGAGCGATGTTGATCGACTATCAGACGAACTTCTCTCATTAAAACCGCAAGTCAGCGTATATTCGGCTTTTTCTCACTTAGCTGGAAGCGACAACCAAAAATTTGATTCTTTGACCAAAAGTCAAATAAATCGTTTTAATGAATTTTGCCTAAGGCTGGAGCAAAACGGTATCAAAGCGTTCATTCGTCATATTTTAAACTCCAACGGAATTTTGCGACATAGAGAGGCTCAAATGGATATGGTGCGGCTTGGATTAGGGCTTTATGGCCTTTCAGCAAACGAAAAATTCAGAAAAGAGCTACAACCGATCGGTCGGCTAAAAACGATCGTATCTCAAATCAGAGTGGTACCAAGAGGCCAAGGAATCGGTTATTCTCCAAAAAAGGTATTGGATTCTGAGAAGCGAATAGGAGTAATAGCCATGGGATACGCGGATGGTCTCCCCAGAGCAGCAGGAAATGGAAACGGCCAAGTCTTTGTTAATGGCAAGCACGCCCCCTTTGTTGGAAACATATGTATGGATATGGCTATGATCGATCTATCTGGAATAGAATGTAATGAAGGCGATGAAGTGGAAATTTTTGGCGAGAATAATTCTATTTACACTCTGGCTAATAACCTCAATACGATCCCGTATGAAGTTCTGACCAATGTATCTACTCGAGTGAAAAGGATCTTCTTTAAAGAATAGAATTCCAATATTCTGAACAAGAGCAAGGGTTTCTGAGTTGTTAATTTCTGAACTTGCGGTGCGAGAATTTTTTTGAACAATACCACCACTAAACATGAAATTTAAAGCCTTACTCTTAACGGTCATTTTAATGGCCATCCTTTCATTTCATACAAACGGGCAAATGGCACGAGTAGAAGGAGAAGTTTTGATTCAACTAAATCAAGGTGTTACTCCTGAACTGCTTGCTGCCGAATATGGAAATCTTCAAGTTGGTAAACTGCTATCAGGCCCGATGAACATCCACCGTTTTTACTTTGATGAGAGTTCGAATGCTCAAGCACTGTTAGCAGACTTGCGCGCGAATCCCAAGGTAAGTTTGGCTCAATTTAATCACATTGTAAAAGAACGTTGTGATGAGGTAAACGACCCTTTATACACTTCCCAATGGCACCTGGAAAATACTGGTGAAGACGGAGGTACGGACGACGCTGACATTGATATCGACTTAGCATGGGGCCTCACTACTGGCGGCACCACTGCTTTGGGAGATACCATAGTGGTTTGCGTGATAGAAGGAGGAAATCTCAACCACCCCGACTTACAGACCAATGCTTGGAGAAACAATGAAGAAATACCCAACAACGGCATTGATGATGACGGAAACGGATTCGTGGATGATTTCTTTGGATGGAACGTAGCCAATGAAAATGATCAAGGTGTCTTTCAAGGGGGGCATGGAACCAATGTAATGGGAATGATCGGCGCAACCGGTGGCAACGAACTTGGAGTGGTCGGTGCAAACTGGGAAGTAAAAATCATGTCGGTAACGGGAGAGAATCTCTCCAACGAAGCTTCTGTTATCTCGGCCTACAACTACCCTCTTGTTATGCGTCAACGCTATGACGAGACAGATGGAGAGTCAGGAGCATTTGTGGTCGCTACCAATGCCTCTTGGGGTATTGATTTCGGAGACCCGGACGAGGTACCGCTATGGAGTGCTTTCTACGATACCTTAGGAACTTATGGGATTCTCAATTGCGGAGCGACATCAAACCAGAATATCAATATTGATGTAACGGGAGACATCCCAACAGCAGCTCCGAGCGACTACATGATTAGCGTGACTGCCACGAATAATAATGATCAAAGAACTTTTTCAGCTTACGGAGCCACTACTGTAGACTTCGGAGCACCGGGAGAAGATGTGGTAACAACTGCAGGAAATAATGGATACACCTCTACTTCAGGGACTTCATTTGCCTCACCGCTCACAGCAGGAGTTATTGCTCTTTTGTATTCAGCCCCATGCGAGTCTTTTGCTGAATTTGTAAGAAATGACCCTCAAGGAGGAGCTGATTTGGTTCGTCAAGCATTGTTCGAAGGAGTCGATGTTGTTCCAAACTTGGTAGGAGAAACAGTAACAGGGGGAAGAATCAATGCTTTCAATAGCTTGCTCGAGCTGATGAACGCCTGCGACGACGAGAGCATTTGTATACCACCTGTAGGCTTCGAAGCTCAATTGGCAAACGACACCGTGTACACACTGTCTTGGATAGATGTAGCGGAAAACGAAACCACGGTTCGGTTCAAACCACAAGACAGCGAAGACTGGATCGTTGTAGAGGGTCTAGAAGAAACTTCTTTAGTTCTTGATACATTAAGTATTTGCACCACCTACGATTTTGAAATCGGGACTTCTTGCGAAGAGGGCGGCGAGGTGTTGTATACATCTTGTTTGACTATATCAACTTTAGGTTGCTGTGTAATGCCTGAAACTTTTGATGCAGAAAGCTCTTTGGAAACTGAAGCTGACGTCTCTTGGTCTACTGACTTCGGAATAGATTCATACAATCTCTATTATCGAGTGCTCGGAACAGAAGAGTGGATTCTTTTTGGAAATTTTACCGAAGATAACGAGGCGACCGTTAACGGGTTAGAATCATGCACAGAGTATGAGTTTCTCGTTTCACCCTCATGCGCTGAAGATCAGGAGACCGGTGTTATGAGTGATGCTCGCACCAAAGGCTGCGGAGCTTGTTTAGATAACACATACTGCCCGAATTTCGGCGAGGATAGCTCAGAAGAGTTCATTGATCAGGTAGTCATTGGTGACTACACTTTCGATACCGGTAATAACGGTGGGTACCAATTGTTTGAAGACTTTGGCATCATCTTGGGCCAAGGAGAAACATATGCAACGATCCTGACTCCTGGCTTTGATGGACAAACTTTTGATGAGTTCTTTAAGATTTGGATTGATTTGGATCAAGACGGAACATTCTCAAATGATGAAGAATTGCTAAGCTCTGAGCAAGGATCTTCTGCTCCTGTAGAAGGTGACCTTACTATTCCCGAAGATGCCTTATTAGGTGCCACCAGAATGAGAGTCGCCATGAAGTATGTGGGCGGATTCGGTATTCCCGATGACGTTTCCACTTGTGAGACTTTCAATTGGGGAGAGACTGAAGATTACTGTATCACCATTGCAGACGTGACTTCTGTAAACGAGAACAAGGGTGTAGTGGCGTTTGGATTGTATCCAAATCCTTCAGGAAATATCTTCAACCTTGATTTCAATTTAACCCGATCCGTGAGTGGAGAAAACGTGGTGTTCCGAATTTTCGATATTTCCGGTAAAGAGGTAAAAGCATTGAGGGTGAACGAAGGTTTACAACAAATCAATGTCTCAGAACTTGAAAACGGAATGTACATCTTCAGACTTCAAACTGTTGATGGAAAAGACCTGCGCTCGGGAAAATGGGTTAAGACACTCTAGCGAGCCCGAGCCTTTTTAGGCAAAGCATGTATAAGCGCTTCAAGATTCTCCTTGAAGCGCTTTTTTGTGTACTTCTCGCCTATATACTCTTGACTTTTGGGCTTGAATGAATTCAAAAAAGCTGTGTTGAGTGCTTTTTCAAACATCTCCTCATTGTTCCTTTCAGTGTATATCACTCCCATCTTACCGTTCTCCAGTAATTCATCTGAGACCAGTGATTTTGGTGCAATCGGAAGAACTCCTGCCATGAGTGCACGTCTGGTAATGCCTGCAAACGGTTCTCTTTCCGGATCGATGAATAATGCGTCTAAATGGGCATACATATCAGCGTCATGGTGATCGAATGGCGTCGCTCTGATTACATCTTTGAATGCGTGCATTTCAGGAATCTCCGCGAAGAAATCCTCAAGTGCTAATCCTTGTAAGTTTAAAC
>CAZKXG010000067.1:0-2130 GCA_964556465.1 uncultured Cryomorphaceae bacterium | reverse complement strand
GATGTATTAACGGATACATATTCAAGGGATATAGGGCTAAAAAAATCTAATGAGTTAAAATCTTTTTGGGATAACTCATTTTTAATCAAAAGTTTTGTGTAAGTTTAAACAAACATTTATTCCCTTATTCAATCTGAGTATCTGCAATAGCTTCCTACCTGTGCGCTGGATCAGCTCTTGGCTTTGCGGTAAAGTCCATCCTATTACCATGCTCTCAGAATCACCGAAAAGAATTGACTTTCTCAAGCTTCTTTCATCTTGATCAAATTGAAATGGTTTTCGGGGAATGGGAAGTGGCAAAACGTGAACTTTATCGAGAGCGAGATGAGTTGCCGCCTTGACGCTGTTTGCAGTTTGGTTGATCGGCGTAATCCAAGCATCAATTTGATTGAATCGAAACGTATGAAGGAAATCAGGCCTCATCTCAGATAAATGCCTATCCTGAATAAAAACAAGCCTTAATCTTCCTTTCATCAGAAACTTGGCTGTAACCAGTAGATTGGTCGAGCGATGATCCCGAAAAATAACGGTCGAAATTTCCTTGTCCTTCAATAGCTTGGTAAACTTCAGAGATGCGTCAAAATCATGGCGCCCTGCTATTTTACCAAGTTTGACATAATTAAGGTGGGCATGCGATGCGGTTGCCTTAAGCTTGCCTTTGCTCATACCGAAAAGGGTAACCCCAAAATCTCCTTTATTTATAATCTTGGCTGCTGTAAGAATTTCTCGCTTCGATGCGTTCATCTTCTTACCGTAAATCAGAATTCCAATTTTTTCTTTCTTGATCACACCATAAAGTTAGAGAAACTAATCCGCTGATGAGGCAGCGGAAAAGAGACCGACAAAAAAAGAAAAAAAAGTTACCCCTGCCTGAGTCTCCAAGGTGTCTTCAGACAAAAAAGAAACAAGAGCTACAATGGCAAAAAACAAGAATAGCCTCTGGTTCCTCCACCGATATATTAAAACTCCCAGAAACGCTAAAAAATAAATGAAGCCAAGTACACCAAAGGTGACCAAAAATGTGATGTATTGATTGTGTGCTCGGTGGCGATATTTGGATTCAATAAATATGGGGAAATCGACATATGCATCATTGAAAGATTGCTTCACATCTCCTGTACCGACACCGGTGACCAGGTTTTCACGTGCTAGAGAGTATCCTATTTGCCAGTACACAAAACGTTGATAGAATGAAGAGCCCTGCAAAATGCCTTTGGTCAAGTACAAATGAGTTCCGTGCAAAAATGTGTGTATGCGCAATTCCAAACCAGACTTCTCCACATAAGCTACAGCAGGAAATCCTGCTTCAATGTTTGCAATATCTTGAGAGGAAAGACTCTCCACACCTCGCTTGTCTTTTGCCAGGCCCTTGGAAGTGAGGTAGCGTAAAAGTCTATCGAAAAGAGCATTAGTCTCTTTGGGATCAAAGTCTATTTTCACTTCACTGCGCTCGTTCCAAGCATCTACCATTTCATGCTCCGAAATATTTGCATAGAGGTAATTCCCATTCTCTATCTGCAAGGTGTCGTAGTGGTTGTACCCATTGCCCTCATCGGTCTTATCCATAATTGGAAGAGCATCGTCTGCCAGCTCAAAGTAGCTCGAATAATAGCTCTTCATTGCAAAGGCCAAAAAGACAGGAATAGCTACCACACTTGCAAAAACAATAATTCTCACACCTTTTCCCGATCTGATTATAACCTGTCTGATCAATAGAATTCCCAGGCCACCAAAAAGAACAAAAAGGACCGTAAGGGTTTGGAGAAAGTAGAGGAATACCAACGCATTCAAAACTGAAATGATCGAAAACAGTTTCCATTTGGCATCCACCTCACAAAAAAACTCAAGACATCCACCTATGAAAACGACAATCATCAGACTAAGTCTGATATGAGAAATATCCGGAGCCATACTTCTGGGATCCATCTTCACCATAGGGTCGGAGAAATAAAGGTAGTATCCTACCATGGTGGCTATAAATATCCCTATGCCTAATGCAACGAATACCTTCTTTAAATCGGTTCGGGAAAGTTTAATGGTTCCCAATGCCAAAGCTAAAACAAGCAAGGGAAGCTTTATGCGCAAGTCTTTCGCGGCGTAAGCCCAATCAGAAGTGTTGACCAACCAAAT
>CAZKXG010000066.1:10995-16303 GCA_964556465.1 uncultured Cryomorphaceae bacterium | reverse complement strand
AAAGAGGTAGCATAGGCAATGCTTTTGAGTTCAGAAAAAGTGATGGCCAGCTCCTTGCTCAATATATCGATATCAACTTCTGATTGAGCCCTGCGATTGAGCTCCCGCTCAAGTAGGTTAATGCGCTCTTCTTTGTCTTCCAGTAAGGCTTCGTTTCGATCGTAAATGTCTTTTACAATATCTGCTCGAATACTAGCCTGGAGCTTTCCCGATAGTAAGTCAAGCTCTGTCTCGTCGTCCCCATTATCCCCATCAAAAACCTCTAGCTGACAGGTCTCCAATCCGTATATGGGTAGTTTTGATCGCCATTTGGCCACGGTATCTTCGGGTATTGGAGCACCAAAAACAAAAACTTCAATGGTCGAAAGTGAATCGTTGTAGACAAAATTCTGATTGACAATTCGAGAGCCATCCATCTGAACTACCTCGGCCACAAAACTCTCTGCGTGCCCTTTGAACCAAGACTCTTTAAGTACTCCCCAAAAAATCCAAAGGCTCGGCAGAATTATTATAGTCGTAAAGAGTGCCATATAAAATCTCACTCTCTTTTCGCGCTTAGCATTGATGAACTTACGAAGTGGAAATCGCAAGTATCTTACTCCAATCAAGGTGGCAGCGCAAATGAAAATGGAGTTAAGTAGAAAGAGGTAAAATGCACCAAAAAAGAACGGCCAATTTCCCGTAGCCAAGCCAAACCCAGCCGTACAAAGAGGCGGCATAAGGGCAGTCGCGATAGCAACCCCCGGTATTACGTTACTCTTTTCCTTCCGGGAACCGGCAACTATTCCTGCTACACCACCAAAGATGGCCACGAAAATATCAAGAGTGGTAGGCTTTGTTCGAGCCAACAGCTCAGGCTGATACTCAACCAATGGCGTCAAGATAAAATACACCGTACTCGTGATCATACTGATGATCACCATGACACCAAAATTCTTTAAGGACTTAATCAACAACTCGTCGTCATTTGTCCCTAAAGCCAAGCCTATTCCGAGAATCGGCCCCATCAGCGGAGCGATAAGCATGGCTCCGATAATTACAGCAGGAGAATTTAGGTTGAGTCCGATAGAAGCAATGAAAATGGAACAGATAAGAATGTAGACTGTGTGACCCCTGAATGATACATCCTTTACAATTCCCTCTCGGGTTTTCTCATAGTCGGTTTCTTCTCTAATACTCAGCAATGCCGACAAAAATCGATAGAGTTCTAACCACAAAAGCGAAAAACGCCTTGCCAGATTTCTACTGCTCTCCTCTACTTTTTTCTCTTGCCCAATACGGGCGGTGTCCTCGTTTGATTTTGAATGATCGTCTGCCATATGCCAAGATATAATCAGGCAAAATAGCAGAATTTTTCCTTCATATTACTGAACGGAAAATTTCAAGACCTCAATTTCGAAAGAGTCTTGAATTCTTGCGACGTAGAATCCTTTTGGCAAAAAAGAAATATCTACACTCCCGCTAAAATCAGAGACATCACGTTCCATTACCTTTTCCCCTCCGGTGTTTTGGATTGAAACATTTGCGAGCCCTCTTGAAATGCCGTATTCCAAAGTCAATCCGTTTTGGTAATTCAATGAAAGGGACAAGGCAGAACCCGACTGCCAGCTACTAAAACTTCCCAAACCTTGCGCCGGGCAAAAAGCTCTGATCCTAAACTGATAATCCAGTGCATTGTCCAGTTGAGTCACTGAAAAAGAGGTAGTAAAAGAATTGATCGATCCAATAATGTTTCCGTCCAAACGCGCTTGAATTTGATACCCCAGTGCATCTTCTATCGGCTGCCATTCCAAATCAAAACCTGCTCCTTCTTCAGTTATCAAAAAAGCTTGGGGTATTTCACAGTCGGCAGCACAAAGGAGAAGATCTCCTCCGAACACTTGACTTGTCCATTTGCCTTCGGCCTCTCCTGTCTGCAATTCCGTTAGGAAGAACTCCCCTGATGAGCAATTTGAACGTAGATACTGATCGAGCCAAGGCAGCAACACATCAAGTACGCGCTCGTGCTGCTCCGATAAGGAAATAAACGGACCTGCCCCAATGCAAGGAAATGCCTCTCCTAAGTAGCAAAGGCTAGCACTTCCATCAGTAAAATTGCAATGAGAAGCATTGTCAATAGTTACCAAGGCTTTCTCTCCGGAAGGTAAGTTTTCAAACATTGGCGACTGATTGGAAGCAACAGGAGTAACGCAATCCTCTTCGGCTGCAATTACGAGAGATGGTACATTTACATTTAGAGCTGCAGAAATCGCTGATGGATCCGTGTCGGCTGCGGCAAACGTTATGGTGGTGATGACATTGTCAGATTCAGACGCTCCCAAATATGTCGCTCCTCCTCCCATGGAATGCCCCATCATAGCATACCGAGGTAATACTTTTCCTGAAAGGGGGTTTCCACTAAGTTCACTTAGCCGAATAATTTCCTCGGCACAAAAGCGAATGTCACGACCAAAATTCAAATGATCAGGAGGAGGAAGCAGTTGACCTTCCGTTGAGGGCAAAACCAAAATGTAGCCATTGGTCGCTAAAACCTCACCTAGCCACCCATATGCCGCAGGCTCAATGACGAATCCATGCCCAAAAGACACTACGGGAAATCCGAAGGTGGAATTGGCAGGAGCGGTATTCTCACCACTCGTGTTTGACGGATAATAGAGTAATGCAGGGATTTCTCTATTTCTTTCGGAATCAAAAAAGCTGTATTCAGCAGTTCCGACTTCAAAGGATTGAGCATTGGTAGTTATTCCCAAAAAGATAAGGACAGCTGTAGCAAATAATTTGTGCATGATTAAAATTTGGTTTGAGACAATATCGTAGGTTTTTGTATGATTTTCAATTTTTTGTTAAAAAGCTCTTCTGGTGAAGGGCTTTTTAATATCTCACTTTTTAACTTGGCACCCATGAAGTACGTGGCAGCAATAATTCTTAGTGTGTTCGTATTTAGCGCAAGTGCACAAGAATATATCAAAAAGCGAGTCGTAAGCGAAGAAGGAATACCTCTGCCCTACTCGGCAGTTCTTCTTGAGCCGAGCAAAAAAGGCTTAATCGCCAATGAAGACGGGTTTTTTTCTGTCTCAAAAACCAAGCTTTCTGAAGCAGAATCCGTGCACATATCACACTTGGGTTATAAATCACTTAGTATAAAATCGGCTGAGCTCCAAAAACTACCAATTGTGGCCCTGACCAAATCGATCAATGAATTGGCTCAAGTGAACATCTTGGCTGATAGTGAAAAAAAATGGGCTGAAATTATTTTTGAAGCTTTCCAAAAACGGAGAAACGAAGAATTGGAAGCTCAGGTCATCGGTCAGCTTACCGTGCGGTCATATCTGGAAGACAGACCAATCGAAATACTGGAAGGAGAAGGGGTTGTGCTTATCGACAATACCGGCACACCGGAAGACTTGGAGTTTGCCTTTGTGCAGAGCAATGTCGACCCCACAAACGAAATCCGGTTTTTCAGCATTCACACCGCTGGACTCATCTGCAAATTCTCACCTTTTGAAAGATCAGAAGTATCAATCTGGCCATTGCATCCGGCTAGACTCAGCAAAAGAAGTTTGTACAAGGATTTCCAGATAAATCTGGCCAATTACAATCACGAAACGGGTATATCAGAATTTGAACTCATCTCAAAAACTACGGAATACCTCTCTGCCAAAGTTTGGATTTCGGAAGATGGAAACGCCATTCTGCGCTACGATATTTATGGAGACAATCTAAAACAACTACCCATTCAATCCATTATCAAAGACAAGTCTATCACTGATTTCTCGATGAACCTATCATTGGATTTTGGCTCAGAATCAGGTCGCCTCAATTATCTTCTTTGGAATTACAACTTCAAATACGGAGATGAGGAAAGAATTAAAACTCAGGTAAAATTGCCGATAGTCAATGGTCAAATTGAACTACCGCGATTTCTTCGCAAGGACGAATACCACGACTATGCCATGGCAGCCATTTTACCGCAAAAGGTGGAAGAGGTAAATGAAGAAATGGCTCGAAATCGATCCGCAAAGGACCTAAATGCATTGGAAGCTCTTCAGACAGGAAGTAATCTATTGGATATGGGTCTGATATTTTGGGATAGGAATTTACCGCTTGACGTTTCAGCCATTCCCGAAAATACCGAGTACGAAAAAATCTCGTACGATGCATTGGCAGACCCTTCACAAATACAGTCACTAAAGGATAAATTCAGGCTTGCTTTCAACTCGGTAGTTTACAAAACTTCGGGAGGAAAATATGAGCACCGCTCTTTCCTTGATAGAATGAACTCAGCCATTCCCGCTATTTCAAATTTGGAGGTGGCTCTACTCGTCAACTTGATATTCGACGAACATGACTACGCAGCTCAGCGAATTTCTAACGCAGCTACCAAGGAAAACATAAATGCGCTAACCGAGTCTGAACGAGATGAACTCCAGTTGAGAACAGACAGGCTTCTTATAAATTCCCGTGGAGCCACTGACCTGGTTTATCTACTCGAACGAAACCAATCAAATTATGAATTACATGGAATTGATCGATTCTATCAACTCAATCAAAAAGTATTAGACCGTGCTATTTTTACGAGATTCAACAAACACTTGGATCCGGGAATTACTGAAGACCTCGCCTTGGCTTTTATGTTGAATGGAGAATACGACAATGCGCTAAAAGAAATGAAATCGGTAAAGGACCCTAGTGCACAAGCCATCTATTTACAGGCTTTGATTTATTACTTTAGTGGTGATTGCAAAAAGTTCAGAATCCATCTGGACATGGCCGTCGAAGAAGGTTATAAAATACCTGTAGAAGTGACTGACTTCTGTCTGTAATTAAAGAATTTTACTCTATTGAGATATGTCTGAAGCCTCGGAAAAAACATTCGCTCAAAAAACGTACGTTACGCCTGACGTCTTTAATCTCAAGAGAGATTTCTTCGATACCGGCTCAACTATCAAATACTCCTTTCGCGAGGTACAACTCGAGCGTCTTGAGGAAGCTATCAAGCGAAATGAAAAAGAAATTCTGAAGGCCCTTCACGCTGATTTGAGAAAATCAGAAATGGAGGCCTATATGACCGAAATTTCCGTCGTAATAGATGAAATTAAGTACCTCCGAAAAAATCTTGAGGAATGGATGAGTCCGATAAAACGGGATACTCCTTTGGCCATGCAGCCTTCATCTACTACCATGCGCTATGAGCCAAAAGGGGTAGTGCTCATTATCGCTCCTTGGAATTATCCTTTTCAGCTGGTGATGGACCCTCTGGCAGGAGCGATTGCGGCGGGTTGTTGTGCCGTAGTAAAACCTAGCGAAG
>CAZKXG010000066.1:386-10985 GCA_964556465.1 uncultured Cryomorphaceae bacterium | reverse complement strand
GACGCCCCGGCTATTGCCAAAATTGTTGAAGACATTATTTCAGAAGTCTTCGAACCTTCTTTCGTTAGTACGGTTCAAGGCCTAGGGCACGAGGTCGTTCCAGAGTTGATGAATTCTTTTGAATTCAATCACGTTTTCTTCACAGGAAGCCCACAGGTAGGAAGCGCTATTGCGAAAATGGCTGCGGAAAAACTCGTTTCTACCACTTTGGAATTGGGCGGCAAAAGCCCTGCCATCATTGACGGCACCGGTAGTATGAAAACCACTGTAAAGCGACTGCTCTGGGGGAAATTTATGAATGCCGGGCAGACTTGTGTCAGTCCCGACTACGTTTTGATCAAGAAAGGATTTCGCGATCAATTTCTTGAAGAGGCTAAGAAAGCAATTGAAGAATTTTATGGGACTGATCCAAAGATCAGTCAGTCTTTCTCGCGCATCATAAACTTGAAGAGGTTTGACGCTATAAAGAAGTTGATGAGTTCAGGAGACGTCATAATCGGCGGACAGTCAGATCGCAATGATTTGTATATAGCTCCTACTCTCTTGGCGAATATTTCGATGGACGATGAAGTGATGAAAGAAGAAATTTTCGGACCGGTTTTGCCTATCCTCACATGGCAAACGGAAAAAGAAATTCTCGAAATAGTCCGTAAAAATCGCTATCCCTTGGCCTGTTACTATTTTGGAAAAAATAAAGCTCTTCGGGATTTCGTTTTGTCTCGAATAGAATTCGGCGGCGGCTGTATTAACAATACGCTTCTCCAATTCGGCAACCCCGACCTTCCCGTGGGTGGTCTTCAACAAAGTGGAAGTGGTCACTACCATGGTTTCTATAGCTTCGAGTGTTTTAGCAATGCCAAAACCATTGTCGATTCAGCAACATGGATCGACCCATCTATCAAATACCCGCCCTATACCAAAAGTAAGTTTACTTGGATCAAACGTATTCTGGGCTAATCCAAGAAAAAAATGTCCTCTACTTTCTTTTTTAATTCTCGACAGATTTTGAGCGCGAGTTCGGTAGAAGGAACGTATTTTCCTTTTTCAATGGCATGAATACTCTGCCTGCTAACTCCCGTCTTTTCAGCTAAAGCTTGCTGAGAAAGGTTTTCATCCATGCGAATTTCTCTGAGTCTATTCTGCATGAGTGGACTTTTTAAGTTTCATTAATTGGAAATGATATCGGCCGATGTAGAAAACGTAAAAAGAGACCAGTGCAATCATCATAAACTGCAAAAAGGCAATATTGTATAGGAACAAAATGGCCAAAAGCAAAAGAAGAGACTGAATTTTCAAGGCCCAAATTAAAGAGTCAAATCGGAGCTGCTGAAAAAACTCGTCTTCTATCCTTTCCTTAGAGAATGCGATAAACACCGACCCGATTAGTACCAGTAAGGCAACGATCTCATTCGTGAAATTATCGTTTATCAAGATTGGAAATGAAGAATCATCCGCGCCTGAAGAAATAAAAATCTCATCTCCGATGCCGATAACTTTAAATTCCAACCAAGGAATGGACATTTCAAAAAAGACCACGAAAATGCCGAGAATCAATCCTGTAATTAGTAAAGGCCATCCAACATACCGATAAGAGTAGGGAAACAATGTAGATTTCATAATGTAAAGTTTGCTTTACAAATGTAAAGAATACTTTACATAATTATCAAGCCATTTAACACTTTTTTCATCGAAGCAATTGAAAAAGAAATCATCTTTGGGATCAGATGAAATTTCTACCCTTCGTCTTCTCTTTTATATTCCTGACGCAAAGTCAACTCTTTGACTCGGCAAAGAAGGGTGGAGCGTTTTCAAGGTCCTATTCAGATCCTGTAGCAGTTTGTGATGTAGACGTGGTGACCATTCCTTTTAAGCGAGCAGGCAGATTGCTGATCATAGAGGCTCAAGTTGATTCACTGCGGGGAAATTTCATTTTTGATACGGGTGCCCCCTATCTGATATTGAATCGCACCTATTTCAGAGATTACAAGAAAAAGAAAAGCGCAACTGCGAAGGGCATAACCGGAGAATCTAACCGGATAGATGTGGTTCATGTCGATAGTCTGCGGCTTAAGAACATAAGCTACACCGACGTAAATGCGGACTTGATAAACCTTGGGGAGATCGAAAATGTGAGAGGTATCAAAGTTTTAGGACTCCTCGGCCTTAATCTCTTCAAAGATTTTGAAATGGAGATTGATGTTAGAAACAATGTTCTCAAATTGTACAAAACCGATAAAGATGGAAACTGCCTGAAATCCCCGTCGGCTTTTGAGTGCGAAATCACCCAACCCATCCGTGTTTTTGACAATACCATTTTTACAGATTGCTACATAGCAGGAAAAAAGCTTCGCTTTGGCTTCGATACAGGAGCAGAAACCAATGCTTTGAATTCAAGAGTAAATAAAAAAGTACTCGAGACTATTTCGATTACGGGCCGTCGCAATTTAAGCGGTGTTGGAGAAGGAAACGTTGAAATCCTTTTCGGTAGATTAAACGACTTTCAGATGAATGACAATGCGATTTTGGGAATGCAAACACTCGTCACCAATCTCGATGGAATAAGCGATGTTTACGGAACTCAAATAGACGGCATGATCGGATTTGATTTTCTTTCGAAAGGAGTCGTTCGAATAAACTGCAAGAAAAATTACCTCAAGCTGTGCTTATTTGATAAATTTAGTAGCGAATGAAGATGTGCGTAAGACATATAGCACTATTAGTCTTCATGGTATTTAGCCTTGTGGCAAAAGGCCAAGACGACATTTGTGTACTCGAGGATGGCCACTTGGTGTTCTACCTTCAAAAAGATTGGGATGTAGAGAAGCGCGCGGAAGTGAGTCTTCAATATGGATTGGACTCATTGATGCTCGAACAAATTCTGAGTACGCCATCAAACGGCAATTTCGAATTTGAAGGGGAAGCATGGACTGTCCAACAAGTCGAAGGCGGTAAGATAAAATTATCCAAAACCATTGGCGATATGAAAGGTCAAATGAACTGGAAAAGTGACGTAATTTTTTCTCCAAACGATCCTGCTTCAGGTCTGGATGGAGGTCCGGGTTATGTGGATATGGATTACGTGACTTACGGTGTTAATCGTTTGACAGAACCTGTGATTATACAATACCCAAGTGGCAAGACTAAGTTTATACTGCCGAAACACCACGATGCGCAAGAGGTCCTCATATCTGGGTCTTTCAATGGCTGGAGTACTTCAGGCCTACCCTTAATAAGAACGGGAGAAGGCTGGGAAATCGAGCTCAACTTATTGCCCGGAAAATACTTGTACAAATTCATCGTGGATGGAAATTGGATTAAAGCTCCCGGAAATTCTTTGAGCGAGAATGACGGATGGGGTGCTAAAAACAGCGTATTCTACAGGTACAATTACAAATTCGAATTGGATGATTTTCAAGATTCCAAAAAAGTCTATTTGGCGGGTAGCTTTAATGGATGGAACAAAAAGGAACTCAAAATGGCAAAGACGTCAAGAGGTTGGGTTCTACCAATGTTTCTAAAAGAGGGTACTCACGCTTACAAGTTTGTTGTCGATGGCGAATGGGTTACGGATCCCGAAAATCCAATTGTACGGCCCGATGGTGCGGGAAACTTCAACTCTTTCATGGCAATTGGAGATACCACAATGTTTCGTCTCAATGGCTATACAGAAGCGAATCAAGTCAGACTCGCCGGGTCCTTTAATGCTTGGAACCCATCTGAATTGGTCATGACTAAAACAGCAGGCGGATGGGAGCTTCCATACGTCTTACCTTCGGGGAATCACGAGTATAAATTCATAGTGGACGGAGAGTGGATCACAGACCCTAACAATCCTTACATCATTCGCCATGGTGAATACGAAAACAGCTTCCTTGCCCCAGACCCAAATTGGACGTTTATCCTTGACAAATATCCTGATGCAACAGAAGTAATGGTCACAGGAAGCTTTACGGGATGGAGCGAAGAAAACAATCGAATGATAAGGGAGGATGGTATTTGGAAATTCCCCATTCACTTAAAGCCTGGTAAATACCTCTATAAATTCAGAGTAGACGGAGAATGGATGATCGACCCATCAAATCCTGCTTACGAGGAGAATGAGTTCGGTACTGGCAATTCTGTGTTGTGGATAGAACCTGAAGGGTTCACGCCCTAGTTTCATCTTCTATCTGGTCGAAAAGACTATTAGCCTGATCTCGATGCAGAACATATTCAAGGATAAATCCAGCTCTTCTTCAAGAACCAAATCGCCTGTCTGAATAGTTC
Organism: uncultured Cryomorphaceae bacterium; assembly: GCA_964556465.1. GTDB lineage: Bacteria > Bacteroidota > Bacteroidia > Flavobacteriales_D > Cryomorphaceae > JAKVAV01. The sequence goes on along the minus strand of CAZKXG010000066.1, from coordinate 6,719 downwards.
GACAATTTTTCAGTTCCGCGTGCATCTTTTCAATCCATCGTTCGTCAAAATTATGAAACTGTGATATCCACATTTGTGGACAATTATTAATAGACATTTAGTTGCGATATTTTTACCTTCGCAGCACCTTGCAAGATCTTATTATGAAAGTAATAGTATCCATTTTTTTCTTTATTGTAATTTCAATCCAGTTAACAGCTCAACAAGGAGATAGACCAGACCGCTGCCATACAAATCAGTACCACGAACAGATGATGCAAGATCCTGATTTCGCTGAGTCGCACGCTGAAAAAATGGAAAACATTCGTTTATGGCTTAAAAATAACGTGAGTGAAACCAAAATGGATTGTGATGAAATACTCTACATCCCTGTAGCTGTTCACTTTCAAAATAGCGGAGGAACCAGTATTGGCGTTACTCCTGCTTGCGCTGAAGAAATGGCAATTAGTCAAATCGATGCGATTAACGCCGATTTCGCTGCAACTAACACTGATATCACCAAATGGGAGAACGGACAAGCAACTTGGCCCGGGATAAACAACGGAGAATCTTGTATTCAGTTTTGCCTCGCTACATTAAACCATCCTGCAGGTTCAGGAATTGCCGAGGGAGACTACGCGATAACGATTGATGAATACGACGAAATCGAAGATATTCCCGAATGGAGTGGATATATGAATTGGTACGTACGTGATATGGGGAACCCACTTGGATTCTCTCCTTTGGGAGGAACAGGAAATGGAGACGGAGTGGTATGTGGCCTTCCCTATTTTGGAACCAGCAATTGCAACGGGACGCTAAGTGGCCAATTCAACTTAGGGAGAACGATTACTCACGAAGTGGGTCACTACCTGTCTTTATCGCACCCGTTTGATTCAGGAGATTGTGTTACGGACGGAGATGGAGTTGCAGATACTCCATTGACTGATCAAGCAACTTTTGGCTGTTATGCCGATGGTGAAGTAATCGTAAATTGCACGGACCCTGTGCTTTGGCCAAGTTACATGGACTATTGCGATGATGCTTGCCTTTACATGTGGACGGAAGACCAGGTAACTCAAATGGAAGCTCATGTGAATGCCAACCTTCAAAATTTATTGGGCAATGCTACCACTGTTTGCGAGGACGCCGCGTGCCTTGGAAAAGATTTGAACATTACCGTTTCGCAAGAAACTTGCTTGAATGGAACCGATGGATCCATAGCTCTTCAAATTGTAGGAGGGGCAGATCCGATTGAATATTCGTTTAACGGTGGTCAATCTTTCCAAGCCAATAGTACGCTACCAAATTTGGCTGCGGGACGTTATGATGTTATGGTTATCGATGCTTCAGGGTGTGAATTAACTGACAGCGTTTTCTTGAGCAGAGAGGTGCCGCCTATCGACATTTTGAGCATCACGAATTCCTTTTGTGGAAACCCTGACGGATCAGTATTTGCAGAGGTAGATTACCCCGATGTCTTTGAATTCAATCTGGGTGCAGGGTGGCAAGACACTGCATTTTTTGACGGGTTAATCTCCGGGCCGTACATTTTGAGCGTGAGAAATGATGCGGGATGCACGAATAGCATCGACGTAGTTGTCAGTGACGATACTGATCTCAATCTAGCCATTGAAAGAATAAGACCTGTTAACTGTCCGCTATTCGATAACGGATTGATTGATGCAAATCTCCGAAATGGTGTGCCTCCGTTTGAATTCCGTTTGAATGGCGAAGATCCAAAACCAAATGGATTCTATGAAAACCTTTCCACAGGTCTATATACTTTATCAGTTGAAGATCAACGTGGATGCAAAGAGAATTATGACTTCGCCATCAATATTTCTTTTGCCAACATTGCTGACGATTGCCCTTGTGAAGTATTTATTCCAAATGCCATGACACCGGGTGGAAATGACGCCCTGAACAATACGTTTAAACCGATACCTTCGTGCCCTATCACCGATTATACCTTTCAAGTATTCAATCGATGGGGAGATATTGTGTTCGAATCCAGAAATATCGAAGAGGTATGGAATGGTGGAGATGGAGATTATTTTGGTCAGAACCAACTCTACTTTTACAAGATGACCTATCGCTGGGGGGAGGAAAGAAACGAAAGTTTGGAACTTCAGCAAAAGACTGGTTTCATTACTGTTTTGAGATAAAAAAGGCCCCGCAATCGCGGGGTTTTTTATTTTCCTGAGCAACTATTTCATAGTAACAGCGGTCATATTACCAAACCAATTAACCCAACTATGAAATCCTATCTCATCGCCATTTGCTGCCTTTTTTCGGCAACCCTTTTTTCTCAAAATCCAGGAGTAATCGTTCAGATTGATCTCTTTAATCCTCCTCAAGAACCTGTTATCGCAACGGTTGATTTTATCGGATCTACGGAAACAGAATCTTACACCGTGTTTTTGAATGATGGTTTATTTTCAACCTTCTATTTTGATCCACAGATCACTTGGGGTGAGGGGCTGGTGCACATAGAAGATTGCAATGGAGACTCTCTCTTTGATTCATTTGCCAACATCGATAGTACAGGCTATTACTACACCTCATTTTTCTATTGCGAGTCTGACTCGATACTCGGCTGTACTGATCCGTCAGCCTTAAATTTCAACTCGTTTGCAACGATCGATGATGGCTCTTGTATCTACACCGGTCCTGAAAATGACCTCTGCTCAGGAGCGCAACCTTTGGAGCCCGGAACAATTTTAATTGACAATTCATTCGCAACTCAAAATGAAGGAATCTTTGGAGAATGCTGGAACTTCGGTTCAGGCGAAGGTGAGCAAAGTAGCCTATGGTTTACTTTCACCACTCCTGCAACACCGGCTCAAATAAGTATCGAAGCCATAGGTGATGGATCGTGGACGCTCACAGATACCCAATTCGGGCTATTTACCGAGTGTGGAGGCGAGATGATTTATTGCGACGGAAATTCAGGCGAAGGATTGCTATCAGCATTCGAATTTTCATGTGGAGAGCTTGACACAAACGCCACCTACATTCTCATGGTAGATGGATGGAATGGCGATGCAGGAACTTGTTTCCTTGAATATGAGGTGACAAACCCTTGTGCAGAGCCACTATTCGGTTGTACTGATCCAAGTGCTGCCAACTATAATCCGGATGCCACAGTAGATGATGGTTCTTGCATATACGATTGTACGGAGGTTTACCTAGGCTTTGATTTTTTCGGTGGAGCACCGCAGGATAGTTCGTTTATGTCTTGGACCATTACAAATGATTTCGGTGAAATAGTTGAAGACGGTTTCTTTTACAACTGGGCTCCTCAGTACGACCTATGCTTGGGAGATGGCTGTTATTCACTTAACATCTATAATATTGACCCTGAGTGGGCCGGTATTTACAGCATCTTTGTACTTGACCAAAGCGAATATTTCGGCGAGTTTGATGGTTCTTCAAATCAATTTACCGTTCAATTTGGAGTAAACAATACCGAATGCGGTGAACCTATTGATATCGAAGGTTGTACTGACCCAACAGCACTTAACTACAATCCATCTGCAACCATTGACGATGGCTCATGTGAGTACTTTGAATGTGAAAACAACGAGGTCATCGTTTTGATTAATACTCAAAACTGGGGATACGAGATTTCTTGGAATATCAGAAACGATGAAGGCGATGAAGTTGCCGGATCGGGAGATTATCCTAGTTATTCGACCATAACTGAATTGGCTTGCCTGGAAGACGGATGCTATAGCTTCGAGCTTTTCGATTCATTTGGCGACGGATGGAATGACGGTACTTTTGAACTCATCCTGAACGGAAATACACTGATTTCAGGAACACTGGAAGATGGAGAGTTCGGGTCAGTTCCTTTTGGCGTGAACGCAGAAGGATGTGAAGAAGTAGTTCTCGGATGTACCGATCCCGAAGCTCTGAATTACAATCCGGATGCTACCGACGATGACGGAAGTTGTGAGTACTTCGAGTGCGAGAATAATGAAGTAATGGTGGTAGTTTTCACAGAAAACTGGGGCTATGAAATTTCTTGGAACATCAGAAATGAAGAAGGCGAGGAAGTTGCCGGGTCAGGGGATTACCCGAACTATTCAACGATCACTGAATGGACTTGTCTTGAAGACGGTTGCTACACCTTCGAACTCTTCGATTCTTTCGGTGACGGATGGAATGGAGGTTCTTTTCAAGTCATCTTAAACAACAATATTCTAGCTTCGGGAACGCTGGCCGATGGAGAATTCGGATCTGTAGCTTTCGGAGTGAATGCAGAAGGTTGCGAAGAAGAGGAGATTTATGGATGCACAGATCCTCTTGCTATCAACTATTCGCCTGAAGCTACAGTAGACGATGGGTCTTGTCTATACGAATGCCCGGCAAACACAATTTCACTGCATATTTCTACGAGCAACATAATTGATTCGACAGGCTATCTTCAATATGGAATAGGGCAGCAATACAATGCCTACGTTGTGACGGGATCGATTACCGGAGGGCAAAGTTTCGTAGTAGATGTATGCCTCGAAGACGGGTGCTACAACCTTTACCTTGATTCATGGCAAAATCAAAGTTGGGTGGGAAGCGAAATTTACGCCACTACTGAATTGGGAGATACCTTATTCTATGCGGCACCTCAAGTTTATCAAGAGCTCTACGTTTATTCGTTCGGTGTAAATGAAGACGGATGTGGAGAGCCGCAAGAAGTGTACGGATGTACAGACCCTGAGGCGCTGAACTTCAATCCAGAAGCAACCATAGACGATGGGTCTTGCTCATACGACTTTGAGTGTGGAATCAGTTTCGATGTGATTGCAGATAGCACAGGAGAAAACACCTTTTACATCATTCCCTCTGAGAACATTGTAAATGCATCGAGTGTGCTTTGGGACTTCGGAGATGGTGGAACATCAAATGAATTTTATCCCACCCACATCTATGAGGATGATGGACCATACATCCTCTGTCTGTTTGTGACTTTCGGAGATTCGCTCGGAAATTTATGTCAGATTTCATACTGCGAAGTATTGGATGGTAGCGTACTGGGAGGATCAGGAGTGCTTTCAGGCGGGTTCAATGTAAACGTAATTCAGCCGGGAACGCTTAGCGACAATGTTGACTTTTTAGAGAAAGAGATTGCCGTATATCCAAACCCTACTAATGACCTCACGACAATCAGCTATCAATCCGACCGAAGCGAGAAATTGACGTTAAGAGTGACGGATTTAACTGGAAAAGTACTGGAGCAAAGAGTTTTATCGAGCTCAATCGGTCAACAGAAAATACAAGTCGACCTGTCTGAATTCCCTCAAGGACTATATTTGATAGGCCTGGAACAAGAAGGCTCAAGTTCTTACGCCAAAGTGGTTAGGCGCTAAACGTACCACCATCTTAAACCTTAAAAATGAGAAACTCCTGCTTTTGGGCGGGAGTTTTCATTTAAGGGCTTTGAGCAAAATCTCAGCAGGGTGAAAGCTTTCTTTGTGTACACCATCTTTGATTTGATGACGACAGCTTGTTCCCGCGGCCACAATCAGGGTTTTATCAGATAGAGATCTGAGTCTCGGAAATAATATCTGCTCCCCAATTTGGTTGCTCATTTCAAAGTGTTCCTGCTCATAACCAAAGCTACCCGCCATTCCACAGCAGCCGGCAGGAATTTTAACCGCCGAATAATTCTTAGGAAAACTCAATATTTCAAGGCTGTATTGTGGACTTGACAATGCCTTTTGATGGCAATGAATATGTACTTCAATCTCTTGCTTCTCTTCAGAAAAAGCCTCCTTTCCTATTCGGCCTGATTTCATCTCTCTGGCCACGTACTCTTCAAAAGTCAGTGATAGGGATGATAGCTTTTCTGCTTTTTGTTTCCGCTCATCCTTAAAGAGTCTCTTATACTCATCTCTAAACCCCAATATTCCCGACGGCTCTAAACCAACAACCGGAATATCTCTTGCTAGAAAATCACCAAGCTTTTCGAGTACTTCTTCAGCACATCGACGAGCCTCCTTCAGCAAAGACTTTGAAAAACACGCCCGCCCTGAAGGCGCATAGACCACCGCAAAGGAATAACCCATCCGTTGAAAAAATTTAGCTGCTGCCTCGGCCACATGAGCATCTTGATACTGAGTAAATTCATCGATGTAAAGGACAAATTGAGGAGTCTCAGTCTTTTTTCGTTTGATACACGAAGTGGCCTTCCTCCCCGAAAATGTGGGAATCGAACGAGCTGAAGCTATTCCAAATCTCGATTTCATAGCTCTTTCAAAAGCGGGAAGCTTTAAAATGGTATTGGTGCATTTATCACTAAGGTAGATTTCAATATTGATTAAGAATTGTTGGGGATTGAGTTTAAAAAAC
>CAZKXG010000066.1:0-376 GCA_964556465.1 uncultured Cryomorphaceae bacterium | reverse complement strand
GCGCAAACGCCGCGCCCCATCTCGCACTTCTATGAAAGTTCCCGAAGAATTTACTTCTCGCGGGTATTCCGTTCCTGCGGTAGTAGTGGAAGTCAGACTCCATTTTCAAAATTGCCATATCTACCGAACTAGGACATTCGCGCTTACAAGCTTTGCAACTGAGGCAAAGATCGAGGACATCGTGCACCTCATCATTATCGAAGGGAAATGCTTGGTGGGTAGACTGGGTCAAGGCCTCTCGCAGCAGATTTGCACGAGCTCGAGTACTTTCCTTCTCATTTCTGGTGGCATGGTAGCTCGGACACATCGTAGCTCCTGTGTAAGGAAGCTTGCGGCAATCTCCTGACCCATTGCATTTCTCAGTCAGAGATAGCAT
>CAZKXG010000065.1:10706-16420 GCA_964556465.1 uncultured Cryomorphaceae bacterium | reverse complement strand
CCATTCAATATTCAGTTTATCGAAATTGTGACGCCCTCCAACCATAAATGTGGTAAGTGATCGCTGAGTGTAGGTGAGAATGTCTTCGACCAATCTGGCCTGAGTTTGATTTAAGTTCCGTGATCTTCGCTGGGATGCTGAAGTTTCTCCACTTTGGCTGTGAAGCACCATCGCGGTGAAATCTGAATTTCCTTTTTTGTAGGCAGCGGCGCCCAAAGCACTCCATTGTACTTCGTTTCTACCCACTACCCCAATTCGTTCTTCATCTTTGAAGAGTTCAGTTTCACCCTCACTGTCTCCTGCCGGTTTAAGGAAAGTATTGGCCTCGAAATCTTCGTAGTAAGTATTGTTGTTCCGATAGTTCAATACAAAGTTGTACCCCCAAGTACCCCCGTTTTCCTTGTTGATCTGATTACCATGGCGCACAGACAAAGAAGTGTTCAAAAATGCGTTTGCTTTTGAAGCTGCAAGTGTAGGGTTAAATGAACGCGTAATGTTTTCCAATGCCGGATCGTTCAATGGCTCAACCGGGATCTCGGTATTCTTATTAATGGGCAATTCTCTCGTTCCGTCGTCAAAGCCTAAGAAATCAAGGCTCCCTCTGTCGTAAAGAATAAAGTCGCTGTTGAAGGTTTGATCGATGGTGTACCCTACTCCCAGAGAAACTTGGGTTTCTTTAATATCAGGGAAGTTCTTGGTGACAATATTTACCAACCCCCCGGTGAAGTCACCATACTGGTCGGGTGTAAATGATTTAAAAACCGCAACATTTTCAAGAACTGAAGTGGGGAAGATGTCGATGGCTACTGCATTCACATCGGGATCCAAACCGGGAATGGACATCCCGTTAAGGGTCGTCTTCGTGTATCGGTCTCCAAGACCACGCACGTAAACGTACTTACCTCCTTGCACCGTAACACCTGTAACACGCTTGATAGCCCCTGAAAGATCTGAGTCACCGATTTTGCGGATGGACTGAACAGACAGACCGTCTGTTACGGCAGTCGCATTTTTCATATCCATCAGAACTGCAGTCTCCGTATTTCTTCTCGCCTCAGCTACGATTTCCACCGCAGCAAGTTCATCCACCGCAGGCTTCAACTCAGTGTCCAGGACAGTAACCTCACCGGATTCTATAGTTATTTCTTTGAAGGTTTGGCTGACGAATGAAATGAAGGAGATCTTGATGTCGTAAACACCTGGTGCTAAGGATAACGAGTAGTTTCCGTCGAAGTCGGTTACAGTTCCAACCCCGGGATTATCGGCCAATACTACCGTCGCACCGATCATTCCGCCACCAATCTCGCCATCTGCTACATTTCCACGCAGAAAACCTTTTTCCTGAGCTTGAGCCAAACTTCCAACGAAAACCAGAAGCAGAAACAAGTAATACCTTGCTTTAATCATCAATGTTATTTTTAATATGTAAGCCCCAAGACTCATCGTCTTGGGGCTTTAATGGGCTGATTTTTTTATTTTGACTACTCGATTAGAGCTCGCCTTTTTGTCCGGCTAGAGTCCAGCCAAATAGAGAATTCAGGTCAATGGTCGCACCTGCACCCATAGGCTCTATGGCACCTTCTGCCATTGTTTGAGCAGCTGCTAGTTCATTCGGGCAAGAAGTTGGATTCTCTTCGTCTTCGTCACCGTCATATACTTCGACACCACCGCTAATTTCATCTTCAGTGAAGATCAAAGTTGGGTTAGCATCAGTAAGGTTTCCGAAGGCATCAGATCGGTACTCACAAGCATCTGTGAATCGAGTTCTGAATTTCACCTCTTTATCACCTGATTCGAAAGTCACGTTGACCACGTTTCCTTGAGCACCTGATTTGAAGTCAGCAGCAGAACCATCGGCGCCTTCGATTCTGCAAACACCGTTGTTCAATGTGAAAAGACCATCAGTGTATGTGTCATTTTCAGGTCCATCAATTTCAAGACTCTCATCCGTACCGATTCCGTCTCCGTGAATAACGGCAAAGTTTGAGATCGTTCCTGAATAGTTCATGTCTAGGTCAATTCCGTCGTCACCTTGGTAGTATACCAATGCATTGTCGATGTCAACTGTTCCACCGAAACACTCGATTCCGTCATCCAAAGTGGCATAAACTTCTACATTGTTAATCATAGTACCTGTTCCAACTCCACCTAGAGTCAAACCATTGATTTCGTTTCCTTCTCCGATAGAGATTCCTCCGTGGCGGATAGATACATACTCGAAAACTCCTGAGTCATCACCTGGCTCATCACCACCGTATAGACCGTATCCCGCTTCAGCAGGGAGTCCTTCGATATTGGTTTCGGTGTCACCATCTTCGGCGCTGATTGGTGCGCTACCCAAAATGATTACACCACCCCAAAGCTGGTTGTCTGTCTTGTCCAAGTTCGTACCTGCTGTTTCACCTACTTGGATATTATCCGCAGATGAAGTGAAGATGATTGGCGCTGCTGCCGATGATCCACTTGTTTCAATTCGGCCACCTCTGGCAACGATAAGAGCCGATGCAGCGGTTCCTTGACCTGAAGCAGCTTTGATAATCGCTCCACCTTCAATGATCAATGTAGCACCGTTATCAACTACTACTCTACCGTTCAAAGCAGTAATCTCATTTGCAGGCCATGTTTCCGTACCTGTGATAATTCTCACAGTATTTGTTGGTGGCGTTTCTTCTTCGTCGTCATCATCGTCACAAGAAGTTAATACCAAAGACCCCATCATCAAGATGGCAGCCATGTTTCTAAGTTTTTTAAAGTTATTCATTTGGTGAAAAGTTTGTCGTTAGGTAAATCGTTTTTTGACGACGCAAAGAAAGGGGCAGCGAATTAGGGTAAGATGAATTCTAACTTACCTCTGAGTTATTCTATTGTTGTCTCAATGTTAAGAGGTGGTCTTGCCTCTTGTGATTCTTATATTTGGACTTAATTTAGGTTTAACAACCGAATAACAAGGCGGGAGAATTCTACACCTAATTTTGTCACCGTTTTCTACTAAAGCTACCACAGTGTGAAAAAAGAAAAGATCCTTTTGGTCGATGATGAACAGGATATTATTGACTTAATCAGCTACAACTTAGAAAAGGAAAACTATCAAGTTAAGTCTGCTATGAATGGACGCGATGCGATAGAAACGGCCAAAGAGTTTCTTCCGGACTTAATTCTTCTGGACGTGATGATGCCCGAAATGGACGGCATCGAAACATGTGTGGAGATGAGAGAGATTGATTCATTAAAGCCGAGTATCATCGCATTTTTAACAGCCCGAGGCGAAGACTATTCGCAGATCGCCGGGTTTGACGCAGGAGCGGATGATTACATCTCAAAACCAATTAAGCCCAGAGTGTTGCTTTCGAGGATTCAAGCTTTGCTCCGTCGAAAACGGTCAGCTTCTGATGTAAGGGCCGGTGCTCCTGTTGGTGGCATTGTCATCGACAAAGAAAAGTACTTGGTAGTTCAAGATGGCAAAGAGCTCAACTTACCCAAAAAGGAATTTGAGTTGCTCGCACTGCTTATTAGCAAACCCGGTCGCGTATTCACCCGTGAGATCATTCTCAATACAATTTGGGGAAATGACGTGGTCGTTGGCGATCGGACCATTGATGTACACATCCGAAAACTTCGAGAGAAAATCGGTAGCAAATTCATCAAAACCATCAAAGGAGTCGGTTACAAATTCGAAGCTAAATGACAGGACGAAGTCCTTTCAAAGTAGCTGTTTTTACAGCCGTTATCGTGGCCTTGGCTATTTTCGTCTTGCTCATTGGCACGTTGCTTCTTTTTGGTGAAAAAATCGACTGGCTTCAGGTTGCCGTTTTTACTTCATTGGCTTTTCTTTCTTCTTGGTTGGTTATCTACAAATCACTACAGCGCTTCATTTACGCCAAGATCAAGCTCATCTTTCGAAATATGCACTCCCTCAAAGTGGGGCGATCGGCTTTCAGACTCGACATGTCTAAAGATGTGCTGGGAGATGTAAATAAAGAAGTAGTTGACTGGGCCGAAGACCGCATGGCCGAAATTGAAGATCTTCGGGAGAAAGAGAACTTTAGAAAAGAATTTGTAGGCAACGTAGCTCATGAACTCAAGACACCGATCTTCAGTATCCAGGGCTACATCTTGACCCTCCTCGAAGGAGCATTAGAAGACCCCAATTTCAATCGTAAGTTTCTCATGAAAGCCGCCAAATCAGTGGATCGAATGACTATGCTTGTTGAAGACCTTGACACCATTACCCAATTTGAATCAGGCAGCTTAAAGCTGGATATCGAGAAGATTGATATCGTAGAATTGGTGAAAGAAGTCATAGAACAAAGAGAAGAGGAGGCCAAGCAGAAAGAAATCACCATTGGGTTCAATAAGAACTACGACAAGCCGATTTATGTCGAAGCTGATTCCTTTAGGGTAAGTCAAGTACTCATAAACTTGATCACAAACTCCATCAATTACGGAAAGATTGGCGGGAAAACTACAGTGAGATTTTTTGACATGGATGAACGAATTCTCATAGAAGTAGAAGACAATGGGCCGGGTATTGACAAGGAGCACATTCCCAGACTTTTTGAGCGTTTTTATCGCGTCGACAAAAGTCGATCTCGCCATCAAGGTGGGACGGGACTAGGACTTGCCATCTGCAAGCACATCATAGAAGGTCACGAGCAATCACTCAATGTGAGGAGTGAAGTAGGGAAAGGGTCCGTCTTTTCCTTTACTCTGGCTAAAGCCTGACTATAGTTCTAAGAAAGCTTTAACAACCAAGCTATCTGATTTAAAAAAGTCGAATCTTTCTTTTGACTGAGGCCCTTTATTCAAGGCTCTTTTAATCCATTCCAAATTGAGTTTTTCTTGGCTACAAGTTGAAAACTGTGGTTGTATCCGCACTCTGCTTGCCAAGTATTCTTGCTCCGATTGTCCCGGTGTAGGTATCAAAAGCGCCTTGGATCCGATCACCATCAAATCGCAGATAGTTGAGTATCCTGAGCGACCAATAACCAATTCGCATGCTGCTAGCTTTGAGGCCATTTCTTCGCCATCGCCAAGGGGTTCGATTTCAATATTTTCGGCTGGAAGGTCGTCGCCAATCGTGCTACCACGAAAGAGAATTTTCTTCCCCTCAATGGACATTATAACTTTTAAAAGCTGTTTTTCCAGAATGCTCCGTTGAGGCTCGGGTCCACCTAAAACCACGCCGATTCGGTATCTCTTTTCGGCAATGTTATCCTTCATAAACTGCGAAGGAATTCCTAAATGTTTCTTGGGTATAACTACTTTTTGGCTTGAAGCCAAATCGCCTGAAACCAAATGGTTGGGTGCGTCCGGAATCCAAACCTCCGAGAATCGATTGATCCAGCTTGCTAGCTTGGAGTTTACAAGGCTTTCGCCGAAAGGCACTTTTAGCGAAAGTTGATGACTTACGAGCGCTGATGTAATCCGCGTATCATAAGCTCCGTATACATTATCAGAGACAATATGAGTGAACTTTCTTTCGTCCACTAGCTTCGATACAAAACGATGTTGCTCGGAATTAATCCCCGCCTGAATGAGAGCTCTCTTGAGCAGACCCTTTTGTGCTCCTTTTTTGGAATAGAGCACTTCTCTGTCAGGCAAAGAGTGAAATATAAGTGATGGGAATCTTTTTTTCAGGTAACTGAGGGCCAATCCCGATGAGGTGATTTCTACTATCGCTCCGAAGTGCTGTAGCGATTTGATGATCGGCACGG
>CAZKXG010000065.1:0-10555 GCA_964556465.1 uncultured Cryomorphaceae bacterium | reverse complement strand
GAAGGGCAGGTGGGCCTCCTTCTTCGGAAACGACAACCCGATAACTTTAGAGCTAGGTTGCGGAAAAGGTGAATACACCTTGGCCTTAGCCCGAAAATACCCGGATCGAAACTTTATAGGTATGGATGTAAAAGGCGCGCGGATTTGGCGCGGGTCCAAAACTGCCGAAGAAGAAGGAATCTCCAATGTGGCCTTCGTCAGAACCAAGATTGAGTTTGTTAATTACGTATTTGCCCTAAACGAGATCACAGAGATTTGGCTCACATTTTCCGACCCTCAACCCAAAGACAGAAAGGGGACCAAGCGACTTTCGGGTCGTGCTTTTCTCAAGCGCTATGGAAAACTCTTGAAACAGGACGGATTGATTCATGTGAAAACTGACAGCCTGATCTTCTATGATTCTACGCTTGAGACCATCGAAGAGGAAGAGCACCAACTCTTAAAATCGTGTGATGACATTTACGGAAAGGGGTGGGAAGATTTCAATAAAGAGGAGCAAGAGATACTCGCCGTAAAGACCTTTTATGAGATGAAGTGGCTCGCGATTGGAAAGAAAATCAAATACCTCAGATTCAGATTAAATGACAGCTACTACCAAGATATCTGAAAAAAATAAGGACTTCTTCGATATGGTTTTCGAAGTAGTCAAACAAATACCCTTCGGGCGCGTTACGAGCTACGGTGCCATAGCCAAGTACTTGGGTATGGCGCGCTCATCCAGAATGGTGGGCTGGGCGATGAATGCGTCACATACTTCGCCCGATTCAATTCCTGCGCATCGAGTAGTAAATCGCTCGGGATTGCTCACGGGAAAGCACCATTTTAGTGATGAGAATGAAATGCAAAGAAGGCTAGAGGCGGAGGGAGTAAAAATTGAAAACGATCAAATTCTGGATTTCGAAAAACACCTTTGGGATCCGGCAAAAGAATTGAGCTTAGATTAAGCTTTTAGAGATTATGGAATTGACCAAAGAAAAAGTACTCGAGATCCTCGGAAATGTGATGGAGCCCGAGTTGAAAAAAGACATTGTCAGCGAAAATCTGGTGCGCAATGTCGAAGTAAGCGAAGGAAAGGTGTCTTTCGATCTTCATGTGCTGAGCCCGGCGATGCACAGCCGCAAGCGGATGGAAGATGCCTGTCGATTTGCGCTCGAGAGAAATTTCGGCAAGGAATTGCAAGTCAATATTTCGACGAAAGTCTTGAGCAAAGAAGACCGTACACCCGATCAGCGTAAAATATTGCCAGGTGTGAAAAATATCATCGCCGTAGCATCAGGGAAAGGCGGTGTGGGCAAGTCTACCGTAGCCGCAAATCTTGCAGCCGGTTTGGCCCGGGAAGGTTATTCGGTTGGCTTGATTGATGCCGACATATATGGGCCTTCGATGCCCATTATGTTTAATGTGGAAGATGAGAAACCCAAAACCAAGGAGATCGATGGAAAGACTTATATTTTACCCGTTGAGAATTACGGAGTGAAAATGCTTTCGATCGGGTTTTTTGCTGACACTTCTCAAGCTATTGTCTGGAGAGGTCCGATGGCGAGTAAGGCATTGAATCAGATGTTCACTGATGCCCATTGGGGTCCACTTGATTACATGATTGTAGATCTGCCTCCCGGAACCGGTGATATTCACCTGAGCTTGGTGCAGGTAGTGCCCCTTACAGGAGCCGTGATCGTGAGTACGCCACAGAATATCGCTCTGGCTGATGCGAAAAAAGCTGTGGGAATGTTCAATCTGGATGTCATCAATGTTCCCGTTTTGGGAATCGTTGAGAACATGGCTTACTTCACTCCGGGTGAATTACCTGATAGAAAATACTACATCTTCGGACGCGAAGGGGCCAAAGGGTTAGCTGAAAAGCTTCAAGTGCCCTTTCTGGGAGAGCTGCCAATCATACAGTCCATACGCGAATCAGGTGACGCGGGACGGCCTGCAGTGCTTCAGGAGGAGACTCCTTCGGGAGAAGCTTTTCGCCAAATAATTAGTAATTTCGTAGGCGAATTATCAAAGCGAAAAGTCTGATTCAAAACTTTGTAATTCAAAATATTACGCCGCTGACTATGGATAATTTGATAGAACGAGTACAGGGAGCCCTCCAACAGATCAGACCGTTTTTGGAAGCTGATCGAGGTGATATCACTTTGGTGGAAGTCACGGATGATTTAATCGCTCGTGTCGAGCTACATGGAGCCTGTAAAGAATGTTCCATGAGTTTTATGACACTCAAAGCTGGAGTAGAAGAAAGCATTAAAAAAGCAGCTCCTGAAATCAAAGCGGTAGAAGCGATTAATCTTCTGCAAACAAAATAGATTCTACTACCGTTCTCTTAACATTCAATTCTAGATTCTCTTGGAAGAACTCAAAACAATAAAGAACAATAAAGAAAGCAAACAGGATGTAGCTATCCTTTTTGCGGGAGACTCAGGTGATGGAATCCAATTGACAGGAAGTCAATTTTCCAATACAAGCGCCCTATTTGGCAACGACGTCAGCACTTTTCCCGATTACCCGGCTGAGATTCGCGCCCCACAAGGCACGATAGCGGGAGTATCCGGATTCCAACTCAACTTCGGGAGTATAGAAATTTTTACTCCGGGCGATCTTTGCGATGTATTGGTGGTGATGAATGCAGCAGCGCTAAAAGCTAATTTGGGGAAGCTCAAAATCGGCGGTACCATCATCGCCAACACTGACGGGTTCGACAAGAAGAACCTGAAGCTTTCGGGATACGTCGATATGCGAAATCCGCTGGAGGACAATAGCCTTGGTAAGTACCGCGTCATAGAAATCGACGTGACCAAGCTTACCCGCGAATCGCTGAAGGAGTCGACCCTCGGTATCAAAGAGAAGGACAGAAGCAAAAACATGTTTGTTCTAGGGTTCCTATACTGGATGTACAATCGAGAGCTGGCACCAACAGAAAAGTTCCTTCACGAAAAGTTTAAAAACAAACCCGACTTGATCGAAGCCAACATGGCAGTGCTCAAAGCGGGCTACAATTACGGCGATACCAGCGAGACCTTCACTACTCGATATGAGGTGAAGCCGGCACCACTTCCCAAAGGTGTGTACCGAAATATAATGGGAAATCAAGGGGTTGCAATCGGATTGATCGCGGCTTCACAAAAAGCAGGATTGCCACTTTTTTATGGTAGTTATCCGATTACGCCCGCTTCAGATATTCTTCACGAACTTTCCAAACATAAAAATTTTAATGTCCGCTCATTCCAAGCTGAGGATGAGATTGCCGCCATCACGTCGGCTATTGGAGCATCCTTTGGCGGAAATATAGGAATCACTGCATCGAGCGGTCCTGGAATTGCTTTGAAAGGAGAAGCTCTGGGATTGGCTTGCATTCTTGAAATACCACTAGTTGTAGTGAATGTACAGCGGGGCGGGCCATCTACAGGATTGCCCACAAAAACGGAACAAGCCGATTTGTTGCAGGCCATTTATGGTCGAAACGGAGAGGCACCTATTCCGGTGATTGCTGCGAGCTCGCCGCGTGATTGTTTCAATCAGGCATTCGAAGCAGTAAGAATTGCGATCGAACACATGACTCCCGTATTCCTGCTAAGCGACGGATATATCGCTAATGGTGCTGAGCCGTGGAGATTTCCATCGGCAGATCAATTGAAAGCGATCAATCCACCGATAATGAAAGAGGCGACGGACGAAGAGTTTTTGCCATACCGACGCGATGATAAAGGGGTGCGGCAGTGGGCTGTTCCGGGCATAAAAGGGTTGGAGCACCGTATCGGTGGATTGGAGAAGCAAGACGAAACAGGAAACGTTTCGTACGATCCCGAAAACCACGAGAAAATGGTAGGCCTTAGAGCAGAGAAGATTGCAAAAATCGCCGATTTTATTCCTCTACAAAAGGTAGATCAGGGAGAAGAAAAAGCAAAGCTTTGTATTCTTGGCTGGGGTTCTACCTACGGCGCGATCAAGACGGCCGTCAAAGAACTTTTAGCCGAAGGACATTCGGTTTCTCAGGTACACGTCAAATACCTTTTCCCGTTTCCGAAAAACCTAGGAGAACTACTCAAAGGATTTGATCAGGTAATCGTACCTGAATTGAACAAAGGACAATTGGTAAAAATCATCAGGAGTGAATTCTTGATTGATGCCAAGCCGATGAGCAAAGTAAAAGGATTGCCTTTCTCTGCAACTGAAATTAAAGAGGAGGCCCTCAAACACCTTGAAGTATGACACAAGAGCAAACGACATATACAGCGAAAGACTTTTCCAGTGATCAAGAAGTAAGGTGGTGTCCCGGTTGTGGTGACTATTCCATCCTGAAGCAAGTGCAAAGTGTGCTTCCTGATATTGGTGTAGCCAAAGAAGACATTGTTTTCATTTCGGGAATCGGTTGTTCTTCTCGCTTTCCTTACTATCTCAATACGTATGGGATGCACAGCATCCACGGTAGAGCTCCTGCTATTGCCAGCGGTTTAAAGATTTCCAATCCCAACTTAAGTGTTTGGGTGATTACGGGAGATGGTGATGCGCTGTCAATTGGGGGAAATCACCTCATTCATTTGTTGAGAAGAAACTTCGATATGAATGTGCTTCTCTTCAATAATGAGATTTACGGTTTGACCAAAGGGCAGTATTCACCTACTTCTCCTGAGGGAAAAGTGACAAAAAGCACACCGATGGGAAGTGTGGACCACCCGTTCAACCCTTTGGCATTGGCTGCGGGGGCAGATGGAACTTTCATCGCCCGTACAATGGACAGACGATCACAAAGGGACTTCGCTGATTGAAATTTACCAAAACTGCAACGTATTTAACGACGGAGCTTTCGGTGTTTTTACCGATAAGAGCACTAAGGCCAATACCACGGTTTTTGTAGAACACGGAGAGCCATTGGTTTTTGGTGAAAATGAAAACAAAGGCGTTCGATTGGATGGTGCAAGCCCTGTTGTTGTTGACTTGGAATCGGGGAAATATTCCAAAGATGATTTGTGGAAGCACGACAAAACGGATCGTTTCAAAGCGGGAATTTTAATGAGATGCTTTGACTCTCCGAGCACTCATTGTGAGAGTTTACCCAGACCCTTTGGTGTTTTTTATCAAGAGGATAAATCCTGCTATGAAGAAATGCTCCATGCTCAAATAAAAACGAGCATTGAGAATAAAGGAGAAGGAGATTTAGAAGCCCTTCTAAAAGGCACCAACACTTGGGAAATCGAGTAAAAAGGTTTTTAACCTTTTAGTTCTTGAGGAATTACACAAACAGGAATAGGAACCATTTTGTGCTT
Source organism: uncultured Cryomorphaceae bacterium (assembly GCA_964556465.1). Lineage (GTDB taxonomy): Bacteria > Bacteroidota > Bacteroidia > Flavobacteriales_D > Cryomorphaceae > JAKVAV01. Next base: position 5,285 of record CAZKXG010000065.1, on the reverse strand, counting down.
ATTGCGTTTGTGGTAACCTTGATAAATTTCGAAGACTTCTTTTTTTCTGCCTTCCAGCGAAGCTGGATCACCAGAAAATTCCATCGCCCATTCTAGTTCGGGATAAGTAGCGCCTATTTGATCCTCGTCGGTGCGGTCATCGCCCCACAATCCATCTGTAGGAGGTGCCACCATAATTTCGTCGATCACACCTAATTCTTTACCGAGGGCATAAACTTCGGTTTTATTCAAGTCTGCAATGGGGCTGAGGTCAACCCCTCCATCCCCGTATTTGGTATAAAAACCTACACCGAAGTCCTCCACCTTATTCCCTGTTCCGGCTACTAGGTAGTTGTTTAACCCCGCGAAATAATAAAGCGTTGACATTCGAAACCTGGCTCGCGTATTGACTAAACTGAATTCGTGCTTGTCCTTTTCGCTGGATGGCGGCAAAGCGTGAACGAAGCTGTCGAATATATCAGTGAGTTCCACCCAGTGGGAAGAAACATTCTTGTGATGCGTTTTGAGTTTGGCAATGTGGGTGGCCGCTCGCGTAACTTGGTTGGCCGCTTGATGGATTGGCATTTCCACACAAAGTGTTGGGAGACCGGTCAGAGCGCATAGAGAAGATGTAACGGCAGAGTCAATTCCACCTGAAACGCCAACCACAAATCCTTTTGAATGTGCTTGGTCGGCATACGTTTTCATCCAATGCGTAATATGCTGAATAACCGACTCTGTCTGCATAAATCCTTTTTATTCTTAACGAAGAGATTGAACTCTTGTTTAAAAATAGACCCCGGCAGTGATAGCAAATAGGTTGGTGGTTGCTTTTACCCTTCTCTCTGTCTGGGGCTCACCTCCTTCTCCGGGGATCAGTTCACCTAAGCTATTTGTCTTAGGTAGCTCATAGTCGTCGCTGAACACATTGTTCAGACCACTGTTGTAGGTAGCGGTGAAATAGAGGTTAGTTGTGCCTCCGATTTGCATCTCAAAGCCTGCTTCAATACGCAGCCCAAACCGCATGAGAGAAGTAAGATCAGAGGCGTCTTCATCCTCAACGGTCAGATCTGCTGCACTGGGGTTGTCAAGATTGACGTCCGTGTAGTCATAGGTGCTCTTGGTATTGAAAGCCGCATCGAAACCAACACGACCGAAATAGCGGATATACCCTATCTCATTCGTTCGCAACATCATGGTGACAGGAATATTTACATAATTAATGCGGAAGTCGGATGTGCGTTCCGTTTTGAAGTACTCGCCATTGTCATTTTCAGTAAAATAATCATGGCGAAGAGTTCCTCCCGTATTCAATAAGAATAAACCTGTGCTGAAGTAATAGTTGCTATTCTGTGCAATTCTGAAGTCCGTGTTCAGACCAAATGCAATATTAAATCGAGTTCCGTCGGGTTCCACAGCACCGGCATCGCCCGAAGTGCTAAACCAAGATAGCAATGGAGAAAAAGAAAGCCCTAAACGCACTTTTTGATTAACAGGAGCCGTTTGAGGCAAAGGAGTAGGAGCAGGTGCAGGAGTAGTAGTGGTCTGCGAAAAGGCAAGCGAAGTGCAGAACAAAACGAGAATAAATAGACCTATCTTTTTCATTATTTTTGCATTCTTTATTTCCCGCCAAAAGTAACTAATTTTTGAGATGAAGCGCATCACGTCGGTCGCCCTTTACAGTCTGTTTTTCTTTCTCGTTTCGTGTTCGGGTGATCGCTTTGAAGTTGACACGTCTCAAGTAGATTACCACCCGGAATTTCTACGGCTAGACCGCGCTATTTTTGATGGTCAAGGCAAGCCGGGGCAAGAAAAGCTTTCCCTTATGAAAGAGCAGTATGGTTCTTTTTTAGATGTCTACACTGTCGATATCATGCAGATGCCACCGTCCGATAATCCAATGTTGCCCGAGTTTTTAAGCCGATTTACAGGAGATCCAACTTGGCAAAAACTTCAAGAGTCAGTTGATCAAGTATATCCTGATCTTTCAGTTGAGGAAGCAGAATTGACAGAAGCCTTACGTGCATACTCAGTTCACTTTGACGAAGGCGATCTTCCCAATCTTGTAGCGTATAATTCAGGATTTAATGTTGGGATATTTCCATCTACAGAATGGCTTGGCGTTGGCTTGGAGTGGTATCTGAGCCCTGAGAATGAAGTGGTAAAGCAGTTGCCCCCCGATCTTTTTCCTCAATACAAGCGCGATAAAATGAAGCCGCAATACCTTTCCGTAAATGCACTGAAGGGCTGGCTGTTTTTCAAAAACCAAGATTTAGCGGGAGAAGACATGCTGTCATCAATTGTTTTTAATGGAAAGATGCTCTACATCACTCGAGCCTTGATGGAAGTTAACGATGCCGATTTGTTAAATTATACTCCAGTTCAGCTGGAATGGGCGGAGGATTCAGAGTACGCCATTTGGACCTACCTCCTCGAAAATGATTTGGTATTCTCCACCGACTTTCGCCAAATCAATAAGATGATGAACGACGGGCCTTTTACTCCCGGAATGCCGGCTGAGTCTCCGGGCGGAGTGGGCAATTGGCTGGGGCTTCAAATGGTGGAGGCCTTTATGAATGAAAATGAGAACCTTACCTTGCAAGACTTACTAGGATCGGGCGATCGACAAATTTTAGAAACCTATAAACCGGGAAGATGAGCGACGAAATCAAGAAAAAATCCAATATCAATATTCAAGTGGGACTCGACGAAAATCACGTGCCACTAAAAATGAAATGGCGCGCCGACGATAGCAACGAAGGCGGCGATGTAAAGGCGATGATGCTCACCATGTGGGACGAAAAGGAGGAAAATACGGTTCGCATTGACCTTTGGAATAAGGAGATGAACGTATTTGACATGCAGCGCTTTTTTCACCAGTCGCTCCTGACGATGGCCGACACCTATTCCCGCGCTACGGGTCAAGAAGATATAGCCAAGGAGATCAGAACCTTTGCGAATGACTTCGCGGAGAAGACGAAGATTATGTCTTGATGAGCAGCTGGTCGATCGTCGATAGTTTTTTGTCCTAAGATTATCCTCCTCCGATGGAGGAGGTGACATTCGGGGAGGAACGAGCGGAATGTCGGAGGTGGATCAAAAAAAACCGCCCCGAAAAATTCCGAGACTGTACAATTAAAAATTGACAAGAGAAGATTAGCGCTTAATCATCTTCTTCGTTAGCAGTTCCGTATCGGCATAGAGGGAGTAGTAGTAGGTGCCGGGGGCAAATGCCGAGGCATCCCATCGCTCGGTGTAGCGGCCCTCGTTTAGGGTTTGGTTTACCAATACTTCGAGCACCCTTCCTTGGCTATCGCTTATCTCCAGGCGTATTTGTGCTGGCTCGCTTATGCTGAAGTTGATGGTGGTAACCTCGTCAAAAGGATTTGGGAAGTTTTGCTCCAATTCAATGCCACCTGTCTCAGTACTACCTTTTTCAGTAGGGGTGGTACCGCAGCAGTTGTTCATTTTGCTCTGGGTTGACTGGAATGATGACATAACGGCCCTCATTTGGCTTTGCATTTCTTCGATTTGCGTGGCTTGTGCCGCCAGTTGTTCTGACAGCTCGGCCACTTGGGCTTCGAGGGCTTCGTTTTCCTGCACTTGTGCAGCCATTTCGGCGTTTTGAGTGTCCATCATTTGTTGTTGCTCTTTATGGCCTTTTATAAGCAGACTTATAAAATCATTGTACCGCACAGACTTGATAGTTTGCTCTTCACGGATAGTCGCCCCGGTGGAGTCTGTGATCATTGTAATTAGCACGTCTTTCACCAAATTTGGTAAAACCTCTTCAACTTCTTGAGAAAGAAGGCCAAACATGTTTTCTTTATGCGTTATAAGCGGAAAGTCTTCCTTTACGTTATAAGATTTAGGGTTCAGCTGCATTAGAAGCGAGTTTGCATCTTCTATGTCAGTTATATTTTCTTTAATGTTTTCATCACTTGGTAAGTACATTCCGGTAGTAAAAACATCACCTTCGAAGAATCCGGCATAAACATCAGGTACAGAAAAAACTCCTGGTACGATTTGACCATATACAGCGTAAGTTGCTTTTTGAGCTAATTTGGCAGTACCCCAAACACCATAATTGTATGCATTATTAAAGCCAAATTCCACTTCGCCTTTTACACCACAACTGGTCGCTGCAACAAATTTGTTATCAACGGCATCATTGCTAAATCCATGAACACCAATATTTACAAATCCTTTATGCCCTACACCTCCGAACACACCCGTATTTCGATCTGAAAATTCATCTTGACCGTTTACCACAGAATATAAACCATAGTTCAGACTTCCATCCCCTTTAACCCGAAACTCACCTACAGCCCTTTGCGAAATAGAAGTATTTTCATTTCGTGCATAAATGCCTGAAAGATTGTTTTCACAAAATACATTTAGCTTTCCATCACCAACCACCGCACTCGTATCGATCCCAATGAATACGCGTCCTGCAGGAAAGCCATTATTCCCATGGCCAGTCCATACATCTACTGAATCGGTGTCCCAATCTTTGTCTAATCCAGCGCTCGGACGCCAAGTTGCATCACCTGCCAGAAATAGTGTAGAGTCTTGTGGAAAATCCAGTCTGGTTAAGTAGTGATCGGCTGAGTCTCCTTGAGCCGTTGTATCGGCAAAGGCTCCAAGTATTAAACATGTTTTTGTCGAATCCTCTCGTAAGTCTCTGATTCGGGTTATACCTCCCACATCTAGCCAAGTAAAAGCTGCAGGATCATCATCTTCGTTTTCTAAAAAACCTATAACAGTTGGTCTTCTTGCTGAACTGTCCCTATTCATGATATGCAATACTCCATTCTCAGTAACTTGAAAATCGGCATGTTGCCCCAATACGGGATCAGCATCAACTCCCCATGCTATTCTAAACTGGGCTGAATCTGTTTCTTCATGCACAACAAGTCTTCTTGCGGGTTGAAGGGCATTGGAAAATGAGTTTCCCATTCCTACGTTACCCCATGGGGTTATTCTTAAAACCTCATTCCCTTCGGGTTCGTTTCCGATTTGCCCCGCTTGAAAACTGGTTGGACTAATAAATAAAATACGAAAGTTGTCAGGATTTGCAGTTTCGTATTGACACCCCCAAGCGATTACTGCATCTGTTTGTGTAGTATCAGAGCTTGGGCTCGGCCTTTCTAAAAGACCCGTGTACATGATGTCAAGGTTCGTTTCGTAGGTGGTGCCTACATTCATCCAGGCGCGAGATATTGGACTAGGGATATATTGATCTCCTAAAAGGTGAAGCATTGATCTGGCGGGATCATCTTGACCAAACAACCCCATTGTGGTTC
>CAZKXG010000064.1:7777-16606 GCA_964556465.1 uncultured Cryomorphaceae bacterium | reverse complement strand
AGCAGATCATCTTCCCGGAGATCAATATTGAAAAAGTTAACAAAATAAACGGTATGGATATCACCTTCGTCACCAACGCAAATAGTGACGAAGAAGCAAAAGCTCTATTGGGCTCATTCGGATTTCCATTCACAAAGAAATAAAGAGCAGGCATGGCAAAGGAATCAATGAAAGCCAGAGAGCGCAAGCGCGAAAGAATGGTTGCCAAATACGCTGCAAAGCGTGAGGCTTTGAAAGAAGCAGGTGACTGGGATGCGCTTCAAAAGCTCCCTAAGAATTCATCAAAAGTTAGAATGCACAATCGTTGTAAGCTAACAGGGCGCCCAAGAGGATATATGCGTCAATTTGGTCTGTCCCGCGTAACGTTTCGCGAGATGGCATTAGAAGGGAAGATTCCCGGTGTAAAAAAGGCCAGCTGGTAATTCAAAGAATAAGAGATTATGTACTCAGATCCAATTGCAGACTACCTAACGCGTATTAGAAACGCAATGACCGCTAAAAAGCGAGTTGTAGTCATTCCTGCATCAAATATGAAAAAGGAGATTACCAAAATCCTTATGGAGAAAGGTTATATCCTTAACTATAAAGTTTTAGATGATTCTCCTCAAGGTTCAATCAAGATTGCTTTGAAGTATCATCCGGTAAGTAAGGTACCAGCTATCAAAAAGCTTCAGCGCGCTTCGCGTCCTGGTCTTAGACAATACGCAGGTTCTGATGAATTACCTCGTGTTTTGAATGGATTGGGAGTTTCCATCGTGTCAACCTCAAAAGGGATAATGACCGACAAAGAAGCGAGAGTCCAGAAAGTAGGTGGTGAAGTAGTTTGCTACGTTTACTAAAAAGAAAAAAGAACAGCAATGTCTCGAATAGGAAAAGCTCCAATATCCGTTCCCGATGGCGTAACCGTAGAGGTTAATGACGGCGTCGTTACGGTAAAAGGAAAAAAAGGTGAATTAACGCAAGAGTTAAACCCTTCAATAGTTTGTAAGGTTGAGGATGGCGTAATCTCTTTGGAAAGAGCTAACGAAGAGAAGCAAACCAAAGCACTTCACGGATTGTACCGATCACTTGTTAATAATATGGTCGAAGGCGTTAGCCAGGGTTATACGATAAAACAAGAATTGGTTGGGGTTGGTTACCGTGCTAAGGTGCAAGGCCAGCGATTGGAAGTTGCTCTTGGGTTTTCGCACCCAATCGTTTTTGAACTTCCATCTGAAGTGAAGGTGGCAGCTGACCAAGCGAAAGGACAGAATCCTATCATTACACTTGAGTCTCACGACAAACAGTTAATCGGACAAGTCGCTGCGAAGATTCGCTCATTAAGAAAACCAGAGCCATACAAAGGAAAAGGTGTGCGGTTTGTTGGTGAACACATTAGAAGAAAAGCAGGTAAATCTGCTGGTAAATAATTGCATTAGGTTATGGCAAAGACAAAGCTATTACGTCGAAAAAGAATCAAGCGGAGCATTCGTAAGAATGTTACGGGTACTACAGAACGTCCAAGACTTTCCGTGTACAGAAGCAACACGCAGATCTATGCTCAAATCATAGATGATTCTCAAGGGAAAACCTTGGTTGCTGCAGATTCTCTAAAAAATGAGGCGGCTCAGAAGGTTCCAAAAAAGGACCAAGCTGCAATTGTTGGAAAAGATGTGGCTGAGAAAGCGTCTGCAGCAGGGATCACAGAAGTGGTTTTTGACAGAAACGGATACCTCTACCACGGAAGAGTTAAATCATTGGCAGATGCAGCCCGCGAGGCAGGTCTAAAATTTTAATAAGAGCATGGCAAAAGCAAGTATAAAACGCGTTAAATCGAGTGATCTCGAACTTAAAGACAAGCTCGTAGCGATCAATCGTGTTACTAAAGTGACGAAAGGTGGACGAACATTTAGTTTTTCAGCGATCGTTGTAGTAGGAAACGAAAACGGTGTAGTTGGTCATGGTCTTGGTAAAGCCAAGGAAGTAACAACTGCTATCGCAAAAGGTATAGATGATGCTAAAAAGAACCTTATCAAAGTTCCAATCGTGAACGATACGGTTCCTCATAGCCAGTACGGTAAGTATGCCGGAGCTCGAGTTCTGTTGAAGCCTGCTTCAAACGGAACGGGAGTAATTGCAGGAGGTGCAATGCGTGCTGTTTTGGAGAGTGTTGGAATCAAGGATGTATTAGCCAAGTCTCAAGGATCTTCAAATCCACACAACGTGGTTAAGGCTACTTTGGATGCATTGACTAACATGCGCGATGCAAGAGCAGTAGCGAATCAACGTGGTATTTCAATGGCACGTGTATTTAACGGCTAAGCGATAAGAAAATGGCAAAGGAAGTAATAGTAACCCAAGTAAAGAGTGCAATTAGAAGACCGAAGAACCAAAAGAGAACTTTGGAAGCACTTGGATTAAAAAAATTACACCGCCCGGTTACCAAGCAAGTTACACCTCAAATTATGGGTATGATTGCTAAAGTTGGTCACCTGGTAACTGTACAAGAGAAGTAATACAACTAAAAGTATTGAGTGATGAACTTAAGTAATCTTAGACCGGCAAAAGGGTCAAACCGAAATAAGAAGCGCCTCGGAAGAGGTGAAGGAACTGGTTATGGCGATACTGCTGGGCGGGGACACAAGGGGGCCAAATCCAGAAGTGGATATAGCCGAAAGCGTGGATTCGAAGGTGGTCAAATGCCGTTGCAACGTCGTGTGCCCAAATTCGGTTTTACCAATCCAAATAGAGTAGAGTACAAGGGAATAAACTTGGACGTGATAGAAATGCTCTTTACTGAAAAGAAGATAGAGACTTTTACTCCTGAGACTTTTGCAGACAATGGTCTTTGTGCAAAGAAAGATCTTGTTAAAATTTTGGGGAGAGGAGAACTGAATGCCAAAGTAACTGTAACGGCTCATGCTTTTTCAGCTTCTGCCAAAGAAGCCATCGAAGGAAAAGGTGGAGAAGCCAAAACGCTTTAATGATTAGAGGAACCGACTGGTTATGAAGAATTTTATTCAGACACTTAAGAATATTTGGAGTATAGAAGAACTGCGTCAGCGTATCTTAACCACGCTTGCTTTACTTCTAGTTTTCCGTATCGGTTCCTACATCGTGCTTCCTGGTATCGATGCAGCTCGTTTGGCTGCAGCCAATGAAGGTGGTGGAGGTCTTGCCGACTTGCTTAACTTATTTACGGGAGGAGCTTTCAACAGAGCATCTATTTTTAGTCTTGGAATCATGCCTTACATTTCTGCTTCGATTATTATGCAGTTGATGGGAATCGCAGTTCCAACGATTCAAAAGATGCAGAAGGAAGGAGAGAGCGGTCGAAAGAAAATCAATCAATACACTCGATTTCTCACAATTGTAATTACTTGCTTTCAAGCGCCTGGCTATATTGCGGCATCAGTTCCAGCTGAGGCTAGATTGTATGACACTCCTTTCTGGTGGGCAACTGCTATCGTAATCCTTACTACAGGGACACTTTTTGTGATGTGGTTGGGTGAAAGAATTACAGATAGAGGAGTAGGTAATGGTATCTCACTTTTGATTATGATCGGAATTATTGCAGGTCTCCCGAGTGCATTTTTCCAAGAAATTGTAGCCGCCACCGGTCCTGAAGGGAATGGTTTGGTTGTGTTGCTTATCGAAATTGTAGCACTACTTGTGGTGATCGGAGCCACTGTGGCGCTCGTGCAAGCAGTGCGCAGAGTACCTATCCAATTTGCTAAACAGCAGTTGGGTGGACGCGAGTACAGTCAAGGTGCTCGACAGTATATTCCGTTGAAAGTGAACAGTGCAGGTGTAATGCCGATCATCTTTGCTCAGGCTATAATGTTTGTCCCACTGTACATTGCTCAATATTCTGATTCACAGTCTGGATTTATCGTAGAATTGGCTAACTTTGCCGGCTTTTGGTACAATTTGATTTTCTTTATAATGGTAGTAGCATTCACTTATTTCTACACTGCTATCACGGTTAATCCGAATCAAATGGCGGATGACTTAAAGAGAAATGGCGGTTTTGTGCCAGGAGTAAAACCGGGAAAGTCTACATCAGACTTCTTGGACAACGTTCTTTCCAGAATTACTTTACCGGGAGCTATTTTCCTCGGACTAATTGCCATACTTCCTGTATTTGCACTGCAAGCAGGGGTGAAGCAAGCGTTCTCTATATTCTTTGGAGGTACTTCTCTATTGATTATGGTAGGAGTAATATTGGATACATTACAACAGATTGAAAGTTATTTACTAATGCGTCATTATGACGGATTGATGAAAACCGGAAAACTTGCCGGTAGAGCATCAACCTTCGGAATGGCAGGATAATAAGAGAGAATTAAAGTATGGCGAAACAATCATCTATCGAGCAAGACGGAACAATAGTAGAAGCTTTGTCTAATGCTATGTTCAAAGTCGAACTCGAGAATGGCCATGTAATTGTGGCACACATTTCCGGAAAGATGAGAATGCATTACATCAAAATATTGCCCGGCGATAAGGTGAAAGTTGAAATGTCTCCATACGATTTAAGTAAAGGTAGAATTACCTTCAGATACAAATAAAGGATCGATGAAAACAAGAGCGAGTGTTAAAAAGCGTTCAGCAGATTGCAAGATCGTACGCCGTAAAGGTCGGTTGTATGTGATCAACAAGAAGAACCCAAAGTTCAAGCAACGACAAGGATAAAAGGATTATTATGGCTAGGATAGCTGGTGTAGATTTACCAAAAAACAAAAGAGGTGTAATATCCCTCACTTACATTTACGGAATAGGTCCAACCAAGGCCGCCGAAATTTTGTCACGATCAAGCGTTGACCTTAATACCAAGGTTGATGACTGGACGGATGAGCAAACAGCTTCGATCCGACAGCTGATCAGCGATGAATATGTCGTTGAAGGTTCGCTCCGATCTGAAATCCAAACAAACATCAAGCGATTGATGGACATTGGGTGTTATAGGGGTATTCGTCACCGAACAGGGCTTCCATTGAGAGGTCAAAGAACCAAGAACAATTCTCGTACGAGAAAAGGAAAAAGAAAGACCGTAGCCAATAAGAAAAAGGCTACCAAATAATTAATCGGTAGATAAATCAACAACGATGGCAAAGTCTAACGTAAAGAAAAAATTGAATGTAAAGGTGGATGCAGTGGGCGAAGCTCACATCCAAGCTTCATTCAACAACATTATCATATCCATGTGCAATGCGTCAGGTCAGGTTATTAGCTGGTCTTCCGCAGGAAAGCAAGGATTTAGAGGATCTAAGAAGAATACTCCATATGCAGCGCAGGTTGCTGCTGAGGAATGTGCTAAAGTAGCATTCGATCTTGGTCTTCGTAAAGTAAAAGTATATGTGAAAGGACCCGGGTCAGGACGAGAGTCTGCTATCCGATCTATCCACAATACGGGAGTAGAGGTAACTGAGATAGTTGATGTTACTCCACTACCACACAACGGTTGTCGCCCACCAAAGCGCAGAAGAGTATAATTTCCGTTAATAGGATAAAGTAGAATATACAGATTAAGATATGGCACGATATACAGGCCCCAAGTCAAAAATTGCTCGTCGTTTTAAAGAACCGATATTCGGTCCTGACAAATCGCTGGAGCGCAAGAACTACCCTCCTGGTTTCCACGGACCAAACAAGCGTCGTTCTAAGCAATCTGAGTATGCCGTTCAGCTACTCGAGAAGCAAAAAGCGAAATATACTTATGGTATTCTTGAGCGTCAATTTGCCAACCTTTTTGACAAGGCTCAAAGAAAAGTTGGGATTACAGGTGAACTTTTGCTACAGTTCTGTGAAGCCAGATTAGACAATGTGGTTTACAGAATGGGAATTTCTCCAACTAGAAGCGGGGCAAGACAATTGGTGAGCCATCGTCATATTACTGTTAACGGAAACGTCGTTAATATCCCGTCTTACTCCCTTCGTCCCGGTGACAAAGTAGGAGTAAGAGAACGTTCTAAGTCTCTTGAGGTGGTGAGTAATTCACTCGCGGCTTCAGGTCGTCAAAAGTACGACTGGATCGACTTTGACAAAAATGCACTTGAGGGAACTTACGTGCAACATCCGACAAGAGAGCAGATCCCTGAAAACATCAAGGAACAGCTTATTGTCGAGCTTTATTCAAAATAATAACCTTAACTAAGGAAAAACCTTCATGGCCATTTTAGATTTTCAGAAACCCGATAAGGTCATCATGATCGAATCAGATAACAACGATGGAAAATTCGAATTCCGTCCGTTGGAACCTGGTTATGGGATTACAGTGGGTAACGCAATTCGTAGAGTATTACTTTCTTCATTAGAAGGATTTGCAATCACTGCAATCAAAATCGAAGGGGTTGAACATGAGTTTTCGACCATCACGGGAGTTGTAGAAGATGTTACTGAAATCGTTCTAAACCTTAAGCAAGTTCGATTCAAGCGCCAAATAGATGGAACAGATTCTGAAAAAGTAACTGTTTCTATTGGTGGCAGCGATGCATTCACCGCAGGCGATATCGGAAAGTTTACAACAGGATTTCAGGTGTTAAATCCTGATTTAGTGATCTGTACCAAAGAGAAGTCGGTAAAGCTCGATATGGAAATCAGTATTGGAAAAGGTAGAGGATACCGTCCATCTGAGGAAAATAAGGTAAGTAATGCACCTATCGGCACAATTTTCATTGACTCAATTTTCACTCCTATTCGCAAAGTAAACTACACAATAGAGAACTACCGTGTAGAGCAGAAAACGGATTATGAGAAATTGATAATGGATGTAATTACCGATGGCTCTATTACTCCTAAGGATGCTCTTCAAGAAGCTGCGAAAATTTTGATCCATCATTTCATGTTGTTTTCTGATGAAAAGATCACTCTGGATAGTGAGCAAAAATCAGAGACTGAAGAGTTTGATGAAACATCACTTCACATGCGTCAACTCTTAAAAACGAAGTTGGTAGACATGGATCTTTCTGTAAGAGCATTGAACTGTTTGAAGGCTGCTGATATAGAAAGTCTTGGTGATTTGGTTTCATTCAACAAAAATGACTTGTTGAAATTCAGAAATTTCGGTAAGAAGTCTTTGACTGAGTTAGAAGACTTGATTGAGTCCAAAGGTCTTTCCTTCGGAATGAATGTTTCGAAGTATAAATTAGATAAAGAGTAAAAATTAACGTCCAGTTAAAGCTCGCCTTTAGCTGACAATATGAAGAATAATGAGACACGGCAAAAGAAATAACGCACTAGGCCGCAAGACCGCCCACAGAAAGTCAATGTTGGAAAATATGGCCTGCTCTCTAATCGAGCACAAGCGTATTACTACAACTGTAGCTAAGGCCAAAGAATTGCGAAAGTTTGTTGAGCCTATCATCACACGCTCTAAAGCTGATTCTACTCACAATCGTCGTGAAGCGTTCAAGAATCTTCAAAGCAAAAATGCGGTTACTGAACTTTTTCGTGAGGTAGCCCCGAAAGTAGCTCAGCGGGAAGGTGGTTACACCAGAATTATTAAGCTTGGCACACGTTTGGGAGATTCAGCGGAAATGGCGATGATCGAGTTAGTAGACTTTAATGAGCTAATGCTTAAGGAGTCTAAAACAAAAACACGAAGAAGCCGTCGAGGTGGAAAGAAAAAGGTGACTGAGGAAATCTCTGACGCTGCAAAAGATGCTAAAGAAGTAGCAGGAGAAAAGGTTGAAGAAGTAAAAGCAGCTGCAGAGAAAAAAGCAGAAAAAGTAGAAGAGAAAGTTGCTGAAGCCAAAGAAGTGATAGAGGAGAAGGTTGAAGATGCCAAGGAAGCAATAGAAGAAAAAGTGGAAGAGGTGAAATCTGAGATTAAAGACAAACCTAAGAAAGAAGAGCCGAAGGCTGAGAAAGCTGATGAGGCAAAAAAAGATGAGAACAAGGAAGAAGACAAGAAAGACTGATTCTTTGAAATATACTATTACGATAAAAGGGATAATGTAACTTTGCATTATCCCTTTTTTATTATCTGAATTTAGATGAACAAACTTCCAGAACATCCAGCCGTACTTCTTCTCCAAGACGGTACAGTTTTTCACGGCTTAGCCGCAGGGAAAATTGGTACAACTACAGGTGAAATTGCCTTCAATACAGGTATGACTGGTTATCAAGAAATCTTTACGGATCCTTCCTATTTCGGTCAGATTGTCGTCATGGCTACAGCCCATATAGGTAACTATGGTACCACTTCTGAAGAGGTGGAGTCAAACAGCATTAAAATAGCAGGTCTGGTAACCAAGCGTTTCTCTGCTAATTACAGTAGAGTTGGCGCAGATATGTCACTTCAAGATTATTTTGAGCGTGATGGCAAAGTGGGAATCAGAGATGTTGATACAAGAGCACTCATAAGACATATCCGCAATAAAGGAGCGATGAATGCCATAATATCCTCTGAGGAGACTGATCTAAGTAAACTGGAAAAGCTTCTATCAGAAGTACCGAGTATGGAAGGTTTAGAGTTGAGTTCCAAAGTTAGTTGCAAAGATTCATATGAAATTGGGAGTTCTGAAGGAGTTCACAAGGTGGCAGTGTTGGATTTAGGAACAAAAAAGAACATTCTCAGATGTTTGGTCGATGAGGGATGTAAGCTAAAGGTATTCCCTATGGAAACTACTCTTTCTGAAATGGAAGCATGGGCCCCTGATGCATATATGATTTCAAATGGTCCGGGTGATCCTGCGGCTATGAAAGACTCTATTGATTTGGTCGGATCAATCATTGATTTAGGAAAGCCCGTTTTTGGTATTTGCATGGGGCATCAAGTGTTGGGGTTATCCCTGGGGGCGGAAACCTTTAAGCTCAAATTTGGCCATCGTGGGCTCAATCAACCCT
>CAZKXG010000064.1:5070-7767 GCA_964556465.1 uncultured Cryomorphaceae bacterium | reverse complement strand
GACATCAAGTAATCGCATTAAGCCAAGGAGTGAAGACAGAGAAGATGTTTAATGGCCATCGAGGAATAAACCACCCTGTTAAAAACCTAATTACCGGAAAATCAGAAATTACTTCTCAGAATCATGGTTTTGTAGTAAATCGCGAGTCAATTGAATCAATGAATGATATTGATGTGACTCATGTCCACTTGAATGACAATACAATAGCAGGTCTTTCCTTGAAGTCCAAACCTGTTTTCAGTGTTCAGTACCATCCTGAAGCTTCACCGGGGCCTCATGATTCACGCTATCTCTTCAAAGATTTCGTGGGCAGAATTAAAGAATCTAAGAAAACCCTTACCACATAAACCAATCACAATGACTTACATTGCAAAATTAGTAGCACGAGAAATCCTTGATTCAAGAGGAAACCCCACGGTAGAAGTTGATGCAATTACTGACAACGGAGTAATGGGAAGAGCAGCGGTGCCTTCAGGTGCATCCACCGGAGTTCACGAAGCTGTTGAGCTTCGCGATGATGACAAAAACAGATATCTGGGTAAAGGAGTTACCAGAGCAGTTCATAACATCAACAATTTGCTGAATGAAGAGCTGAACGGGGCCTACATTTTTGATCAAAACTTGATTGATCGTGCCATGATTAGCATTGACGGCACTGACAATAAATCCATTTTGGGTGCAAATGCCATTTTGGGAGTTTCGTTGGCTGTAGCCAAGGCTGCCGCCCAAGAATCAAATCAGTCTTTATTCCGATACATCGGGGGTGTGAATGCCAATACGCTTCCCGTACCGATGATGAACATAGTTAATGGTGGTTCTCATGCTGATAATAACGTAGACGTTCAGGAGTTTATGGTCATGCCATTTGGAGGAGCTACATTTTCGGAAGCATTGAGAATGGGAGTAGAAGTGTTCCATCATCTCAAGTCAGTTTTGAGAGATATGGGAATGTCTACCAATGTTGGAGATGAGGGTGGCTTTGCACCGAATCTTAAAAGTAATGAAGAGGCACTTCAGGTAATCATGAAGGCAATTGAAAAAGCCGGATACGTTCCTGGAAAAGATGTTTACATTGCTTTAGACGTCGCTTCGTCAGAGTTCTACGACAAGGAGACCAAAACGTATAACCTGGCTTCTTCAGGCGAAAAGTTAACTTCTTCAGATATGACTGCCATGCTAGCAGAATGGTGCGAAAAGTACCCAATTGTGAGCATCGAAGACGGTTTAGATGAAGATGATTGGACAGGTTGGAAAGAAATGACGGATAAACTAGGACATAAAGTTCAGCTTGTCGGAGATGATCTTTTTGTGACGAATACAACCAGACTCCAACGTGGAATAAATGAAGGAATAGCAAACTCAATTTTGATCAAGGTAAATCAAATTGGTAGCTTGACTGAAACAATTGACGCAGTCAATTTGGCCAAAGTAAATAGCTACACCTCCGTGATGAGCCATCGTTCAGGAGAAACTGAAGATACCACTATTGCCGATTTGGCAGTAGCTTTGAATACAGGTCAAATTAAGACGGGAAGTGCCTCGAGAAGTGATCGTATTGCTAAGTATAACCAACTCTTACGTATTGAAGAGGAGCTGGGCAAAATGGCCTACTTTCCTGGCAAAGATTTCAAATTCTTGAAATAGCATTTTTAGGATTACAACAATTGCTTAAAGCCCGCTAACTAGCGGGCTTTGTTAATTCACGTCCCTTTATTGGATTCTTAAACTCAGTTTTTGGTAGGGAGATTTCCAATTGTTTTGTATTATTTGCGATTGCAGAGATTGAATGCGAAAAACATTGAATTCCCATGAAACCTTCTACAGAACTTTTTGACCTCGTAAAATCGCTTACCAAATCAGAGAAAAGATTTTTCAAGCTTTCATCTTCCCTACAGTCGGGTGAGAAGAATTACCTGAAAATCTTTGACGTTATTGATCGTCAGAAGTCTTACGACGAAGATGCCATTAAAGAGCAATTTAAAGAAGAAACATTCATTAAGCACTTTCCTTCTGAAAAAAATCACCTTTATAAGTTGATTTTAAAGAGTTTGAGGTCTTATCATTCTGATAATTCCGTTAGTAGCATTCTGAAACAAGAAATAAAGAACATCGAGATTTTATATCGCAAGGCTCTTTTTAAGGAGTGCAATAAGTTTTTGGCCAGAGCTAAAAAGATTGCTATCGAGAGAGAGAAGTTTTATTACTGGTTTGAACTATTAAGTTGGGAGAAACTGCTTCTTGAAGAGGCTTATGAAGCGGGTGAGTTTACAACAGACTTGGATGCCTTAATAAAGGAAGAGCAAGAAGTAATCGAGAAGCTCAGGAACTTGGCAGCCTATCACGTATTGTACAGTAAGATAAATTACGTGTTTAGAAGCGGAGGCTATGTGCGAAACGATAAAGACAGGGCTCTGGTAGAGGAAATATCTCACCACCCGTTAATCATCGGTCGCAATACTGCATTGAGTTACAGAGCAGCTACCATTTGCTATTATATACAAGGGTTTTGTGCTACTGCAAACGTTGATAAGGAATCTGCCTATGTGAAGTTTATGCGGGTGAAAGAAATATTGGATAGTAAGCCCCTCGTCCGAGACGATCTGCCCAAGAGATATATTCTTACGCTGAGTAATCTCTTGAGGATTCAGATAGATACTGGTAGGATTGATGAAGCCATGGAAATGATTCAGATGATGC
>CAZKXG010000064.1:0-5060 GCA_964556465.1 uncultured Cryomorphaceae bacterium | reverse complement strand
ACCACCTTTTTGCGGCGGTTTTCAACGGCACCGATTTTGAACAACGGACCAACCTGTCGCTCCTGCTGAACGGAGAGGTAAAGGAAAAACGGGAAGTAATCCTCCCCCCGGGAAAAGAAATCAGCTTTCTCTTCAGAAGACATTGCCTTGCGAGTATTCAAGTCTACCTATTTGGCTGAGATGCGCATTTATGAGAAAAAAGGCGAATATGAGAACGCTATCAATAATATTGACACCATAGTGAAAGGGCTGGATGAGAGCGAGGGTAGAATGAATAAGGAACAGGAGCTTTTGTTTTTAAATACAATTTCTACTGTCTATTTCGGAGCTGGTCGATACAAGGAATCTTTGCAGTGGTTGAATCGCGTTCTGAATGATAACGAACCAAATTTGAGACAAGATATCTATAGCTATGCTCGGCTCTTTAATCTGGTAGTTCATTTTGAGCTTGGAAACTATGATCTACTCGAGTACATTATTAAATCTACCACTCGATACCTTAGCAAACGTCAACGAGATCACGAACTTGAGGTGGTAATTTTGAACTATATGAAGCGGCTGATTCGTGGTACTCAAAATGCTGATCTACGAGATATATTTATTGAATTTAAGGAAGAGCTATCGGAGCAGCTGAGTCGTCAAAATGATGAAATCATTTTAGATTATTTCAATTTCATCAATTGGATAGATAGTAAGATAAAGGGAATTCCTTTTTATCAAGCTACTAAGGAAAGATATGAATTGAGCCTAGCTCAGGCATAAAAAAAGGTCGCTTTAAAGCGACCTTTTTTATTTAGTAAACTGAATTTTAGCTTTCTTTTTTCTCAACTACAATAAATTCACTGCGTCGATTTTCTTGATGCTCTGCTTCGGTGCATTCCATACCATCGATGCATTTATTCACCGGTTGGCTTTCACCAAATCCTTTGCTACTCAGGTTCGCTTTAGACACACCTTTCTTCACCAGATAGTTAACTACTGATTGTGCGCGTCTGTTTGACAGATTCATATTGTAAGCGTCACCACCTCTTGCGTCTGCATGAGATTGAATTTCAATTTTTACTGTTGGATTGTCCTTAAGGAGCTTTGCCAATTTATCTAGAGAAGGTTGAGCGCTGGCACTAATATCAGATTTGTCGTAATCATAGTAGATTTCTCCAATTTCATAAACCTTGGCGGCTGTTGCTGATCCATCTTTTGGGTTACCGCTTCCTGTTCCTTGTTCACTAGCAACAATCTCATCAATTTCAAATGAGAGAGTAATATCTTTTTCGATTCTGCTTCTATCAGTTTCGAACTCTTCTGAAAGCGTAAAATATCCTGGTTTCTCACCAATTACTTTATACTTCTTCTCCGGAAGCAAACTAAACCTGAAGCTTCCTGTTTTGTCCGTCGTGTATATAGCCGTATCTCCATCAGTAAGGTTTACAAGAGTAATAGCTACTTCATCGATAGGAAGGTTATCTGCCTTTTTCTTTGCAATTCCCTTTAAGACGAATATGGCAGGGATTCTCACATATTCGTAGATCATATCTACTCCTGAACGATTTGAAGATACATATCCTGTTGTATCGTCTTCATTAACCAAAATCGCAAAGTCATCTCTGCTTGAGTTCAGCGGGTATGCCAAGTTAATAGGGCTAGACCATACACCAGCCACTTGTTCAGAAACGAAAACATCGAGGCCTCCAAGTGTGCGGTGCCCTTCACTTGAAAAGTAAAGTTTATCTGACTTGTCGACATAAGGAAATACTTCATTTCCGGGAGTATTAATTGAAGATCCAAGATTTACAGGTTGAGACCATGAACTTCCGTCATAAGCAGACTTGTACAAATCAGATCCACCATAGCCGCCCGGCATATCACTCGAGAAATAGAGTGTTTTACCGTCTGCTGAAAGTGAAGGGTGACCAATACTGTAATCTACATTGTTAAATGGAAGTTTGGTTGGCTCGGTCCATTCACCATCTTCTTTTTTACTCATGTAGAGGAAGAACTGATTTTCGTTATTTTCATTCAGCAACCTTTTTTTCTCACTTCTCATCGCACTTCGGGTGTAGATGATCATGTCCTGTTCCTTGTTGAAGGTAGCAGAGCCATCATGAAAAGGGCCATTCAGCTTATTTCCAAATGCTTCAGGTATTTCCCAGTTTCCGTCAGTATCTTTCTCCACGTAGAAAATATCAAGGAATGAATACCCTGTCCATGGATTAGCTGATTTAGCGCTGATTATTTCTGTTTCTCCCGAAAAAACAATTCCATTACCGTATTTCGTAGGGCCATACATGGAAACCAAGAAATCCAAGGGCATATCTGTTAAAATGTATGCTGAGGTATCTTCTTTCAACTCATTGATTCCATCAATAGAAGCCAAAAGATCGGTGGCAAGTACGTCTGTCGGATTCTCTTTTAAATAGCTTTGCAAGTAGCTTTTTGCCTCTTCGTACTTCGTGTTTTTCATGAGGGTTTGAGCAAAGTGAAGTTGCTCTTCAACGGGCAATCCTATTGAATCTGCCACCTCTTGATAGTACTTTTCAGCTTCTACCGAATTATTCTGAAGTCGATGTGCATTAGCAAGCTTCAACTTCAAGTCTGTATTTTCCGGCTGCCCATTCAAGGCTTTTTCATATTTCTCGACTGCTCGAGAATAACTGAGATTGTCAACAGCTTTATCCCCCGATTTAATGAGGGCATTAGAACAAGCAGATAGAAGTGCGACAACGGCTATCGCCACAGCAACGTTTTTAAGGGAGAGAGAATTTTTCATCTTTTAAAAGTATCGAGGAGATTTTGTTTTAATAGGGTCTCGGCCAAATTTGTAGCTTAACATGAATTCATGCGAACCTGAACTATAGTCGCCTATAGCAGTAGTAGTAAAGTCATATGCGTAACCGATTCTCAAATCGTTTCCGATGTTATATTCCAATAATCCAATTACAGCATCTCCTGTACGGTATGATGCTCCAATCCAAAACGTATTTCTGATCAATAGGTTACAATTTATATCAGCTTGTACAGGTGATCCATTTAAGTATCGAAGTAGAAATGAAGGCTTCACGGCAAAATCAGCATTGACATTCCAAACATACCCTGCAGTGAGGTATGTGTGCGGATCAAAATACCTGTCGCCTTGATCATTGATGTTAAATCGAACATTATCATCGGCAGCATAAATAGTAGGAACACTCAAACCAGCGTACCAGTATTTGCTGTAATAGTATACGCCGGCACCGAATTTCGGAACAAAAGCATTACTTACATTTTCGTTGAAAACGGGGTCTCCGTCTTCAAAAACATAAGTCTCAGATAGCTTGGAAGAATAGTCGGAAAAACCCGCTCTAATACCGAAGCTCAGCTTGTTTTTACCCTCTGAGTCCAACCATAAGTGATAGCTCCAGTTGGCAAACACTTCAGTTTGTCTGGTATCGCCAATTTGGTCGTTGATGAAGGTCAACCCGAGGCCCATGGTTTCATCAGCAATAGGCCCGTCAATACCAAAAGTTTGGGTCGTAGGTGCTCCATCCAAACCAGCCCATTGCGCGCGATAGAGGGCAGTAGCCTCTGCGTAAGGGTGTGATCCGCTATATGCAGGATTGATGAATAAGCCGTTAAACATATACTGGCTTATCAATAGTTCCTGTTGAGCATACACGTAGATGCCCGAAAACAGAAATACTGCGATGAATAATGTCTTCTTCATTACTGAAATTTTTATCGCCTTAGTTCAAGGTAGCCTTTCAAATTATCTATTCCACTTAGCTCAACGATTACGAAATATGTTCCCTCAGGAAGCTCTTCACCACTCTCGTTGGTTCCGAACCATGGAGCCACATTTTGATAGTTGTCTTCTTCATATACAATGTTTCCCCATCTGTTGAAAACAATCAGCTTATTTTCGGGGAAGTCTTCAAGACCTCGCACTTCCAAACCGTCGTTAAAACCATCACCATTTGGTGAAATACCATTTGGCAATTCAATGGGCACAGGTTGAATCAACTCCACAGAATCTAATGCTGTACATTGGTTGGCATCCGTTATCGTAATAAAGTACCACCCGGCTTCCAATCCACCTTGATCTCCAAGACCTGACGAGGTATAACCATTCGGTCCGCTATAATCGATCAAATAAGGTGTTGACCCTCCTATGATATCAGGCTCTCTAATAATCCCATCTCCCGATTCAAAAGCTGTAAGATTGAAGCCGTTTGAGTAAACTACAAGATCGATTTCTTCAATTTCCAAGAGTTCCGGTTCTGTGAGCGTATAACTTTCAGTTACTGAGCACCCATTCGCATCAATAGCAGTCATCGTATAACTACCGGTGGCAATATTCATGATGAAATCCCCTTCGTCGGTGAAACCATCAGGTCCCGTCCATGAAAAATTAACGGGCTCTTCGCCTGAGATAACTGATATCTCTATTGCTCCATTTGAATCGCCAAAACAAGCCGGTGTGGTCAAAGAAGCTAACACCTCTAAATTGTTCGTGACGGTCAAGTCAAAGGAAGCCGTCGACTCACACCCATTTTCATCCGTAACTGTCAGGTCGTAAACTCCCGGGCCAATGGCCACTAAGTCCTGACTAGTATCCCCTGTATTCCATAGATACTCATATGCAGGAGTACCTCCCGAAACGGAAACATCGATGATTCCTGTAAGTGTTTCGCAAATCGGACTTGTGAGGTCTGCGGTGATTACGATTGGTGATGGATTGGCTAGGTTTTGAGCTCCGCTCACAGAGCATCCGTTGGCATCGGTCAAAGCAAAAGTGTATGTCCCTGCAGGTAAATCAGAAATGGTGAATTCAGATGATGTGAAATCATTCGGTCCTATCCATTGGATATCAATGTCAGGGCTTCCTCCTGAGAAAGATACCGAGAGACTTCCGTCCAAGCTATCTGCACAAAGTATTTCTGAAAGAACTTCCAACTCAGCAGTAAGAGCTTCAGTTGGTTCGGTTAGAGTAACGTTTATGGTTTGCACACAACTATTTGCGTCAAGGATCACTAAGGTGTAGTCGCCTGCAAACAGATTATCAATGTTTTGATCTGTTGAAACAA
>CAZKXG010000063.1:11653-16694 GCA_964556465.1 uncultured Cryomorphaceae bacterium | reverse complement strand
ATACCGTCTCGGAATTTTTCGGGGCGGTTTTTTTTGATCCACCTCCGACATTCCGCTCATTCCTCCCTAGATGTCAACTCACTCCGTCAAGCTCTGCACATCGCCTACAGGGAAGGATGATAATCTTATGAATAAAGACTATCGACGAGCTACAAGTTACTTAGTACCAATAAAGAGGTGATCAACCCTCTTATCAGGCATCATGCAAGTATCCCTTTTACCAAACCATCGGTAGCGTTTTCGCGCTATAAAGTCGTAAACGGCATCGCGAATGAAACGAGGTACAATCAAAAAAACTTTCAAAATCGGCCACAGTCCGCTTAGCCTTCCGGCAATTTTTAATGCTGCCGTACTTTTTTCGTAAAGCTCACCGTCTTCATAAAGCAATATGCTATCGACCTGCTGAAAAGAAGGATTCTCTTGTAGAACTTTTGCCGCAGGAGGCCAGCTCAAACTCGAAAATCGAAAATACTCCCCAGGGTCCCGCTTGATGATAAATTGGACAGAACCGTTGCAGAGATTGCAGTAACCATCGAATAAAATCAAGCCCTTTCCTTCAGGCAATTCCGACGAGCCTTTTTGCATAAAACAAAGGTATGCCTTCCAAAG
This sequence comes from uncultured Cryomorphaceae bacterium, assembly GCA_964556465.1. Taxonomy (GTDB): domain Bacteria; phylum Bacteroidota; class Bacteroidia; order Flavobacteriales_D; family Cryomorphaceae; genus JAKVAV01. The sequence goes on along the minus strand of CAZKXG010000063.1, from coordinate 16,085 downwards.
GAATTCCTAATTTTGGCAGTCGCTGAAAAACATACGCATGAAAAGAGATCAACTCGTATTCGATATTATTGAAAAAGAGCGCAAAAGACAGCTCGAAGGCATTGAACTAATTGCATCCGAAAACTTTGTAAGTGAGCAAGTGATGGAAGCCATGGGTTCGGTTATGACAAACAAGTACGCCGAAGGTCTTCCGGGAAAACGGTACTACGGCGGATGCGAGTTTGTCGACCAGACAGAAAATTTGGCAATTGATCGTCTCAAGAAGCTGTTCGGTGCGGCTTGGGCCAATGTACAACCTCATAGTGGAGCCCAGGCAAATGCAGCGGTTATGCTGGCATGTCTGCAGCCAGGAGATAAGATCATGGGGTTTGACCTGAGTCATGGTGGACACCTGACGCACGGCTCCCCTGTTAATTTCTCCGGAAAACTCTACCGACCCTCCTTCTACGGTGTAGAAAAAGAAACGGGCGTAATTGATTACGACAAGCTGGAGAAAAAAGCCATCGACGAGAAACCAAAAATGATCATTTGCGGAGCTTCAGCTTACTCAAGAGATTGGGACTATGCCCGACTCAGAGATATCGCCGATAAGACTAAAGCGCTTCTCTTGGCGGATATTTCACACCCCAGTGGATTGATAGCGGCAAAGCTTCTGAACGATCCTCTACCCCACTGCCACATCGTGACATCTACCACTCACAAGACCCTTCGCGGCCCCAGAGGCGGAATCATTATGATGGGACAAGACTTCGACAACCCTTTTGGCTTAACCACCATGAAAGGAGTCGTGAGAAAAATGTCGTCACTTTTGGATTCTGCCGTTTTCCCCGGAACACAGGGAGGGCCACTCGAGCATGTGATCGCCTCTAAGGCCGTTGCCTTTGGCGAAGCATTGACCGATGAGTACAAGGATTATTGCAAACAAGTGATCAAAAATGCTCAGGCAATGGCAGCTTCATTCGTAAAAAGAGGGTACGATGTGATCAGCGGTGGCACTGATAACCACAGCATGCTGATTGACCTTCGATCAAAGGACATTACCGGTAAGGATGCCGAAAATGCTTTGATCAAAGCTGACATTACCGTGAATAAGAACATGGTACCTTTTGACGATAAATCACCCTTCGTGACCAGCGGAATGAGAGTGGGAACTCCTGCCATCACAACTCGCGGACTTAGCGAAGGACACATGGATGCCCTCGTTGACTTCATCGATCGAGTGATTACCAATAGCGAAGATGAAGCAAGCATAGAAAAAATAAAAGGAGAGGTGAATCAAATGATGAGCAATTTCCCTCTATTTGTAAATAGTGAACTAACCACCAACTAATACCATTACATGGAAATTTCAGCCAATGATCCGAAACGAAAGTCTTGGATCGAGATACCTGACAACAGTGATTTCCCCATCCAAAACTTACCTTTTGGAATCTTCTCAGAAAGATCAGGGGAACCAAAAGCTTGTGTAGCCATAGGGGCACAATTAGCAAATCTATCCGCCTTAGCGGCAAAAGGTTTTTTCTCCGATTTGGATTTCGAGCAAAATGATTTTGACGGCCCATACCTCAACCCTTTGATGAAAAAAGGGAAAAAAGCCACGAGAGCTTTGAGAAACCGACTTGCCGAGATTTTTGATGCCGATGGACAATACGCCGATAGAAAATCAGAAATCGAAATAGCACTTCACCTGCAATCTGAAGTGGAAATGCACCTACCTGTGCAAGTAGGAGACTACACCGATTTCTATTCGAGTATCGAACATGCTACGAATGTGGGAACAATGTTCCGAGATCCGGATAATGCCCTTCTTCCGAATTGGAAACACATTCCCGTGGCCTACCACGGCAGGAGCTCATCGATTATAATATCAGGAGAAGACATCCATCGCCCCAAGGGACAAACCAAACCGAATGACAACGAGCCACCCGTTTATGGCCCGACTCGATTGCTCGACTTTGAGCTGGAAATGGCCTTTGTTACGTTTGACGGCAAAGCCTTGGGTGACTCCATTTCCACTTCCGAAGCGGAAGATTACATCTTCGGGATGGTGCTTTTTAATGACTGGTCTGCACGTGATATCCAGAAATGGGAATATGTACCTCTCGGGCCATTTTTAGCAAAAAACTTTGCCTCTTCGGTATCTCCGTGGATTGTGACGCTGGATGCATTGGAACCGTTCAGAACCGAAGGCCCGGTTCAGGACCCAAAGGTTCTTCCATATTTAGAATACAGCGGCGACAAGAATATCGACATCAAACTTGAAGTGGCCATCGAAACGGAGAAAGGAGAAGAATTGACTGTTTGTCAGTCCAACTATAAGAACATGTATTGGAACATGAACCAACAGCTTGCTCACCATACGGTAAACGGATGCAATGTGAGGTGTGGTGACATGATGGCTTCAGGAACTATTTCGGGTAGCGAACCATCCAGCTATGGCTCGATGCTTGAAATAACATGGCGAGGAAGCAAACCTGTGCAAATGCCTGATGGAACGGAAAGAAAATTCATCAATGACGGTGATTCGGTGATCATGCGCGGAACGTGTGAAAAGGAAGGAGTCAAGATTGGTTTTGGTGAAGTCAAAACAACAGTATTACCCGCAAAATAGTAATCACTAACCATATAACCCGCTGTGAAGAAACTCGACCCGGAAGAAGATAAAAAGCTCATCCTTTCAGCCTACAGAGGTCTTCTGCGCGTGGCTAAGTTTTCGAAGGAGAAAGAGGACCGAAAAATAATTCGGAAGGCTTTTGATTTGGGCATGGAGGCGCACAAAGACATGCGCCGAAAATCGGGTGAGCCCTATATTCTTCACCCATTGGCCGTAGCAAGAATTTGTGCTGAGGAGATCGGTTTGGGAACGACCAGTATCGTAGCTGCCATTCTTCACGACACTGTGGAAGACACGGAAATCACTTTAGAAGATGTAGAACATCAGTTCGGTTCCAAGGTGAGAGATATCATCGATGGCTTGACCAAAATCTCTGATGTGTTTGATCACACTGCGAGCATTCAAGCTGAGAATTTCAAGAAAATGCTTCTCACGCTGTCAGATGATGTACGCGTGATATTAATTAAGCTCGCAGATAGGCTGCACAATATGCGCACCCTGGAATCCATGCGTCGCGACAAGCAGTTGAAGATTGCCAGCGAGACTCAGTTTATGTTTGCGCCTTTAGCTCACCGCTTGGGTTTGTACGCAATAAAAACCGAACTGGAAGACCTGGCGTTGAAATATACCGAGCCTGAAGAGTATGAAGAAATTGAAACCAATCTGAAGAAAGGTCAGGCGGTAAGAACGAGGTTTATCAACCGTTTCACCCTGCCGATTAAAAGAGCCCTTGACGCAGAAGGATTCAAATACGAAATCAAAGGAAGACCAAAATCGATTCACAGTATTTGGAATAAAATTCACAAGAAGAACATTCCATTTGAAGAGATTTACGATGTCTTTGCGATCCGAATTATTTTGGACACAGACCTAAAGAATGAGAAAGCTCTCTGTTGGAAAGTCTACAGCATGGTCACTGATTTTTACCAGCCAAACCCCGATAGGCTGAGGGATTGGATTTCTACTCCGAAAGGGAACGGATATGAATCCCTCCACACTACGGTTATGAGTCCAACGGGTAAATGGGTTGAAGTTCAAATCCGAACTCAGCGCATGGACGATATCGCCGAAATGGGTTACGCTGCACATTGGAAATACAAGGACCAACAAGCACAAGAATCAAGCTTGGATACTTGGCTCAATCGCATCCGCGATATGCTGGAAACCAATAACGGCGAGGCCTTGGACTTTATTGATGATTTCAAACTCAACCTATTCAGTGATGAAATCTTTGTTTTCACTCCCAATGGAGATTTAAAAACCCTGCCCGCAGGGGCCACTGCTCTTGACTTTGCTTTCGAGATACACTCTCAAGTCGGTGAAGCTTGCATTGGTGCCAAGGTCGACCAACGTTTGGTGCCATTGAGTCATAAACTCAAAAGTGGAGATCAAATCGAAATCCTCACATCGAAAAAGCAAAAGGCAAAAGAGGACTGGCTGAACTATGTGGTCACCGCTAAAGCCAAATCGAAGATTAAACAAGCTCTGAAAGAAGAGCAGAAAAAGGTGGCAAGCGATGGAAGAGAAATCGTGCAGCGAAAGTTCAAGAGCATCGGAGTAGAGTTTACAAGTCGCAATGTTTCGGAACTGGAAAAATTCTACGGATACAACTCAGCTACATCACTTTACGAAGACATTGCCAAAGGAAAGATTTCCCTGAAAAAATTAAAAGGCTTCACCGTAGATCAAAAGCAGCTGAATTTTGAACGAGACGACACAGTCTTCGAATACGAGGAAAGAAAAAAATCGGGGGCTCAAGAAATTCCAAAGGATACACTGATCATCGGTGATGACGAAGTAGACGATCTCGTCGCCCTG
>CAZKXG010000063.1:0-11643 GCA_964556465.1 uncultured Cryomorphaceae bacterium | reverse complement strand
AATGTTGCAATCCCATACCGGGTGACGATGTTTTCGGTTTTGTGACGATAAACGACGGGATAAAAATTCATCGTGTGCGCTGCCCGAATGCGGTGGCGATGAGATCAAATTTTGCTTACCGTATCATTAAAGCAAAGTGGCTGAGTCAGAAAGAGAGCGAGTTTGCAGCGAAAATTCGCTTTAAAGGAATCGATGATTTGGGATTGGTCGAAAAAATCACCCATGCCATCTCTACCGATCTCAATGTAAATATGAAAGCCATCAGCTTCGAGAGTAATGATGGTGTATTTGACGGTAGAGTAACTGTACTCGTATATGACACAGATCACTTGAACAGTTTGATAAAGAGACTGCAAAGTGTAGAGGGAGTGCTGACTGTAGAGCGTGTAAAGCTAGGTATGGAATCAAGTTCTGAAAACGGCTAACTGTTTTCTAAAATCGACTAACTTTGACAGCTAAAGTCAACACGTGGCGACACTAGAACTGAAGGAAAAAGTAAAGCAAATATTTTCGGCATATCTCGAGAAGAATGGACACCGGAAAACACCTGAAAGGTTCGCAATACTCAATGAAATTTACGAGTACGACGGTCATTTTGATGTAGAATCATTGTACATCCAAATGAAGAATAAGAACTACCGAGTAAGCAGGGCTACGCTTTACAACACGATAGATTTACTAATGGCTTGCAATCTGACTCGGAAACATCAATTTGGAAAAAACCCGGCGCAGTTTGAAAAGTCTCATGAGTACAAACAGCATGACCACGTAATCGTGACCGAAACGGGAGAAGTTTTGGAATTTTGCGATCCTCGAATTGAAGCGATTAAAGCTACCGTTGAGGAGATTTTCGACGTGAAAATTATGCACCATAGTTTGTACTTTTACGCCGAGAGAAACGGAACGGATAAAACCGACTCAAATCAATCTGAATAAAAAACACCAATGGCATTCAACTATTCTATAACTGAAAAGGAAGGACTTGTATTATTAAAAATGCAAGGCAAATTGGTCGATAAGGCTGAAGCAATTGACATAGGCGCCGAAGTAGAGGAGCAAATGGCTTCCGGTCACCATCATTTTATTATTGATTTGAGCGAGTTAGAATACATGAATAGCACAGGGCTTAACATCATCTTGAACTTGATGAATAAGTGCCGAAATAATGGAGGAGAAGCCGTTGTTGCAGGCTCGACCATTCGAATCAAATCACTTTTTTCGGTCACGAAATTAGATACCGTTTTCACGCTCAAAGATTCTCTCGAAGAAGCGATACAACACTTAAAAGAACTTTCTGAATAAGCGTACATGAAATCAAAAGTTGACGTACTTCTAGGGCTTCAATGGGGCGATGAAGGAAAGGGAAAGATTGTGGATGTTCTAACACCACAATATGATGTAATAGCTCGATTTCAAGGTGGACCGAACGCAGGACACACGTTGGAATTTAACAAAATCAAGCACGTTTTACACACCATTCCGTCGGGGATTTTCCACTCTGAAAAACTCAATTTAGTAGGAAACGGTGTCGTAATAGACCCGATCATTTTTAAGCGAGAAATAGATGCGCTTGCAAAAATGGGGGTTGACGTTAATAAGAACCTAGTTGTTTCGAGAAAAGCCCACCTCATCTTGCCGACACACTGTGTGCTCGATGGCGCGAGCGAAGCTGATAAAGGCAAGAAGAAAATCGGATCGACACTCAAAGGAATCGGCCCAACCTACATGGACAAAACGGGGCGAAACGGATTACGTGTTGGAGACATTGAATCTTCCGATTTTCAAAATCGATACAACTCGCTGAAGGCAAAACACGAGCGACTTTTGGAGCCTTACGATTTTGAGTATGACATCACCGAAAAAGAGAAAGCGTGGTTTGAAGGTATTGCTATGATCAAAGGATTGACCTTGATCGACAGCGAACACGAGCTAAACCAAGCATTGAAATCGGGTAAGAAGATATTGGCCGAAGGCGCCCAAGGTAGTCTCTTAGACATAGACTTTGGTAGTTATCCATTCGTCACTTCCTCCAATACCATTGCTGCAGGCGCTTGCACAGGGCTTGGAGTAGCTCCAAACAGAATCGGCGAAGTAATAGGCATTTTCAAAGCCTATTGCACCCGTGTCGGAAGTGGACCATTTCCTACTGAGCTTTTCGACGAAACAGGTGAAAGGCTTAGAAAAGAAGGTCACGAGTTTGGCGCTACTACAGGCAGACCTCGCCGTTGCGGCTGGATTGACCTTCCTGCCTTGAAATACGCGATCATGATAAACGGGGTCACCATGTTAAACATGACAAAAGCTGATGTCCTTTCCATATTTGACGAGATCAAAGTCTGTACTCATTACATCTACAGAGGCGAAAAGATTGACTATCTTCCTTACGATGTAACAGGTGAGAAAATAGAGCCCGTATACGATACGGTACCGGGGTGGAAAAAAGACCTGACGCAACTCAGCAGCGAAGATGATTTTCCTCAAGAGTTGAGCGATTATATCGACTATCTCGAAAAGGCTTTGAATACTCCGATCACAGTTGTTTCAGTTGGCCCTGACAGAAATCAAACCATTGTTCGCACCGAGGTACCCGCGTAAAAGCGGCACAAGAATTGCCAACAAAGCTCCGATGAATTTCGGCAAAATTTGGTTGTGCATTTCCTTTATTTTACTGCTTTCCCCTTTCTATTCCTTTTCGCAAGAAAAGAGTCGAATCGAATTGGTGCGGTCAGACATACTACGCTTTGACAAGAGTATTGGCGTTGATGCGCAACGACTATTGGGCAACGTGATTTTTAAACACAAAGGAGCATTGATGTACTGTGATTCGGCCTACCTCTACAATGCATCAAATAGCCTCGATGCTTTTGGTCACGTTAGGGTTAACCAAGGCGATACCCTCACAATGACCAGCGATAAGCTGAATTATAACGGGAATACCCAACTAATAAAAGTGAGAGATAACGTGGTATTGAGGGATGCCGAGATGACCCTCACTACCCATACCTTAGACTACGATCGAAAAACAGGGCAAGCCATTTTCTACGATCGTGGGAATATTATTAGCAAAAAGAATGATAACCGCTTGGTATCCTGTGAGGGCATATACGATTCAAACAGCGAGTTCTTCTTTTTTCGCGATAGCGTAGTTCTCGAAAACCCTCAGTATAGGGTGGAGACGGATACCCTCAAATATGGTAACCAATCGGAAATCGCCTACTTCTATGGACCAACATATATTTACAGCGATGCGAATACTATATATTGTGAAAATGGTTGGTACGACACCTTTAACGATATCTCGCAGTTTAATAAAAACGCCTATATCGATAATGGAAAACAACTTCTCAAGGGAGACAGTCTTTGGTATTCCAGAAATGAGCAACTAGGCAAGGCATACCTGAATGTAAGCGTGGTGGATACCGCTGATCAATTTGAGATCAGTGGCGATTATGGCGAGTACGATGACGTAAAGGGAAAAAACTATGTGACGGGGAATGCCGAGATGCTCCAGTACGACTTAACCGATACTTTATTTCTACATGGCGACACTCTGATGGCGGTAGAAGACAGCCTGATTGGCAATCGCGTTTATGCCTATCCGTCAGTAAAATTCTTTAGAAAAGATATGCAGGGCGCCGCCGACTCACTGATTTATGCCAGTGATGACAGCTTGATTTACATGTTTACTGATCCCGTTTTATGGGCCGATGATTTGCAAATAACGGGAGACACCATTCTAATCAGAACCTACAACGGAGCGGTGGAGAATCTTTTTGTTTTTGACCATGCCTTCATGGTAAACAAAGTAGATTCGACCAAGTACAATCAGATCAAAGGTAAACACTTAACCGGTTTTTTCGAAGAGAAGGATCTGCGCAGAATACTGATTAAAGGAAACGGTCAATCTCTTTATTATGCTGCTGAAGAGGAAAAACTTGACAGTACTTCAACACAACCGCAGCCTGTTAAATACGTGGGAGTAAATAAGGCTATCTGTTCGAACATAGAAATCTTTATGATCGACAGAACGATAGATAGGATTCTCTTTTTGACAAAACCCGATGGAGCTTTTTATCCTATCGAACAACTTCCCGCAGACGCGAAGCTCTTTGATGGTTTTATCTGGGATGAGGCCAGAAGGCCCAATTCAAGACAAGATATATTCGACTAATAGGGCGTTCCTTTTTCACGTGCCATCTTTAGTGCACGGGCGTACCAGAGTAACTCCGAAGAAAATCGATCAAATCGCTTGATCATTCTTGAATCCTCCGCGGTTCCGTTTTCATCCAGTGCCGAATCTATTTTTGGAATAGGTTGGATTGAAGGTATGCTGCTCATGCCTAATTCAGCAAGAACCGCTCGCGCGTGCATAGCAACCCGAACACCCCCAAAGCTTCCACGAGAGTATGACACAATTCCTGAAGGTTTAAAGAAATACTCTTTCTGAAAGTGATCCAAAAAGTTTTTCAAACCTGGCTGAAACCCATGGTTGTATTCACCCGTGATGATGATGTACCCATCAGAAGAATGAAGCGCCTCAGAAGCTTTCTGCAAATTTTCCGGAGCTTCGCCATCACCATATTCCTTGTACATCCTATCCAAGATAGGAAGATCTATTTCTTTAGCGTCTAGAAATATGGTTTCACATTTTTCTTTGAGTTGATCAATACAGAAATTGGCAGCTCTGATTCCCATGCGATCTGAACGATAGGAGCCATAAATTACAGCAATTTTGAGTTTATTTATCATAAGAAAAAGCTTTCGTTGTTTCCGATGGTGCGATTCTGCTCGAGTTTCAAATCACGCAACATGGATGACTTTATGTTTAAGCCTATGCTGTAGCTTCTGCGAAATCCAAATGGAATAATCCGCGCATTAAGTTCCCAGCAATTGAGATCAACTCTTACCGTAACTGTTGTGGGTGTAAGTTCTTTATTGGTAAAATCGTATCCCGAGTTTACACCAACCCTAACAATATCGAAGAGGGTAAAATCTCCCGTCGCTTGAAGAGACTGAGTGTAAGCCAAGGTATCCATAAGTACTAAGGGAAGGTCTTCGCCGGCTGCCTCTACAAACCGATTTCGCCTCACGTTCAACGTGTATTGAAAACTAATATTCCAAGGCACTTTAAATCCACTTAAAAAAGAGTCAGAGTCCCCTCCTACTTCCTGCTCTGCATCTTCAGACTCAATGACTTCTTGTGGCTCTTGCCGCTGAAATGCCGTACTCCCGAGCCCCCGCACATTTACAGCAATATTACCCGATTGAAATTGCGCTAAAGTGTTGCTGTTGCCCACTAAATACTCTGCCGTCCTCACTGGTCTTTCAGCCTCACTTATAGCATAGACATAAGGATCAAAAACACCTGAAAATCTCAAATCAGCATACTTACCAATTGAGTTGAAGCCACTGATACTGATATTGCTCAGTTGATTGCTATCTGCCACGAAATTGTAATTTCCTGAAAAAGTCAAGTTCTCGAGAAAAGCCACTTTCTTGAATTTCGAAGTGGTATCTCTCCTACTCAAAAACTTTCCCTCTACATTGTTTACAAAAGAGAATGAAATGGTCTGACTATTTCCTGAAGGCGGACCTCCATAAACCGTCCCTTGATACGGATTGTATGAAGTTAATGCACCGTCAGTGCCGAAGAAACCGTAAACGTTTGGATCAAAATCGGGCCTATAGTTATAGCTTACCGTTGGAGTTAAGGTATGCCTGATCGCCTTAAGGTTTTTGCCTTTAAAGCTGTACATACCGTAGAGTTTGGTAGTCACTGAGGTAGAAAAGGACCAATCATTGTTTCGATCAAATCCTTGAATAGTATCCGTCTCAAATTCGTCTGTTTCAGGATTAAAGGTTCTCCCGAAGGTTTTGAAGTACCATCGTTCGTTGTAATTGAAGCTGGGGTTAATACTAAGCGCTCCCGCCTTCAATGAAGTACTCAGGCTGGTAGTGTGTCTGATTCCATTTCGAAAATTCTTACTCAATTGGCTCCAATTGTTTAGAGCCAATTCACTTTCAGTTGCGCTTAAGGTATTCTGAAAAGATGAACTCCAAACCCAACCGATTTTCTCATAGAATTTGTCCTTAGGACCATCGTTGAATAGATCTTTCAGCGGAAAAGTTCGCGCCTTATTGACATTCAGCGTGGGCAGGGTAAAATTGTAGACTCCCGTTTGTGAATTCTGATCGTGACCTGCATTGGCATTGAAGCTCCACGGCGAATTGTAAAATGAACGCGAATAGCGAATATTTGATCGGAAGGTATTGGTGAGGTAATCGTTTTGCGAAGAATTCAGGTTGTTGGTGAAGTTCTGGGAGCTTCCTGCATTAACATCAGCCGAAAAATTTGCATATGGGTGAGCCTTTCTATCTTGGGAGTGTCGCCAGTTTACAAAAAAGGTTCTTGCTTCGGAATAGTTATTCAAGTCTCGATCTCCTCGTTTTTGAATGTTGTACTCTACGCCAAGATTACCATCGTACTTATAAAGCTTCTTGTAGCGCGTAATATTCTCTAATCCGAAGCTTCCGCGCGAATAAATATCTGCTAAAATCTTGGTATCAACTTGATCGCTAATCGGCATGTAGAAACCTAAATCGTTCAGAAAATAGCCAAGTTCATTGGCATTTCCATAGCTCGGCATGATGAGGCCTGCTTGCTTCTTTTCTGCATTTGGGAAAAAACCAAAGGGAAAAACCAATGGAGTCGGGATTTTGCCTAAAGCCAAATACCCCGGACCTGTTACAATCTGCTTATCCTTAATAACCTTCAGCCGACCGATCTTGAATCTAGTCTTCGCATTCGGATCTTCGCAAGGGCAGTACTCGCCTTTACGCACGTATATCACATTATTGTTATCCGTAGTTTTCACTCGGTCACCCGTAAGAGTTCCTTCGATCACATCGGTCTGCACCTGGCGAACATATGCCTTCTTTGACTTGAAATTGTAATCCATATTGAAGGCTTCAAACTTTGAATCACCTTGCTCAAATACAGGTTTTCCAATCCATACGCCGGCCGTATCCTGAATTCCTTCGGCATGAACGGTATACTTTGCAAAATCGTAGATAATCCTGTCTGCCTGTAGTTTGATATCTTGATAGGTAATTTCCGCCTCACCAAACAGGTACACTTTTCCATTTACGATATCGTTTATAATCGTGTCCCTTGCTGAGTAATTGACAGGAGCCTCAAGAAAAGAGTCGGACTGGTTTTTGGGTGCTGCTTCAACCATCGCCGAATCGACCGACAAGGTGTCGGTAGGATTTAGAGCGAGAGAGTCAGTTTGTGACATAACCTTTGAAGCCGCCATAATGAACAGCCCTACAAGGATAAAAACTAACTTTGCCCGAAGGATGAGGGAAGGAATATTCCTAATTTTATTTATTGATGGTTTTCTAACTACCAAAACTACCGAATTGCTGCCGCAAAAATGGACGTAAAAAATCAATTATCACGCTGGTCGCCCAAGAAGCTTTTATTCTTGGTTGGAATTGCGCTCTCAGCGGGAACGCTCTTTTTAGCATCTACCATGCCAAAGTCCGCCGCTACACCCGCGGTAACAAGAGTTGTAATAGACGCGGGACACGGTGGAAAAGACCCGGGAAATTTAGGTACCGGCCGTTACAAGGTTACCGAAAAAACGATTGCACTAAACGTCTCTAAGCTGGTAGGAAAATATATTGAAGAGGCCTTTCCCGATGTGGAAGTGCTGTATACTCGCGATGACGACACTTTTGTCCCACTTCACGAAAGAACAAAATTTGCCAATTCCAAAGGAGCAGATATTTTCATCTCTATTCACTGTGACGCCTTTACACGAGAGAGTGCAAAAGGATGCGGGTCTTATGTGATGGGACCTGCAAAAACAGATGCCAACCTGAGGATGGCTCAAAAAGAAAACGCCGCGATACTATTGGAAGAGGATCGCGAGGATAACTATGGAGACGTCGATCCAAATTCACCTGAAGGATTAATCGAATTGAGCTTACGCCAAAACACGCACATTCATCAGTCACTGCGATTTGCGAAACACGTTCAAGATCAAATGAGAACTCGGGTAGGCAGAACCGATCGCGGTGTCAAACAGGCACCATTTTGGGTAATCTCGTTTACGACCATGCCTAGCGTTTTGGTCGAATTGGGTTTCTTAACGAATAAAGAAGAAGAAGACTTTTTGAATAGTGAAGACGGTCAGACCTATACTGCATCTGCGATCTACCGCGCATTTAAAAAGTACAAAGTTGACCTGGAAGCTATCGAAGCAGCAGTTGGCGAAGAGCCTGAACAACCTGTGGCAGAAAGAATGGACGAAACGCAACCCATTCCTTCAGAAGAAACAAAGGTGACTTTCAAAGTTCAATTGTCCAGTTCATCCTCACCAATGGAAATCACTGATGCAGCATTTAACGGGCTTAAGAACGTTGAAATGTATCGAGACAAAGATTTGTACAAATACCTTTATGGGGCTGCATCTACCTACAACTCTGCAAAAGAGCTACAAAAGGATGTAAGAAAAACAGGTTACAAAGGGGAATTCATCGTCGCATTTGATGAAAACGGTGAGCGAATGCCGTTGGATAAGGCCATAGAGCTGACCGGTAAACCCTAAATTTGCTCCCGTGAAAAGAAAAAAGGAAATAACCATAGGTCTTGTAGTAATTGTGGCAATAGGGCTTCTCGTTGTTGGGTTGAATTACCTAAAAGGAATAAATATTTTCAGCCAACCGACTGTTTACTACGGGGTTTATGAACGAATTAACGGGCTGGAGGAGTCTAACCCGATTATGATTAATGGCTATAAAATTGGCCAAGTTCGCGACATAAAAATTTTGAATGACGGGTCAGGAAGACTGCTTGTCACCATGATGGTGGATAAGGAGATTTCTATTCCAAAAGACACCAAAGCCTTGCTAAAAAGCGGCGATCTGCTCGGATCGATGCAGGTTCATTTTTTACTAGGTGATAGCTCAGTCCTCGCTGTATCAGGTGATACACTTTCACCCGAAGTGGAAGGAGATTTAGTTGACGAAGTGAATGCTCAACTGAAGCCAATCAAGATGAAAGCAGAAAGTTTAATCTCCTCTGTAGATTCGGTGATTCGTGTAATTGAAGTGATCCTGAACGCCGAAAGTCAGCAGAATTTGATTGAAAGCTTCAAAGGAATTAACAATGCCATTGCCAGTTTGGAGCGGACTTCGTTTCGTGTAGATACTTTGGTAGCAGAACAGCGCATTAAGATCAATTCGATCTTCACTAACATCGATAACCTGTCTTCAACGCTAAGTGCAAATACAGAAGAACTTGACAACATCATCAAAAACTTCTCCCAAATCAGCGATACGCTGGCAAAAGCAGATATTGCAACAACGGTATTAAATGCAAATGCTGCTTTGGTAGAAGTTCAGCAGATCACAGAGAAGATCAACAACGGCGAAGGAAGTCTTGGAATGCTGATCAACAATCCTGATTTGTACAAAAAACTGGAATCGGCTAGTAACAATCTAGACCTTTTAGTAGAAGATCTTAGAGTTAATCCGAACAGATACGTGCAGTTTTCTGTTTTTGGTAGGAAGAATACAAAGAGTGTCGAACTTTCACGATCCGAATTGGAAGAGTTGAAGGAATATGTTAATTCAGAGAATGGCGACACCGGTGACAAATAATAGAGAAAATGGGAATAGGTAATATTGTCTTTTTGGTGGTTTTAATTGCCGCAGGTGGAGCATTTGCATTTCAAGTAAGTAAGATTCGAAGAAACATACTCCTTGGCCGCGATATAGATCGTACCGATCGAAAATCAGAACGCTGGGCCATGATGACAAGAGTAGCTCTAGGGCAATCCAAAATGGTGACGCGACCGTTAGCCGGTTTCATGCATATTCTCATATATGTCGGTTTCGTCATTATCAATATTGAAGTTCTCGAAATTGTAATCGACGGAGTTTTCGGAACCCATCGCATCTTTGCCTTTCTGGGTGGATTTTATGATTTCCTGATTGGTAGCTTCGAAATCCTGGCATTCTTGGTTCTATTTGCCTGTGTTGTTTTCTTGATTCGCAGAAATGCGGGTACCATAAAACGCTTCAAGGCGCGTGAATTGACCAGCTGGCCAAAGAATGATGCCAACATTATTTTGGTAGTGGAAATTCTTTTGATGTTCGCCTTCTTAAGTATGAACGCTACGGACTATTTGCTCCAAGAAAGAGGAGCTGATCACTACATCGTAGCTGGCGCATATCCTGTTAGTAGCCTCTTAGCACCTTTGTTTGATGGAATGTCGACCGAAGGACTAATCATGTATGAGCGCGGGGCCTGGTGGTTTCACATCATCGGAATTCTATTGTTCCTGAATTACCTCCCCATTTCGAAGCATTTTCACATCATTTTGGCTTTCCCAAATGTGTTCTATGCCAAGCTGACTCCTGAAGGGAAATTTTCCAATATGGATCGAGTGACGGACGAAGTCAAGTTGATGATGGATCCGACAGCCGATCCTTATGCCACTCCACCCCCTGCAGACCCTGACGCCGTTCCCGAAAAATTTGGAGCCAAGGATGTACAGGACTTGCATTGGAAAAACCTGATGGATGCCTATTCATGCACGGAGTGTGGACGATGCACCAGTTCTTGTCCGGCAAATATGACGGGAAAACTCCTTTCGCCGAGAAAGATCATGATGGATACCCGTGATCGACTCGAAGAAGTCGGGAAGAACATTGACAAGCACGGAAAAGACTACGATGACGGCAAGTCATTGCTGGGTGATTACATCCTGGAAGAAGAACTGTGGGCCTGCACCACTTGCAATGCTTGTGTAGATGCGTGCCCCGTGAATATTAACCCGCTCGAAATCATTGTAGACCTCAGAAGGTATTTGGTGATGGAGGAGTCAAAAAGCCCTTCCGAACTCAACGGTATGTTTACCAATGTTGAGAACAACGGCGCACCTTGGGCATTCCCCCAAGCCGACCGACTGAAATGGGCTGAAGAATTATAGAAAGAAGATTATGAGTGAAGCGATAAAAGTACCAACGATGGCAGAGATGCTTGCCGCAAACGAAGTCCCCGAAGTTCTGTTTTGGGTAGGATGCGCGGGCAGCTTTGACGATAGAGCGAAGAAAATCACCAAGGCTATCGTGAAGATTTTGGACAAAGCAGGCGTGAAGTTTGCCGTGTTAGGAACGGAAGAAGGCTGCACTGGGGATCCAGCGAAAAGAGCTGGAAATGAATTTCTTTACCAGATGCAAGCCATGATGAACATTCAAGTTTTGGATGGCTACGAAGTGAAGAAAATTGTGACGGGTTGCCCCCATTGCTTCAACACCATGAAAAACGAATACCCCGATCTAGGTGGGAATTACGATGTGGTTCACCATACTCAATTCATCCAATCATTGATCAATGATGGTCGATTGAAAATTGAAGGTGGCGGAGCATTCAAAGGAAGAAAAATCACTTTTCACGATCCGTGTTACCTCGGAAGAGGAAATGGAGAATACGAAGCTCCGAGACAATTGCTCGAGAAGCTAGATGCGGAATTGGTTGAGATGAAGCGGTGCAAAAGCAAAGGGCTTTGCTGCGGAGCAGGAGGTGCTCAAATGTTCAAAGAAGCCGAACCCGGCAATAAAGAAGTAAAT
>CAZKXG010000062.1:0-16824 GCA_964556465.1 uncultured Cryomorphaceae bacterium | reverse complement strand
TTACCATTGTTATTTCCACCAAAAAGTAATTCTCCCGTATTGTCCACACCATCGTAAATGAAGATATCGTCACAGCATGATTCAATCAATCCGTCTTGGAAAAATAAGACTACGGGCTCATCGTTAGGACTCTCATATAGGAATACGGATTCGTCTAAATCAGTGTAGCAATAGTTGACTTCCAAGCCTTCACCACAAGTCAGTGGAACAGGACATCCGATAGATGTTATTGACACTACCTCAGAAAGTGGACAAGTCAAGCCCAACACATTCACTTCAATAACTACATCAGCATCGAGTGGGAGGTCATTAATTTCAACTGTTTGACCAACTAAGTTAGGAATTGATCCTCCCCCGAGAGAGACACCGTCAACTTCTGCAGTTACCACCAATAAAGGTGCTGTTACCGGAGACGCTGCAACGTCAATAGTAACTACTGCATCAAAATTGAAGTCTTCACAACTTCTTTCGGTAACAATTGAGAATTCAGGAGCAGTACAACTTGGTGGGTCAGTTGCGAAAAAGTTTTCGCTGTACTCCAGGCACTGCCCAATACAATCGGTTGTGAAATCACCCGAAGTACATTCATTCGGATTGGTTCCTTCAATTACCACAGCTCCATTGTCGTAGGCAATAGTCCAAACAATGTCAGTTTCAGGAAAGAAGTTCCAGCCGTCACCGAAGTCATCGTAGGCATTGAATGTATATTCAACACCGGGAGTCAAGCAAAAGTCAAACGTCCCGTCGACGTAATCACCGCAATCAACTGAAATGACCGGGTCTCCTCCGTCAGCTGGGACGATCTCCCAACTTCTTTCTCCAATAAAACTTCCTCCGGAAGCTAGTGTAATTTCGTAAGCAGTCTCTCCAGGGTCGCATTGCGAGTAGCCGGCAGAGCTGATTCCTAAAAGAAGCGCACAGACATAAACTGTTGCACGCCAAAGCGTAGACATCTTATTCATCTTTTAAAATTTGGTTACAGAATGGTTAATTCAAACTAATACGTCAATTTACAACATAATAGAGGTGAAACACAAAAAAGACGAGAAGAAAATTTGAGGGATGCTTTTTTTTGAGAAATAAATTTTGGAGTAAAAGCAAGGCTACTCATGAATCAAGAACTCACTGAGTGAGTGAATTGCCTTAAAAAGGCAAAGCCGCTGCCGACCATAAATGACCGAACAGCGACTTCTCCCCTTAAACTATATTTTAAATGAGTCTATTGCACTATTAACTTTTTTGATATTGTCTGTTTAGCATGCGTAGCAGTAATCATATACATCCCTTTGGCTTTTTGTGGAATGGTTATTACTCCCGGTACTAAATGTTCAAAATCTCTGGTTATTCTCTTTAAAGTTCTCCCGGTCATGTCTCTGACTGTTAAGGTCAGGCTTCTCCAATTTCCCTTTGTAACAATGCTCAATTCCGAACCTGATTTTAAAGGATTTGGGTACAACATGATGTTGAGGTCATAAACGTCGTTGCCAAAGCCGAATTCACATTGCGTTCCCCAAGGAGTCCATTCACCTGACATGAGCGCTCTCGAAGTAGTTTGATAGACCAATTTGGTATCAAGGTTTTCGAGATGGCTTTCTGTGATGAAATGAGTTTCGTGTTCAAGGGTATCTCTGAAGTTTGTTTCTGAATTAGCAAAGATGGTTTGGTATACGGACGCTCCTTGAATAGGTTGCACTTCCAATTGAACGTTTGCAAAATTTAATTCTAGGTTATTGCAAAACTCCTCTGTTAGTGATGTCGACTGGGCGTAAGATGGTATAGTAATCAAACATATTTCACCGTAGCTACCCCAAATTCCACTATAATTAAGTCGTATCGAAGTCAGGTATTCCTTTCCTGAAATCAATCCTGAATCTTCAGCAATGCTAACTTGTCCAAATTCGGAATAAATGTATATCCGCTCACTTGTTTCTGTGTCTTCGAATCGAAACTCATAGTTTTCAGCATACCCATAAAAGGTAGAATTCAAATTTGCTCCAAATTCCACTACAGTATTTTCACAGTTTTCCACCAATAGATCGGGACGGTCTATCAAAGCGCCGTAGGTGCATTCTTCACCAAAGAATGATGGAATGTTATCATTTGTTCCTCTGACTCGGACAGTATACTGAACTTCAGGTTGTACTTGCGGGAAGCTCAATAAATTAATTGAGTTACTCGCAGTAGCAATGATAATTGGTTCTGCCTGATCTGAAATGAATTCCCACTCATACCCTGTTGCATCGCCAACAGCTGTTGCAACGATTTCCGCAGTTATTGATCCAGTGGAGTTACAGAAGTCATCTCTTAGTTTTGACGTTATCAATGTATCGCATCCAACTGTCTCAATGAAGACTTCTCCGCTTGTTGAGCAACCGTTTGCATCTAATGCTGAAAGCTCATAAAAACCACCTGATAGATTGGAGAAAGAAGTTTGATTTAGTTGAGTGTTACCATAGAAGAGACTATAAGGAGCTTGTCCACCTTCTACGACTATGGTGCATGCGCCTGTTCCTCCGGCTTCACAATCATCGGGTGCGATATCGGTAAAGCTCATATTCAGTGGCGCTGGATCCTCTAGGGTGATTTCAAGGAACGCTGAACAATCATTTTGCAATAGAGTCGCTTGATAGATTCCGGCCTCAAGGTTAGAAATGCTTGTTTCAGTCGACCCGTTATTCCAGAGAAGTTCGAAGGCACCTCCATTTGTGGTCAAATTGATTTCGATAGACCCATCGGCTGATCCAAAACACGATGGATTTGTAGAACTTACCAAGTCAATAAGCAAGTCATCACAGGGAATACAGTCGTTTTCTGCAATGTCATCACACACGCCACATTCATCAAAGTAGGAAGTTCCACCCCAAACACCTGCACAATCCTGCGTGCAATCGTTTGAAGGATTTGCATCACACGTTCCACAATTATCTTCATAGGCACTTCCTCCCCAAACACCTGCACAATCCTGCGTGCAATCGTTTGAAGGGTTTGCATCACAGACCCCGCAATTATCTACCGTAGCATTTCCGCCCCATGTACCTGCGCAGTCTTGTACGCAGTCATTGTTAGGATTTGAGTCACAGTCACCACAATTGTCCAAAACTGCAGTACCATTCATCATTCCTAAGCAGTCATAGCAATCGTCCCACGTAGACCCATTGCCATCATTGCAGTCGTCTGGTTCACTCACGTATCCATTCGGTTGTGTGCAAGCCTGAATGCTACTGTTCGGATCACCATGTCCATCGCCGTCAGCATCTGCATACCAGGTGGAGTTAATTGAAACTGTAATATAATCTTGTCTGAGTTGGGTGTCTTCGCCAAAAGCATTTGAAACGGTTAGACTCACATCATAAATACCTGGGGTATTGTAGGTGATTGATCCGGGGTTGGCTTGAGTAGATGTAAGTGGAGTCCCTCCAAAAAACTGCCATTGCTGATTATCAATGATACCCGATGATGCATTCGAAAATGAAACTGATTCGCCAACACAAGGATTTGTATTGATTGCGCTGAAAGATGCTACTGGTGCATTTCCTTGTGAGCTAAAACAAAATTCAGTGATTTCTTCGTCTTCAAACTCGGCACCACTTGCAAGTACATTGTCATCTTGATCAACGACCTCATATGATCCGTTTCCATTAAAGCAGCAAATTCCGTTACCAACTGCATCCATCATCACAAATTCATAGCAACCATCAAGAAGACAGACGGAAGCGGTCTCCACTTGACCGCTTTGAAAGTTTCCATAGGGTCCGCCTTCGGCGAGTATATTGTCATTTAAATCTCGAATCAACCAAGTGGTCTGGCCTCCGAGTACGTCCAATGTTATGTTTACCGTTGCTGTATTAGCGGATTCAATGGCTAAATAGTCTGAAGTTGTTCCGTTATTCGATGGATTACTATCACTCGTTCCGTTTGGATTTTGTGTTTGAACTTCGAGTGTTTTAGAGCCCCAACCACCGTCATACTCGGGAAGGATAATCACCGTACTTTGATCAGGCCCGAGGAGCCCTGTCCAAGCAAAATTTTGCCATGGACCTTCAGTGCGGTATCTTATAGTAACATTGGAAAGTGTTGTAGAACCTAAGTTCGAAAGTGTAACAACAGGTTGGATTATTGAAGTGCATGAGCTTCCTGATGGCTCTGAAATTTCGGTTATTGCTGCATCAGCCACAATTGGGACCACCGGTTCACATCCGTTCGAGTTGAGTAGGTTTCCTCTGGAGTTTTGGATCGAAAGCCTCATTCGTTCCTTTTGACCCTCCGTAAACATGTCTTTACATGTCTGGCTGGTATAATCCATATAATTTTCTACTTGTTGATTTCCACTACAAGCAGCATTGGAACAGCTTGAGTTCAGCACGGTAGGAGGGGTGTCACAGACTCTATCTCCTTGCAAATCGCAATTTGATTCATCGCAACTACCACCTTGGAAAGTGTGGAAAAGCGCAAAACCGTGACCTAGCTCGTGAGTTAGGGTACGGTTCATATTTGTGTAAGATTTGAGGTTTCCCGTAGTCCCGAAGGCATTGTACAAGAGTACAGTGCCATCTACAGGCGAAGTTGTTGGGAAATAGGCATAACCTTGAATCCCTGAGCCTCCATTGTTGTTTTCGATTTCAGTTACTACCCAGATATTGTAGTAATCTTGATTTGGCCAGCGCGAAAGGTTTTTGACATCCATCTCGTTTGCTCCTTGACCTTGCCCTGCTGTGATTCCTTCAGAACAATAATCGGTTACGGAGCAACCGCTCACTCGAATTATTCCGGAATGGGCATTTCCATCAGGGTCTCTTTGAGCCAAACAAAATTCAACTCCTATATCTGCACCTTCACCGTCGCCATTTGTTCCCGCCATCTTGCGATAGTCTTCATTAAGGCCATTAATAGCGCTCCAGATTTGTTCATCAGAAATATTAGAACCTGTTCCAAGCGCGTCTCCATCATGTATGATATGCACAACAACTGGAATGGTAAGAATCTCATCCGATTTTGGAACTAAACCTGCTCTGGTATCCGAAATAAGTTGCTCCAGTGAAGCCTCCCTATTCAGTTGCTCCTCTCGATATACGTCATTGGTATCCATGAGTTTTTCATGGATGCTACTATGAGCGCACTGCTCATGAGCATGCTCATTTTCGATAGCAGATAGTGGGTTTTCAGCGCTGTTTTGTGCTGATAAAACGCTTAATATCAATAAATAAAGGGATGTCCAAAGTAGTCTTGTTGTCATGAATCAGATTTGCAGGATTCATGACCTTTTACTGCGTTTCAGACTATATGGTTACGACCAATTTTGACACTATAACACCATTATTTGAGGAAAAATATTACGCTTAGCTTCCCTTTTGAGAACGAATGTGTTGCTCGATTGCATCCCACATTTCGTTTGGCACAGCTTCTAGTTGATTGAATTGTCCCGCACCTTGCAGCCATTCGCCTCCGTCAATGGTAACAACTTCACCATTCATATAAGCTGCGAAATCACTCATGAGGTAAGCCGCTAGATTTGAAAGCTCTTGATGCTCACCCATTCTCCTCAGTGGAATACGTTTTTCCATGGCAATTTTTTCCTTCAACGGGGCAGGGACCAATCTCTCCCATGCGCCCTTTGTCGGAAACGGGCCCGGAGCAATTGCATTAAATCTAATCTTGTATTTGGCCCATTCTACAGCCAAGCTTCTGGTCATTGCGAGTACACCTGCTTTCGCGCAAGCAGAAGGAACTACGAAGCCCGAACCTGTTGAGGCGTAAGTTGTAACAATGTTCAGTACTGTGGCCGGTGATTTCTGTTCTATCCAATGCTTCCCGAATGTCATCGTGCAATTAATCGTACCCTTTAATACAATATCGATGATAACACTAAATGCCTTAGGGCTTAGCCTTTCAGTCGGGCTTATAAAATTTCCCGCAGCATTATTCAAAAGACCGTGAGCTGCTCCGAACTCGTTGAGCGTAGCTTCAAGCAATCCTTTTACTTCATTTTCTTTTCTGACATCACAAGCTACCGGCAGCACTCGGCCGCCCGTTTCTGCTGATATTTCTTCAGCCGTTTTTTCCAGAACGTCAAGCTTTCTGCTGGTAATGACTATGTTGGCCCCAAGTTGGGAAAAATAAGTTGACATGCTCCTTCCGAGTCCTGTTCCACCCCCTGTAATAACAATTGTTTTGTCTTTTAAAACCTTATCTTTAAACATCGGTTCCGAATACTGCATTTGGTACAATTTTAGATGAGCCGAAAAATAGACAAAATCACGTCGATATTGAAAACATCTTATCCAGCGAAGATTCTGGTTGCTTGGGCCGAGGCCATTGGTGGCAACAAAAAAATAAGGGATTGGCTCGCCACCAACGGATATCCTGAATTGAATGTATTCGTTTTTGCGCTGAACAATAAGGAAGATGCGCTCAAATGGCTATTAGAAAACGGGCATCCGCACTTAGCGGCTACTATAGCCGGCGCAGAAGGAAAGAAAGATGCCATCGAATGGTTGAAGAAGTATAAATTTGACGTTTTATGTCATGTCGCCATGACGGGCGACGGAAATGAAGCCTCTTTCAATTGGCTGATAAAAAACGGCCATCGTGAAATGGCCATCGTTGCCAAGCGAATTGAAGAGGTCAAAGACATAATTGAACAAGACAATAACGACGTACATAAAATAAGCACAGACTAAATCATTTAAATCAGAAAATCATGAAAAGAATCCAAACAATCAGCTTACTATTTCTAGCCTTACTTTTTGCAGGCACTTCATTAAGTGCTCAAGATAAAGCAGATAGGCCCAGCCCGCCGAAAAAGGCAGAAGCTACTTTGGCATCGGGAACAGTAACTATTGACTACTCATCACCTGCTGTAAAAGAGAGGGTGATTTGGGGAGAGCTTGTTCCTTACGGGAAAATATGGAGAACCGGAGCCAATGAGGCCACTACTATTATGTTGGAAAAGGATATGAAGGTTGGTGGGAAGCTAATCCCTGCCGGCAAATATGCGCTATTTACTATTCCCGGAAAAGACGAATGGACCATAATCATAAACAGCGAATGGGATCAATGGGGCGCATACAACTATGATGAATCAAAAGACGTTCACCGTTTTAACGTTAAGTCTAAGATGAACAAGGACAGTCAGGAAAGAATGATGTTCCAAGTATCTGAAGATGGAACGGTAACCATGATGTGGGAAAATATGGTCGTGTCCTTCGAAATTGGGTAAGGAACCTCAGATGAATTTGTTTATCGATCTATTCGATAGTCGAGCCCTAAGGAATCTCTTAGGGCTTTTTCATTGTTAGAATTGAGTTCCCAATAGGGCATTTTTAGCGTTTCAGCGAGTCTCGCTTCGGTGACTTGTGGGTTACCCGATGAGGCATTCCATATTTCTTTCCACCCCAGAACCCTAAAAGGGAAGCGGCTTTCGCAATTTACTATGAGCTTCCTGTCCAGTTCGGGATAGGTCAATTGGTAAGAATAAAATTCTTCTCCTGATTTGTTGTCATTTACTTGTAGGAATAAGTTTGCCTCGCAGCGATAGGCCTTCACTTCTTTGTGCTTGAGCCGCATGTATTCCATCGATGGAACCATCTCAATTTTGCCTAAGGGCAAGGTTTGTGGTTCCAATCGCATTCTGTTCCAAATGTCGTCTTCTACGTAAGTAGCATCAAAAAACAAGTCTTCGTCTCCTTCTGCTTGAAAATAGGAGCGAGTTTGAAAGTTCAATTTTCGATCCTTCAGATTCATTTGTCCGAATACCTGACCGCACCAGTCTTGCGACGAAAAGGTGACTTTGAGTGTCGAAGGGAATTTTCTAAATTCTATCGGAGTGAAAGCACTCGTCATTATCGAATAATCGTAGATACCCGTTACGAACTTCTTTAGGAAATTGATCTTTAAAATGCTGGTAGAGGGCTTATCACCGAATTCTTTTTTGACCTGATCATCGGGAAGGAAATCTTCGGTAACATAAATCATAACCGCTTCTCCTTTTCTCAATTCGCCATAGCGCATTTGATCCAACTCATACCTG
Source organism: uncultured Cryomorphaceae bacterium (assembly GCA_964556465.1). Taxonomy (GTDB): domain Bacteria; phylum Bacteroidota; class Bacteroidia; order Flavobacteriales_D; family Cryomorphaceae; genus JAKVAV01. The sequence continues at coordinate 8,798 of CAZKXG010000062.1, read as the reverse complement.
TTCAACTCTGCCTCGCCTGCATACCAATACTTGGCAAAAGCTTCCGGATGAGAAGCTTGATAAGGGTCGTCGGGTGAAGTGTTGACCTGTGCATCGCACGAGGCGAACAGAAAAAATGAAAGCAGAAGAAGAGTGAAATTATTTGACATGTGAACCAACTTGGAAATTATTCTCGGGTTGAATTTTCAATCGAGTAAGGTAATAAAACAGCACTACATCTATCATCATGTGGGCAGTGGCAGCAGTCCATATCCCGAAGAACTCCGTCAGATAACCGAGGGCTGCAATAGCCACTGTCATGAACAATCCATAAGCGGAAATCTTCCAATCTCTCGGGTCGAGGTATCCATGTATCCCAACAAAAACAAAGGCTGTGACCCAAATTCCGATTAATGGCTGGATGGCTCCTCTAAAAAGGAGTTCCTCTCCAAATCCTGCACAAAACGAGACGAACCAAATACCTGCGGTTGAGATGCCAAAGTTTTGGATAATGCGGCCGTACTTGATCCCGACCTGATTTAGAAAAGACCTTGTGATAAGCCACTTTGCGACTAAACCGAGAAGGGTACCCGAGAAGAGGCCAATAGCCAATTGCAATGGGATCGACGACGAACTTCTGAGAATGATCTGCAAAGGTTCATCGCGAAAAAAATAGAGCAAAAGCCATCCGGCAAGTGGGAACCCTAAAAGTGTGACCCAAGCTAGCCCTATCAATCGACGATTCATCAAATATTGTCTTGCTCGTCGTAATCATCCATGCTGAAAACACTGCTAAAGAGGTCTGAAAAGGAAAGTCCTTCTTCCAATACATTTTTGCTCAGCATAGAGTATTCGGCTAGTCCGTGCAAGATAAACTCCATGAGTAGGATTTTATCTTCTTCGTTAATATTCGGATTGTACTTGGCGGTTATTTTATCCAAATCGGGAATTTCTTTCAGCTTAGCTCGGTATTCCTTCTCGGTAAAGTCAGCCTCTAGCTCCAAGTCGTGCTTGCCAAACCATGCAATTACTTTCTCGTATGGATTCGGTTCGTTTTTGCGGCGCTTGGCCAACTCGGGGTCAGGGAAATATTGCGCAAAAAGACTGCGAATGGCTTTTCCCATCAGGTTAAATGCCACGTTTTTCGCCCCTTCTTGTTCTCCCTCGTATACCAATTCAACCTTTCCGGTGATGGAAGGCAGAATGCCCAAAAGGTCACCGATGCGCGCTCGTCCCTTCGCCTCGCCATTAATTAATATCCTTCTTTCCACGGCACTCGCGATATTCTCGTAAGCCGAAATCGTGAGCCTCGCCGATACACCACTTTTTTGATCAACATATTCACTATTCCTAGCTTCTACGGCCAACTGCTCTATGGTTTTTGCAACCAGGTCAGGAATTTCGACGGTTTTCTTCTGCTCATCAGTTAGCTTTGCCTCTTGCTTGGTGATGGATGCCGAGATCTCAATATCCTTGGGATAATGGGTCAGAATCTGGCTCTGAATTCTATCCTTCAGCGGAGTGATAATAGCTCCGCGGTTTGTGTAATCTTCGGGATTGGCCGTAAACACGAACATTACGTCCAAGGGTAACCTCAATTTGAATCCTCGTATCTGAATATCACCTTCTTGCAAAATATTGAAAAGGGCTACTTGAATTCTGGGTTGCAAATCAGGTAGTTCGTTAATCACAAAGATTCCGCGGTGTGATCTGGGGATTAATCCGAAATGAATCACCCGCTCATCAGCATAATCCAATTTGAGATTGGCAGCTTTGATCGGATCAACGTCACCGATGAGGTCGGCCACCGTTACATCCGGCGTTGCCAATTTCTCGGTGTAGCGCTGGTCGCGGTGCACCCAGTCAATGAGTGTATCATCTCCTTCTTTCTCGATAACATCTTTAGAAAAGTTGGAAATGGGACGCAAAGGATCATCGTGAATAACAGAGCCTTTAACGATTGGAATGTACTCGTCTAAAAGTTGCACCAATTGTCTTGCCATGCGCGTTTTGGCTTGACCACGAAGCCCAAGGAAGTTGATGTTATGTCTAGATAGAATGGCCCTTTCGACTTCGGGGAAAACCGTTTTTTCGTAACCAAGGACTCCTTCAAACACGGGCTCTCCTGTCTTTAGTTTTTCAATCAGATTTTCTCTGATCTCGTCCTTGATGTTCTTGGGCTCGTATCCCATGGCCTTTAATTCGGCCAAGGTTTTAGCGCGGCTTTTTGACATATGATTTACCTTTGATCTTCTAACAATCCTCTAAGGTATTAGTTGAGGACTAGAGAGCCAACATTCAAATGAAATACTCCACTCTTTTTCTGATAGTAGCAATTGTGCTGCTTTATTCTTGTGAGAGTTCACAAACTCAAGAAGCGAAAAGTATTGATGTCCAATTGATTCAAGGCGAAGCCCAAGGCACCACATACTCCATTAAATATACAGGTGAAGCACTGGTTGAAAAATCGCAAATTGATTCTGTATTGGATCAAATTGATCTTTCATTGTCAGCCTGGGTAGATGAATCTGTATTGACCGAATTTAATACTACCGACTCGGTAATGGTTTTTGACAATCATTTTCTCACTGTCTTCTTCAGAGGAAAAGAAATTCACGATATGACCAGAGGTTCCTTTCAGCCCATGATTATGCCTTTAGTCAGGGCTTGGGGTTTTGGTCCCGAAGGAGGGGAGCTGAAAGATGGAGCAAATCTAGACTCGCTCGAGAGGTTTATCAATTATGATTTTCAAATCATCGCTGATGAGAGTTCTGAGAGTATAGTTTTTGTAAAAGATCACGGATACCAAATGGACGTAAATGGTATCGCTCAAGGTTATTCCGTTGATGTTGTTAGCGATTTCCTGAATACTAGAGGTATTGAGAATTATATGGTCGAGATAGGTGGTGAGGTGAAGGCAACGGGAAAAAACGAGAATAAAGAATACTGGCGAATAGGAGTGGATAAGCCAAGTTCTACAGCCGAAAACCGTCAGCTTGAGGCAATTGTAACGCTGAATGATGCGGCTTTAGCTACTTCGGGTAGCTATCGAAAGTTCTACGAAAAAGATGGAAGGCGGTATTCTCATACCATCGACCCATCTACAGGAGAGCCGGTGAACCACAATTTACTTAGCGCCACTGTAATGGCTTCAAACTGTACGAATGCCGATGCCTTTGCGACAGCATTTATGGTAATGGGAGTGGGTGAAACCAAAAAATTCTTGGACTTACACCCCGAAATGAATCTCGAGGTATTTTTGATTTACGATGAAAAAGGTGAGGTAGTAACTTTTACAAGCGAAGGCTTGAAAAAAGTAGTAGAAAATCTTTAATCGTCTTTTCGGCACTGCTCCTCGGGGCGCGCACCACATACTCCGCATGAAGCGCCTTCCTGCTGCACAAGAGGGTTGTTGCTCGCGCAAGTCCCGGCAAATTGTCCGTCCTTTTTAACCAAAATTTTGATAGCAATTCCTGCAAATGCTAAGGCCAAAAGTCCTACGGTAAGAAATACGAGCTTAATCATTGATATAAACTTTCGGCAAAGATATAAAACCGAGTTTGAAAAGTGGCAGTTATGAAGTCAGAGTGGTGAAAGGATTCCCGAACCCGAGATGTTTTCATCGATTTCTTCCGGCTCTCCGGCATACCTGATGTCACCGTTAAGGTTGATCTCCGCGTAGAGGTAATCAGCCGCATAAACCTCCATATCCTGAATAGATGTATTATTGCTCAGTGTTATGGGGCTGATCAAATTTCGTGCTCCCAGTCTTCCCACTGAGGCAGAGTAAAACTCGGCTTGATCGGTCTGGCCGCTGATAGTTACATCGCAATAACCCACGTGCATTTTAATAACGGTTCTATCATTGTCTACCAAGATATTTGCTACACCGTTACACTCCCATTGGTCATAAATGAATTCATCCGAGCGCAGTGTATCTATGAATGTAATGTCACCCGAACACCTGTTTTCCATATACGACAGGGTCGGAGCGTAGATTTTGACAAGCGGACGCTTGCTCAAATCTCTCACCCAATTGCAAGTCGTCTCGTTCGAAATTTTCAGCTCACCATTTTCTACATCAGTTTTGATGTGTCCTATGATATTATCACCAAAAACCACCTCAATCCGAAAATCGGTTGAATAGAGATACTCTACATCAATATTGCTCTCTAGAAAAATTGAATCAAACTCGCCGGGAGTCCTGATCTCAGTTGTCTTATCTCCATAAGATTTAAAGCAATCCCAGCGGTTTTCCTTGCCGCAAGCGGCGGTAATTAAAAATAGTGATATGATGATGACTCTCTTCATTTCAGTCGATAGGCTAGCCCTAGTTCGATATTATCCGCTTTCGCGTAATGCGATTTTAATCCGGCAAAGAATTGTACCCGATCAATGTCGTAAACCAAGTGATAACGAAGAAATATGAGTCCATCATCCGTGTATCGGGGAGCGATGTAGCTACCCAAACTTAATCTAATTGAAAGCGGATCGAAATGAAGTTGATAGATTCCCGCAATATACGGCCTGAAATTATCCTTCGAATCAGGGTTTTCTTGATCTGCATCATCATTGGCGTACTGCAGACTCTCATTGTAATTAACCCCTAGCTCACCCCCAAACGAAGATTTCCCCGAAATCCGCTTTTGGTAAATACCGAAAACATTGATGACGCCGTATTTCTTGCCGCCTATCGGTTTGATTTCTTTGAAGCCTCCGGATACTCCGATAATAATGTTCGCTTTTGTTGGTGTGTACTCTATTATTTTTAATTCAGGTAAAGGTTTGGGTGCAAACTGATACATAAATGCCATCCGAATCAAACCAAGATTTATCCCTGAGTTGGGCATTTTCGATGCTCCGTTCGAATAGTGGTGAATTCCAATGCCCGGTCTGAACGCCCATTTTTCGCCTAGCTTAAAGTTGAAATGAGCCTCAAGTCCGAGAGCCGCATTGAGGTGAGAGCCTATTGCTGAATTTCGCGTGTTTTCATCGGCATCAAATGGCTTTTCGATCCAGCCTGCACCAATAGATAATTTCAAGAAGAAATTTCTTTTTACCGTCACGGGGAGATCGAAAAAAATCCTCCCTGCATAACCATTTCCCATGTATTGAGATCCGAGATCGTAGGCGTTTACACTAAACCCCCATCGTGGAAAAAAATAGCGATGGTGCCAGTCTTTGCTGCCATCCGTGCTTTTGGTCATGCTGATTTCTCCTCCGAGAACGTGTCCATCTCTGAGGTAGAGCATATCCTCGTGATGTGGCAATAAAACACCGGCGAGAGCAGTAGCTTCAATATCCCACGAAGTTTGCTGGGCCTGCGCGGAGAATGTAATCAACAGAAAAAGTAGTGCGAGTCTTGTCACTGCGCCAAATGTAATAGCTTTCAAGTAAGTTTTCTCACTCTAAATTTGCCATAATGAAATCCCTACTTTTGCATTAAAATAGCCGGAATGGAAGAAAAATTGAAAGCTTTTGAGCGTTTACTGACCATCATGGACGAGCTGAGAGAGAAATGTCCGTGGGATAAAAAGCAGACGATGGAAACCTTAAGACACTTGAGTATCGAGGAAATGTACGAGTTGTCGGATGCGATAATCGATGGCGATCTTGAGGAGGTGAAAAAGGAATTGGGAGATTTAATGCTCCATATGGTTTTTTACTCCAAGATTGGAAGCGAACAAGGAGCATTTGATGTAGCGGATGTGCTTAACGGCGTATGCGAAAAGCTCATCCACCGCCATCCGCATATCTATGGCGACGTGGAGGTAAAGGACGAGGAAGAAGTAAAAGCCAATTGGGAAAAACTCAAGTTGAAAGAGGGAAATAAATCGGTTTTAGAAGGAGTGCCAAAATCGCTTCCTTCCTTGGTGAAAGCAGGCAGAATTCAAGATAAAGCGCGCGGCGTCGGGTTTGACTGGGACAATGCCGATCAGGTTTGGGAAAAGGTTCAGGAAGAAATTCAAGAGCTGAAAGTAGAGGTAGATCAGAACACCGATCGAATCGAAAGTGAATTTGGAGACGTGCTTTTTTCCTTGATCAATTATGCACGATTTTTGGATGTAAATCCCGACGACGCCTTGGAGCGAGCCAACAGGAAATTCATCAGCAGATTCCAATATCTGGAAGTAGAATCGGCTAAAGACGGGAGGAGTATGGGCGACATGACCCTCGATGAAATGGATGTTTATTGGGACAGGGCAAAGGATTTGGAAAAGACCTCATAAGAAATATCTATGAAAATAATATATTCATAGTTAGCACTTGACTTATCTTTGCGCAGCACAAAAAAACGATTAATATGAGCGTACAAAATATCACCCAAGAAGACTTCAACTCTATAATTGAAAGCAACAATAAGGCAGTTGTAAAGTATTATGCAGATTGGTGTGGATCATGCAAGCTGATTGCTCCAAAGTATAGGAGGCTTTCTGACGATGATCGATTTACAGGGATCACTTTTTTGGAAGCCAATGCCGAGCAGAATGAAGCAGCTCGAAAAGCTGCAGGCGTTGATAACCTCCCGTTTTTCGCCATTTTTAAAGATGGAAAATTCGTTGAAGGTTCTGCTACCTCAAAAGAGGATTACATAGTTTCTCTACTCGAGAAATTAAACTAGTTTTTCGCTTTCTTCTTCAAGTCTTCACCGAGAATTTTGGAGAATATTTGAGCCGACTCTCGATAGAGATGATTTCCATCCGTGAAATAGAGCGAGTCGTTCAAGTGAAAGTAATCTAGAAACTCAACGCTATTGTTTTTGGCGAAAGCCTTAACCTCGGAATAAAAAGAAGGATAATATCTTTTTTCGATCATTTCCATTTCAGGTGAAACGGGGACGCGCACCAGGTATACGTCACCAAACTTTTTGAAATAAGAAACTATTTCTTCCAAAGCCTTCCATCGCTCGGTGGAGGGCTTCATTCTTGGTGCTAGTTCATTGTAGTTTTTGACTTTGTCTTCCGTATTTTTTCTGAAATATGCCGTATCAAAAGGCATTTCTATTTCCAGCCATCCATCGTCGTGTAAGCAGATGGCATAGGGTCGAGGCTTGATGCCTGTGAGGGTGCGCAGGTCATCGGAATAGTTTCGAATGATGTATTCGAAATTTGGATCAGAATCTACTGTCCACATATTGGAAGGGGCGGTTTCACATTCCTCAAAAATCTCATGATCACCCTCCATGTTTTTCCGATAGTTACTTAACGTAAAGGGATTGACTTCTAGAATGGTGACGGAACTACTCGTCTCTACAAACTTTTTTTTCGCTGCAGTAAAATAGCATTGACCATATGGCGAATTGTAATTGGTAAATGAATAGTTGAAAAACTTGACGGTACCTGCCTCACCCAATTCTTCGGGATTGATTCCTTGAGCAGCTCGCGAAGAGCCCAAGATGAGGTTTTTGGCTTTTGGTTTCGTAAAGCGATTGTAGAAATAATCGGTACGCGGTCCCGCATGGTAGGCTATCACGGCTCCAAATGTAGCTGCTAGCAAGGCTCCCCAAATAGCGATATGGATCAAAAATCTTCTCAAAACTGAAAGTAGATAAACTCTTGTTTTTCGGAAGAAGCAAATAGAAACCAAAGGCCAAACAGAAGAAGGTAAAAGGCATACCTGCCCGATTTGGGTATTTTTCCCATCCAAAGCTCAGGACTGTGGTTTTTTCCAAACCACTCCGAGAATACCATAAATCCGATTAAGCCCAAAAGCCAAGGTGGAAAGAAATAGAAATTGGCAGGAAAATGAGGACGATCAATCATTCCAAGGAGATAATCGGCAGCCACACTGACTGATGGCGCTCGGAAGAAAACCCAAGCCAGACAAACCAAGAAGAAGGTGAGTCCCATCTGAGCGATTTCAGCGCTTTTTGGAATTATCCTTCGTTCTTCAGTTAAGTGTTTTCGGTTCAAACCAAAGGCTACGACCGGCATAATGAATAGGGCGTGAAGTCCACCCCAAACGATAAAGGTCCAATTGGCTCCATGCCAAAATCCACTCACCACAAAAATGATGAAGACATTCAGAAGGGTTCTCTTTATGCTCTTTCGGCTTCCGCCAAGTGGGATGTAGAGGTAATCTCGAAACCAAGTGCTCAGCGAAATGTGCCACCGTCGCCAGAATTCCGCTACATCTCTGGAGAAATAAGGGTAGTTGAAGTTCGTCATCAGGCGAAAGCCGAAAAGCCTCGCCGTACCGATGGCGATATCGGAATAACCCGAGAAATCGCCGTAGATCTGAAACGCAAAAAGAACGGCACCCATAAATAAAACGGTAGCAGGCTCGTCTTGATAGCCGGCGAAAATCTCATTGACATAAGGTGCGCAATTGTCGGCAATGACGGTTTTTTTGAAAAGTCCCCAAACGATCAGGCGCATTCCTTCGCTGCCGTCTTCATAGCGAAAACTCTTTTTTTCTTTGAATTGCGGCAGCAGATTTGACGCACGCTCAATCGGCCCCGCTACCAGTTGCGGGAAGAAGGAAACGAAAGCGGCGAACTCAACAAGATTGTTGGTGGGCTCGAGTCGCTTTCGGTAAATATCGATTGTGTAACTAAGCGTTTGAAAAGTGTAAAAACTGATCCCAACCGGGAGAATGATTGCAAGGCTTGACACATTTGGCTCTAATCCGAGCACCCCTCGGCTGAAGTCTGCAAAACTTTCAATAAAGAAATTGGCGTATTTGAAATAAGCCAAAAGCCCAAGGTTTACAAAAAGGCTCGTTGCCAAAAGAATTTTCCTTTTAGATTTTTTCTCTGATTTGAAAATGGCCTGCCCAATCACAAAATCTACCACCGTGCTGAAGGCGATTAATCCCAG
>CAZKXG010000061.1:15479-16870 GCA_964556465.1 uncultured Cryomorphaceae bacterium | reverse complement strand
TTTATTTATGACCTTTAAAAATTCTACAGATGTTGTAATGTATTTTACAAAAGCCTCACACGGTTATGACATCCACACCAAGTTTTTTGATTTGAGCAATCGCAAACCAGGGAGCAAGAGCACCTAGAATCATTATGGCCATTAAAATCAATTGAACAACTGAGATAGATCGCTGTGTAGCCTCCTCTTCTGCTTTTACAAGCAAAACAAAAAGCAACGGCAAGAACATGAAGAGGTAACGTGGATGAACACCTGGAGATGTCCAATACACAATGATATTCAAGCCGAATACCAAGATAACAAACCGTCCGAATTGATCTCGCCAAAGCGCCTTAACTGCATCTTTTCTAAACAGAAAGACGATAAAAATGGTCCATGGCGCGAAATGATACAGGTTTTCCAATGGGAACTCATAAAGAGCTTTTAAGGTATCGACAATGCTGTGATCCGTCACAGTTCTCTTGCTTGATTCAGTCCAAAGTGTCTCAAAAAGATCAAGAAGAGATTGGGAATTAACTTGTAAATAAGCGAAGTAGTAGAGTCCAACAGGAATGATGAAGAAAAGAGCTCCTAGAAAATGCATACGATGGAAAAGAATTTTCCAGTCTTTAATGTAAATAGCAAAAGCGATAATGGTAAATCCTTGAAAGACTATTGGCGGAAGCCCCTTCATCAAGTAAGCTATAGCACTCAGGAAGTAAGTCGCGGCAAAAAGAGCAAAATATCTTTTTTGCCTTCCTAAATGGTAAAAGAGCATGAAGTTTGTGAAGATCACCGCAGAGAATGCGATATCAATCAGACCCAAAAAGCTATCATAAAACAGAATACGTCCGCTGGTAATGGTCATAATAGCTACCAACCATCCCACTCTCCTATTCGTAGCGTTGCCAATCAGCCTAACAATTAAGAAACCATAGACGAAAATGGCAACGGAAACAGGAAAACGCAAGGCAAATAACGACGGCTCACCGAATAGCCGGAAAGATCCGGCTATAACCCAGTTGTAAAGTGGCGGTTTATTGTAATAAAAAAGTCCATTGACCGTAGGTGCAATGAACTCTTCATTAAATAACATCTCTAATGCAATAAGTGCACGAAGGCTCTCATCGGTATGGATGAAGATGTGATGAACACCAAGATTAATGAGCAAAGCAGGAACAAGAAGCACGACAAATAAGCCGTAGTAGAAATTGTCGCTTTGAAGTAGTCTGGAATTCATGAGCGCCTGTTAGCGCTCAAAAATACTATTTTGGATCAGTCTTCCAGCGCACTCAGAATAGCCTCATCCATGGGCGAAGCACCCGATCGGTAGCGATGAACTAAATTGCCTTCTTCGTCAATTAAAAACTTCTCAAAATCCTTTTATAGAAGGAGCTTCTTCACGAATGTTA
>CAZKXG010000061.1:3301-15469 GCA_964556465.1 uncultured Cryomorphaceae bacterium | reverse complement strand
AAACTTCTCAAAATTCCAGTTGATGTCACCTATGAAATCTTCGTTTTCTTCAGAAGTAAGCCATTTAAAAAGTTCATGCTGGTCTGCACCTTTCACGCTGACTTTAGCCGCCATGGGGAAAGATACACCATAATTCTTTTCGCAGAAAGCTGCGATTTGCTCATTTGATCCAGGCTCTTGCCCGCCGAAGTTGTTGGCTGGAAAACCAATAATTACTACGTTATCGCCCATTTCTTTGTTCAACTCTTCGAGCTGCTTGTATTGAGGTGTATATCCGCATTCGGATGCAGTATTAACAATTAAAATTTTCTTGCCTTTGTAATCATTAAAATCAATGGTGCCGCCCTCAAGAGCTGGTACTGAAAAATCGTAGATCGTCATATTTGAAGTGTTTTGCGCAGTAATAGTTAATGTTAAAAACAGGGCTAGGATCAAGGTGAGCTTTTGCATAATTTCTTTTTGTGAGATTGATAGAAAAACTCTCGTTGTGGATAATTGTTTAACTGACTGAACTTGATTTGAAGATTTCAAGTGTAACTTGAAGGCAAAAAGCGATGGATCGAACATTTAAAAAGATGGGAAGTCACACCAAAGTGGAGCTGGGCAGCTACGCTCAGGAGATGCTTGGCAAGAATCCCGGTGTGAAAATATATGTAGGAAGTGATAGTCAGAATTACTCCAGTAAGACCTTGTATGCTACAACTGTAGTTTTTCGTTTTGAAAACAACGGAGCGCACGTTATCTATCATCGAGAAGCAACTCCATTGGTAAAAGATATGTGGACAAGACTTTGGGGAGAGCTGCAACGCAGTATCGATGTGGCGGGCTATTTAAAGTTTGAATGTGATATGCCAATTGAACAGATTGATCTAGACCTCAACTCGGACCCCGAGTTTTCATCCAATAAAGTTTTTCAAGCTGCTGTAGGTTATGCTCAAAGCATGGGTTATAAGGCCAAAACCAAACCTGATTTGCTCATGGCTACTTGGGCTGCAAACGTACTGGTAAACTAAAACTCGTCTTTCTCACCTCTTGCTGATTTCTCAAAAGCAGAATTCATAACGCTCAAAATCAAACTGAATAACAATGCCCACCAAAAGTTGGTGACATAAAAATCATCCACTAGCCAAGCGGCTAATTGTATGACTAAGGCATTAATTACCAGAAGAAACAAGCCCAATGTGAAAATCGTCACAGGTATCGTAATGATAACGAGTATTGGTTTGACGAAAATATTGAGAAACCCAAGGATAATGGCCACAACCAGTGCTGTCCAAAAGTCGTCTACTTGAACACCTGGCAATGCCCACGCAAGGGCAAAAACCAAAAGTGCATTCAGCAGTAATTTAATGATCATATTCATAGGGACCGAAAATAAAAAAAGCGACACACTTAAGTATGTCGCTTATGGATAAATCGTGTTTTTATTTTAATTCAGCACCATCTCTACTGAGCCGCTCCTTCCGTTTTTAACCTCCAGAGCCTTGGAGAAAGCTATCAAATTTGCGATGGTTTGCTTTTTAGGGCTTCTCACCTCTTCGCCTCGATGAGACGAAAAACGGCGACTTGCCTTTTGCTTGTTTGAATCAAATAAAAAATCAGAAGTAAAATTTGGCATAGGCGCTTTGTGTTTTTATAGAACTAAAACGACCATCCAACTCTGATTATTATCCAACCATCGAAAATTATTTTGTCAGCTTGATATCGTGCTTCTCAATCATCTTTCTCATATTGATGAGTGCATAGCGCATTCTTCCCAATGAGGTGTTGATGCTCACGTTGCTTCTTTCGGCAATTTCCTTGAAGCTCATGCCTCCGTAGTGTCGCATCATCACCACTTCTCGCTGCTCTGCGGGTAGCTCATCTACCAGCTTTCGAACATCTTCGTTTATCACATCATCAATCCATTGATCTTCCACGTTCTTCTCATCGCGAGGAATAGCCGCAAATGGATCATAATCTTCGTTTTCTCTTACAAAAGGCATTTTCTTTGACCTTCTGAAGTGATCAATTGAGAGGTTATGAGCTATTCGCATGACCCAAGGGAGAAACTTTCCTTCTTCGTTGTATCGCCCAAGCTTCAGGGTGCGAATTACCTTTACAAATGTTTCTTGAAAAATGTCGTTTGCGAGCTCTTCGTCTCTTACCAACATGTAAACCTGCGTATAGATTCGATCTTTGTGTCTTGACAACAAAGCCTCAAATGCAGATTCGTTTCCTTCTAGATATAATCGAACCAATTCCTGGTCCGTAGCCGAGTTAGAATGCATACTTTCTCCTTTTAATTAGTAGTAGTGATTTGAAAATTCAGGAGTAGATGTATGCTATAGGCTAAAAGAGTTTTGTATTGTTTTCAAAAAAAATGTCCGCACTTTTATACGAACAACTGGAGACCAAGATATGTTAATTCATCGTTGCAGGCAAATATGTGGTAAATTTGTCGCTCCAAAAAATGTTAATCTCCTGTGATCCTATATGAGTATACTAACGGCTAAACGCGTCGATTCCAAGACACACATTATCATTAAAAAAGCTCGTACTCACAATCTTAAAGGTGTTACCATCGCCTTACCAAGAGGGAAATTCATTGTAATTACAGGTCTCTCCGGTTCAGGGAAGTCTTCTCTGGCCTTTGATACACTTTATGCAGAAGGACAACGACGATATGTTGAAAGCCTATCATCTTATGCCAGACAATTTATGGGCAAAATGGATAAGCCCGAGGTTGAGTCTATTGATGGGATTTCTCCTGCTATTGCCATTGAGCAGAAAGTAACTACGCGCAATGCACGCTCAACGGTAGGAACCTCTACGGAGATCTATGACTATCTCAAACTGCTATTTGCACGAATCGGTAAAACCATCAGTCCTATATCAGGCGAAGAAGTGAAACGGGAGACGGTAAGTGATGTCATGGACTTCTTTCATTCTCTTGAAGAAGGGACGAAGTGCATGGTAATGGCTCCCATACTTCCAAAGAAAGGCAGAACTTGGGAACAGGAATTTGATATACTGAAGCAACAAGGCTTTGCCAGAGTGAAAATAGATAATATTGTGGTAAGGCTGGAAGAGGCAGAGGCCAAAGAAAATTCAAAAGTATTAATCGTCCTTGATCGTGTAGTCTTTAAACCAGACGATGAAGAAAACGACGCTCGAGTAGCAGATTCTATTGAGACCGCTTTCTTTGAAGGTCAGGGAGAATGTGAACTGGAGATTTTGGATGGAGGCAAAAAGGGCAGTCACTCCTTTACAAATAGATTCGAACGGGATGGGATGAATTTTGAAATTCCATCTGAGCACTTCTTTAGCTTTAACAATCCCGTGGGAGCCTGCAAAGTTTGCGAAGGGTTCGGAAGCGTTATTGGAATTGACCCTGATGCCGTTGTCCCAAATCGTTCACTAAGTGTATTCGAAGATGCTATAGTGCCTTGGCGAGGCGAAAAACTCAGTGAGTGGAAACATCAGTTGATCTACAACGCCGATAAATTTGATTTCCCGGTTCACCGACCTTTCAATAAGCTCACTGATAAGGAAATAGAACTACTATGGACAGGAAACAAACATTTTGGAGGCCTCAACGAGTTCTTTAAATACTTAGAATCCAAGTCATATAAAATTCAGTACCGCGTTATGCTCAGTCGGTATCGAGGTAAGACCACATGTCCAGATTGCAAAGGATCAAGACTGAGAAAAGATGCCACTTACGTAAAGATAAGCGACCTCTCTATTGTAGATATTTTAGCAATGCCAGTAGGAAAAAGTGTCGTAGCCTTGAGAGAGCTCGAACTTTCGGAAAATGATCAGCACATCGCTAAGCGCATACTCACGGAGGTAACCAATCGATTGCAGTACCTCTGCGATGTAGGTCTTGGATACCTCACATTAAATCGACTGTCAAATACCTTATCGGGAGGAGAATCGCAACGAATTAAATTGGCCACTTCTTTGGGCAGCAGCTTGGTAGGAAGCATGTACATTCTCGACGAGCCGAGTATCGGCCTACATCCCCATGACACCAATCGATTGATTGAAGTATTGCGTTCGCTGCAGCGACTTGGAAATACGGTAATCGTTGTGGAACACGACGAAGAGATCATGAAGGCTGCCGATCAAATTGTAGACATGGGTCCGGAGGCTGGAACTCACGGAGGAGAGTTGGTTTTTCAAGGAAACCATGAGGAATTATTGATGGCACAAAACTCCTTAACGGCAGATTACCTGACGGGGAGAAAAGAAATTGCCCTCCCAAAGAAAACGAGGAAGTGGAAAAACTCCGTTTCCGTGAAAGGAGCTCGACAAAACAACCTGAAGGATATCGACGTGCAGTTTCCTCTTGAGTGTCTTGTAGCCGTCTCGGGCGTGAGCGGCAGTGGCAAGTCTACTCTTGTCAACTCGGTCCTCTACCCTGCTCTGCAGAAGCATCTCGGTGAGTATGGCCAGAAAATGGGTGACTTTGATGATTTGGAAGGAGACTTAAAAATGATCAAAGCGATTGAGTTCATCGATCAAAATCCCATTGGTAAAAGCTCTCGGTCTAATCCCGTAACATATATAAAAGCATTCGATGATATTCGTCAGCTATATGCATCACAAAAATTGGCGAAGCTTAGAAATTACAAACCGGGTGTATTTAGCTTTAATGTAAAAGGCGGTCGATGCGAAACCTGTGAGGGAGAAGGAGTGGTGAAAATTGAAATGCAGTTTATGGCAGATATCTATCTGACTTGTGAAAGCTGCAATGGAACTCGCTTTAAAGACGAAACGCTTGAAATAAAATACAGAGACAAAAACATCGCAGAGATTCTTTCGATGACCGTTTCCGAGTCCATCGAATTCTTTCAAGAGGACACTAAAAGTGCTGTGGCAAAAAAAATCGTTTCCAAATTAATCCCACTCGAAAAAGTTGGGTTGGGCTATGTTCAATTGGGACAATCTTCCAACACGCTGAGTGGTGGTGAAGCTCAGCGAACCAAATTGGCCGCCTTCTTAGCCAAAGGAGATTCAGAGCCACACACCCTATTTATTTTCGACGAGCCCACCACAGGGCTACATTTTCATGATGTGGCAAAGCTGTTGGACAGCTTCAACGAGCTCATTCACCGGGGAAACAGCGTTTTTGTAATCGAACATAACACAGATGTGCTTAAGAGCGCTGATTGGATTATTGATATGGGTCCAGAAGGAGGAGAAGCAGGTGGTCAAGTGGTTTTTGCCGGAAGGCCTGAAGACTTGGCAAATCAAAAAGATTCTTTGACGGCTGAGTACCTCTCTCCCAAGTTTTCTTAACGAATCAACGTAACGAATCCCTTTTCTTCCAAGGTTTCACTTTGGCAGATTCCGCTGTATTTCACATAGTATGGATAAACTCCAGGAGGTACGAAATAGTCAGATCCATTTGCAGCACCGTTCCAACCTTGTGTTGGGTCTGTCGTTTCAAACATTAATTCTCCCCAGCGATTGTACACTGAAAATAAGTAATCGTCCAATTCACTATCCGAAGTAGAAATCTTGAAGAGGTCGTTAATGCCATCTCCGTTTGGTGAGAATGTATTCGGAATGTACACAATGGGCTCAGGCTCCAGCCCTTCCACGATGTACTGCCCTATTTGCTCGCAGCCTCCATTGTCTATGTACATGTAATTGTATGTTCCACCTCGAGTGACTACAATTGAATTTCCGGTCAAACCATTTTCCCAGAAGAACTCTTGGTGATTTACAGAAACAGTAATTCTCTCTCCAACACCTTCACATATTTCAGTTTCAAAAGAGGTGGTTTCCTCAACACCTAGTCCAATCTCAATGCTTCTTGAATCAGAGCACAATCCCGTCACAACTTGAACGACGTAGATACCAGGCTCAGTTACGACAAGATCTGGAGATGTAGCACCTGTAGGCTGCCATAAGTATGAGGCATCAGGCAGGTCGTATTCGTTCTCAAGTGTCACAGATGTTGCGTTGTGGCAAATATCTCTGTCAGGTCCAAAATCCAGCGGTAATTCACTCACTAGCGTAATGGTATCACTGATAGTGAAAGGGTTATTACATCCTATGGGAATAATTTCTGCTTCAACGGTATAAAGCCCTGAGAAATCAGCGTCAAATACAAAAGAAGTTTCAGTACCTGCCTCTTCGCCAGAAACAAACCAAGTATAGCTAGCCATGCCAGCCGTGTTATCAAGCTCGCCTTCTAGAATTAACTCACCGCATACACCCGTTTGGTTTAGGGTCATCGTTCCATCTATGGCAGGTGGTTCAATAAATTCAATGGTGATAGAAGCCTCATCCTGACCATTGCAGGTCGAAGGGTTAATTGCAGTCAACGTAATGGTATAAGTGCCATAATCATCATAAACATGAGTTGGACTAAATACGGTAGAAGTTTCTCCATCACCAAAGGCCCATATAAACTCAGTGGCATTTGCAGAAGCATTTAACAACTCTATTGAAAGACCGCATTCCGTATCGAAAGTGTTTCCAATGTCAGCGGTGACATCTGCCAAATTTGTGATCTCCTGAACAACTGTTTCGTCAAGCTCACATCCTTCATCGACTGCATACAGGGCAACTGTATTGTTGAGGTCTAGATTGGCAAATTGATGAGATGCATTGTAAGACGTGTAAAGCGTATCTCCATTGATAATCCAGAAGAAATCGAGGAAATCATTTCCACCCGTAGTGTTAAACATGGTGACCTCACCTGTTTCACAATCGATGGATGTATCGAATGTTGGTTGGAAGTCTTCGGGAGCGAATATGTCGATATTCAAGCTCACCGTATCGGCCAGGTTACAACTCAAGGAGTCACTTGCAATCATCGACACGGTGTAAGTTCCAGGTTCTTCAAATATATGTACGGGCTCAAACTCAGTGCTACCTGTCCCATCTCCAAAGTCCCACTCAAAAGTGTCACCTATTGAAAAATTCGAGAAAGAGATTTCATGTGGAGCACATCCATCTAACTCAGAAGGCGCATTAAAGGCAGCATTGACTCCACTGAGTTGAAAGTCGATTTTAAAGACTCCTATGTCCCACCCAGTAAATTGATCCTCAGCATAGGCACCGTCACTGGTATTAAATTCAGTAAAAGTTCCTGAACAAACCCCCTGATAAACAATCCCTGATTTATCAAATCTACTGGTTCCTCCATCAACATGGTTATCAGTGTAATAGGTTCCAAAAGCAAGACTATCAAGATCGTCCACAAATGCGGCAAGATAGAATCCACCTGTTGTAAAAAGAGCATCATCGGTAAGCGGCAATTCGCTTGCAGCGCTAAAAGCCGAGATATAAACTCGATCACATCGGTCCACCAAAAATGCCACAGGATTTCCGCCACCGCCGAAGCCCCCTGCTCCCAGAGTTGTACTTACCTGTACCTCCGTTAATTCAGGATTGAACTTTGTAATATAAAGTGACCCGTTCTCAACCGAAAAGACTCCATCTGTAACAGGCCAATCAGCACCTCCCTGAGTCGTGCCATATATCCAGACGTTGTCGTCATTATCTAAGTCCATGAAATATCCCTGATCCGCTTGACTCGTGCCTACATAAGTTGAGTATTCCAAAACTGACCCATTTGAAGATAATGTTCCGAGAATAGCATCTGAAGCACCTTGCAACGTTTCTTGATAAACACCGCTAGTTGTAGGAAAATCATCGCTGTTTGTAGAGCCTGAGTAAACAATATTGCCGCTTTCCGCTATTCGTATATTCAAAACGGCATCCTCACCGCTTCCTCCCATATATGTGCTCCAAAAAAGCACTGCACAGTCCGCGCTTAGTTTTGCACAAATACCATCTGCGGTACCATTAAGGGTTCCCGAATAAGCTCCACCTGTGGTGGGGAAGTCATCTGACCGAGATGCAGAGGCCACGTAAATATTTCCTTCAATATCCAAGCTTACTTCCCCCCTATACTGATCATACCCAAACCCCATCGGGTTTATACCATCCTGAGCGCTACCACCGAGATAAGTTGATCCTAGTAATTCGGTTCCATCACTGGAAAGTCGAGAAATGAAAATATCAGTGCCACCTCCGGTATTCTCTTGAAATGCTCCAACGGTGGTAGGGAAACTGGTATCATCCGTAGATCCAAATACCACCAATTCACCTGAAAGATTTGCCGAAGCCGAATGAGGATAAGTACCGTTTTTTCCTAGATATGTCGCATAGAGTTGTTCAGTGGCGTCAGGAGTGAATTTATTAATTACCGCATTGACACCTGCATTTCCTTCATAATTTTCTTGAACGGCGCCATCTGAGGTGGGTAGGCCGGAGCCAAAACCAATTCCAAAACTGAAAATATTGCCTTCCAGATCATAAGCTGCGCCATGCCCAAAGTTATTATCACCTGTTGACCCGGTGAGCGTTGCTCCTACCAATAGCGGGTCGATAACCAATGTAAAACTTTCGTCATATTCTGCCACGGAAAACCCAAAACCCCGATCCAATTTCTGAAATGAAACTTCAACAGGGATTTTCTTACCCGAAATAACTTGATAAGCCTCAGGGATGATTTCCTTTACTAATCCATAAGGTGTTTCGAAGACTAGCTCATCCCCTCTTATTTCCGCTTCAACTCCTGATAATTCCCATTTTATGAGTGATGGGTCAGCATTAGGTGCAACAATAAAATCGTACTCCAATTGATTTCTTGGATGCAGTTTGTACAGGACATCAATACCAGGGTAAATTTCGGTTTTGCGTACTTGTTTCACATCTTTTAAGCCAGATATCCACTGATCAGGTGATCCAAAAAAGTAATTTCTAAGTGGTCCCGTTTGCCCTTCTCCGTTGGCTGCAGCAGCCATATTGTGACCAATAAAATTCCAAGAAAATCCAAATAGTGGTACCGAAGGGGTTTCACCACTGTATGCATGGACCGAATCATGATGTGCCTTAAGGGCTTCAATAGGAGACATTCCTACTGTAAAGCCTTCGGGCTTTAAGAATACGGCATATCTCGGTGTGTAAATTGCGTGAGAGAAATCACCTTCAAACTGTCCTTGGTTTGGACGAAAGGCTATACTTTCATGAGAATGGGGTGTTTGAGATAGTTGCTGAGATAAAGCAATTTGAGAATAGGAAAGAAAACATAGGATCAACAGGCTCAATATTCTTCTCACGGCGAATGTGGTGTTTAAGGTTTAGGTTTCTTCTTTAAACTGTAAATCAAATAGCCTCTTGTAATGCCCATCGGCTTCCAAGAGTTGTTGATGATTTCCTTGCTCCACGATTTCGCCTTTCTCTAAAACGATAATTCTATCGGCTTTTTGAATGGTGCTCAACCGGTGAGCAATAATGATACTGGTCCTATTTGCAGTTAGCTTATCAATAGCACGCTGTATCATTAACTCTGACTCCGTATCTACAGATGAAGTTGCCTCGTCGAGGATTAAAACTTTCGGATTGTAAACATACGCGCGAATAAAGCTAATGAGCTGACGCTGACCAACACTAAGCATACCGCCTCTTTCCTTTACGTCGTAGTCATATCCACCAGGAAGTCTTTCTATAAACTGACTGGCTCCAACAGCTTCAGCTGCCTTCTTTACCTCCTCAATTTTAATCCTGTCATTTTGCAGCGTAATGTTCTCTGCGATGGAGGTAGAAAACAAGAAAACATCTTGAAGAACCACTGCAATCTCATTTCGGAGGTAATCCAGGTTAAAATCGCGAATCGGAATTCCATCAATCCGAATCTCTCCTTTTTGAAACTCATAAAACCGATTTACCAGATTTACAATTGAAGACTTTCCTGCTCCCGTAGCACCTACGAAAGCTACCGTTTCCCCCTCTTTCGCTTCAAAGGAAATATCCTTTAGCACCCACTCATCATCGTTGTAAGCAAACCAGACATTCTCAAATTTAATATTGCCCTTAATTCCTGACTCGAGGGTGCCCTCATCCTGAATCTCTTCATTGGTATCCAGAACTTTAAACACTCGTTCTGATCCCACCATCCCCATTTGCAGAACATTAAATCGATCTGCCAATTGGCGAATAGGCCGAAACAGCATGTAAATTAGAAGAATAAACATGACCAAGTCTCCTTGGGTGACTTCACCTTCCAAAACTCCGCCAACTCCCCACCAAACTAAGAATGCCAAAGAAACGGCCGATAGAATTTCAACTACAGGAAAGAAGACCGAATAAGCCCAAACACTTCTAATGTGAGCTTTTTTATGCTCATCATTGATAGCCCTGAATTTTTCTTTTTCCCTATCTTCCCTATTGAACACCTGAACGATCACCATACCCGTAATATGCTCTTGCACAAAGGCATTGAGCTTGGATACTTGCGTTCTCACCTCCTGAAAAGCCCGTTTGATGGCATTCTTGAATACAATCATGGCAACGATCAGAAACGGAATGGGTGCCAAGCTGTAAAGTGTTAATTTCCAAGAAACGAAAAACATAAAACCAATTACTGCAATCAGTTTAAGCAGCTCGCCCATAATTGACAGCAGTCCCTGCGAAAAGATCTGAGCAATGGTTTCAATATCACTGATACATCTCGTCACCAACGTTCCGATAGCGGTTTTGTCAAAATACTTCAGCTTAAAGGAAGTGATATGGGTGAACACCTTCGATCGAAGATCGATGGTGACCGATTGCCCCAACCAGTTGCTGTAGTAAGTCTGGTAGAATTGCATAAACGCTTCAATAAACAGCACTCCTACGATGATAAGTGTGAGCACGAGCAGACCATTTGAATCGCCGGCTACAACATACTCATCAACCGCTTTCCCAATAAGGTAAGGACGCAAAACACCTACAACGGCCAGTAAAATTGTCAGCAGAAGCGCCTGGTAAAGCACACCCATGTATGGCTTCGCGTAAACCATAACTCTGGAAAATAATTTCGTGTCAAACGCTTTGCCCGTTACTTGCGCCATTTAATCAGGGTAGTTTATATGATTTAGAAATAGTCCTTGCGGATGTGCTGATTTGCCAGCCGAAGAACGATCTTTTTTTTCCAATACTTCCAGAATTTTATCCGGTGCTTCAAGCCCTTCTCCTATGGGGAGTAAGGTACCTACGATCGCTCTAACCATATTTCTCAAAAAACGATTGGCACCGATGGTAAGAACAAGGCCATCATCAATTGGTTCCCATTCCGCTTTCTTAACATGACAAATATTTGTTTTTACCTGCGTATTGCTTTTGCTGAAGCTAGTAAAATCGCGTTCACCAAGTAATAATTTAGCAGCTCGATTGAGTAAAATCGGATCCAGTTCCTTTACATGGTACACTGAATAAGCGTTCTTGAAAGGAATCTTCTTAAAGTGCATGAAATATTTGTATTCCCGGTAGTCTGCCGAGAAACGAGCATGCAATTGACCGTCTACCTTTTTGCATTCATAAACAGCAATATCTCTAGGCAAAATCGCATTTATCTTGTAAAGAAACTCTGAGTGTAAAGGCAGTTCCGTATCAAAATGAGCGAAATACTCAAAGGCATGAACACCTGTATCCGTTCGTCCACAACCTATCAATGCTCTGAAGTCTTTTACCAAGATTCTCAGAGCATTTTCCAAGGTTCCTTGAACCGTCGTAACTTTCGGCTGAATTTGCCAACCGGAATAGTTGGTACCGTCGTAAGCCAATTTTAAGAAGTAACGTGTCAATTCAATTTTTTCGCAAAAGTACATGAAACGAATCGGACTCCTATCAGATACACACGGATACATGGACGATCGAATTTTACATCACTTAAAAGACTGTGATGAGATTTGGCATGCAGGTGATATCGGCTCCCATGAAGTAATGGAGCCACTTCATCAGTTGTCTGAGGTTCGAGCCGTTTACGGTAATATTGACGACACAACTTTAAGAGGGACTTACCCCTTGAACAATGCCTTTGAAACAGAAGGAGCCCGTTGCTTGATCACGCATATTGCCGGAAGGCCAGGGAGATACCCGAGTAGGGTAAAAGCAGAAATAAGTGCGTTCAATCCCAATATCTTCGTTTGTGGACACTCACATATTCTATTGATCAAGCGTGATCCGAAATCAGGTTTGATCCACCTCAACCCCGGAGCTGCCGGGAAGCATGGCTTTCACAAAATTCGCACAATGATTCGCTTCAATATCGATCATGGAAAAATTTTGAATCCCGAAATAGTTGAACTAGGCAAAAGAGGTTCTTAGCGAATTCTATCC
>CAZKXG010000061.1:1122-3254 GCA_964556465.1 uncultured Cryomorphaceae bacterium | reverse complement strand
TTTTGATTCCTCGAATAGCCAAAAACAAGAAGGCGATGGCGACTACAGGCAAGTAGAACCCGGCGTGATATAGAATGGATACTTCATCTCCGTATAACTGGCTGTGAATGCTATCAATGGCAAAAAACAGGTAAACGATAAAACCCAGATTCATCAGAAAGCCCAGACGTGTCACCCTTAATTGAGCAGGCCTGTTTTTGTACATAAAGATCGATATTGCAGGAAGCATGGTAACGAACAGACTCAATATCCAAGTAGGAAAAAGAAAGGGACCCGACATCTCCATCAAATCGCTTTGCACATTGAAAACGCCAAAAACAGCGTACTCAGCCAGCTTCACATCACCTTGGAGGTAATGTGCAAACGGTAAAAAAAAGGTGAGTAAGCCAGCTATAGAGGCTAAGAAAAGATATATAGACTGCGCGCGCTGAATCATATGGAATACTTTGAAATAGTTTCGAGGCAAATATATGACATAAAATAGGCGGGCTTTTCAACTTCTAATTGTGATATTTTTTTTAGCTTCGGACCGGCTTTGATACGAATTGTTGTATCATTGCATCATCAGTGAGCCGATAGATTTCTTCTCTCGCACTACCTTCAATATTACTTGAACACAACATCTTTAAATAATTTCTTAGTCGATGTACGACATCATTGAATTAAACGGCAAAAAAGTAGCCGACCTCAGAGCTATTGCTAAAGAGCTGAACGTCAAAAGAACAGAATCTCTCAAGAAGCAGGATCTCATCTACCGAATTTTGGATGAGCAAGCAATCAACCCTCCAAAGAAGCAGCCCGCAGCAGCGACTGAAGAGAAGAAAGAATCCAGACCTCCGCGCAAGCCGAGAGAGGTGAAAGTAACCGCCAAGGAGGCAAAAGCTCCTGAGTCAAAACCTGCTGAAGACAAAGCAAAAGAGAACAAAGATCTTTTCTCAGGAAGCGATTCTGAAAAAAAGAAAGAGCGCAGACCGAGACCGGAGCGCAAACCAAGACCTGCTCCTACACGAAGGTCTGAAGGCGATGATGCCAAATCAGATAATTCAAGTGAAAAAAGCGCTTCGGATAACCGCAAAGACAACGAGGAGCGAAAAGGTCCTAGTGACAGAGGTAACAACAGCGATCGGAAAAGAAAAGACGATCGAAATGGATCGAATGATCGAAGACGTTCTTCTGATAGAAACGAGCGCACACGCGGAGAAAACGACAAGAATCCACCACACCGCCCCAATCCGAGACCACAACGAAATCAGCCGCGTCAAGAGCAGAAGCGAGAAGATTATTACAACTTTGATGGACTCGTTCAAACTGAAGGTGTGCTCGAAGCGATGCCTGATGGCTATGGATTTTTAAGATCCTCCGATTATAACTACTTAAATTCGCCTGATGACGTTTACGTGTCTCAGTCTCAGATAAAATTATTCGGCCTCAAAACGGGCGATACCGTAGTTGGTCAAGTTCGTCCACCAAAGGACGGTGAGAAATATTTCCCTCTTATTCAGGTTGATGAAATTAACGGTAGAGATCCCGATTTTGTGAGAGATCGTGTTCCTTTTAAGTACCTCACTCCTCTTTTTCCGCAGGAAAAATTCAACTTGGCCGGTGACAATAAAAATGTCAGCACGCGCATCATGGACCTTTTTGCTCCTATCGGTAAAGGCCAGCGTGGGTTGATCGTGTCTCAACCAAAAACAGGGAAAACAACTTTACTAAAGGATGTTGCCAATGGCATTGCCGCCAATCACCCCGAAGTATACTTGATAATTTTGCTTATCGATGAGCGTCCGGAAGAAGTAACGGACATGAAGCGCTCGGTAAATGCTGAGGTAGTCGCATCAACCTTTGATGAACCGGCATCTCAACATGTTAAGATAGCCAACATCGTTCTGGAGAAGGCCAAACGAATGGTAGAATGCGGCCATGATGTGTGTATCCTTCTTGACTCAATTACACGATTGGCAAGAGCATATAATACAGTTTCACCCGCATCAGGAAAAGTACTTTCAGGAGGGGTTGATGCCAATGCATTGCAAAAACCTAAGCGCTTTTTTGGTGCTGCTCGAAACATTGAAAACGGAGGTTCACTATCCATACTTGCTACGGCATTGACTGATACCGGTTCGAAAATGGAT
>CAZKXG010000061.1:0-1112 GCA_964556465.1 uncultured Cryomorphaceae bacterium | reverse complement strand
CCGGTAACATGGAGCTTCAACTTGAAAGAAAAATTTCGAACCGAAGAGTTTATCCGGCCATCGACATATTGGCTTCCGGAACTCGAAAGGAAGATCTACTTCTTTCGAAAGATATCTTACAACGCATCTGGATTCTTCGCAAGCATATTGCAGATATGAATCCGGTAGAAGCTATGGAGTTCATCAAAGGACGTGTAGAACAAACCCGTTCTAATGAGGAATTTTTGATCTCAATGAACGGATAATGACTCATCCGAGTGTGAATATTTCTGTACGAGTCGCATTGGGCTTTATGGCTCTGCGACTCGTTCTTTTTTTTATTAACGCTGATTTCCCGTATCAGGAAGAAATTTTCTTATTCCTTCTGTTAGCAGCTTTTCCGGGATTGACGATTTATGCCATTTGGCCTAGGCTTGAGAAGAAATCGTTTAAAGATGATGCGCTCAATTCTCTTCGCATCAATTTGATTTTCGCGGTAGCGATGGCCATATTCATCTACGCCTTTTATGCTTTCGCAGATACCAACTATTTCCCAAACATGCGAGACCTGATAGTGGCGCGTGAGTTTGACGCCAATCCGGATTTGGATGAAGCAGATCTACGACGAGGCGTAGAACAATTTTTCTCTCTTAGGAACTTCTCCATTCTGGCCGTTTTGTTTTTTATGGTTATGGGTGTTTTCTACTCTGTTCTCCTCTCTGTGATAAAACGATTGGTGATTAAGTAAAAAGCTCCTTTGCTACCCCTTGAAAATCGATTCCATCAAAATTTCCCGAACTCATCATGAGAAGGTTTTTGTCTTTCCACTTGATCGATTCAAGTTCGGCAAGCAATGCCTTTGAGTCTGTAAATATTTCAATATTGGTTCCCCCAAAAGCCGTGATGACGTCTTCCTCGCTCAAAGATTCCAATCGCTTATGCTCAACCACTTCAGGGCTGAAGTAGATCAAAGCGCGATTGGCCTTAGCCATTGTACCAGCATATTGAGGCAAAAACTTTTTGTTCAGACTGCTGAAAGTGTGCAGTTCCATACAAGCAATCAGTTCCCTTTGGGGAAATTGTTCCTTCAGGGCTGAAGTCGTAGCTCGAAGCTTACTAGGTGCATGAGCAAA
>CAZKXG010000060.1:15014-16946 GCA_964556465.1 uncultured Cryomorphaceae bacterium | reverse complement strand
GCTTTTGCACATTGGAAATGATGTGAGATTGATGTTTGACGGATGGCCGGCCATTGTTTTTTCAGGGTGGCCTCAACTGAGCAACGGGACTTTCGGAGGTGAAATTCTCGCCATTGACAACTTTATATCACCCAACGGGAAATACCGAATTCTAGTAACTCCTGATGAGCAAGAAGTTCCTTGGCCTGAGGATTTGCGTGTTGGAACAGGTGCAGACGGTATCCTACTCTTTAAAGACGTTCCACTCTGGTACGAACTGTGGCGACAACTCAACGGTTTTCCTCCTGATTATTACATGAATATGAATGGGGAGGATCCGAAAGCAAAAGCAAAAAAAGAGTAATGGGGAGAGTAATTTTCTTTTTCTTATTGCTTTGTGGACTTGCGGCTCGTACACAAAACTCTGTGCCCGATAGTTTGACAGTGCAGATGGATGACTACGAATACGTTCAGCCTCCTGATACGATGCTGGCGATGCTCACAGACTCTATTCTCGATTACGAGGAGTTCATCTATTGGGTGCGAATGAATCATCCCGTAGCTGAGATTGCCGATCTGGAAGTAGAATTGGCCCGAAGGGATTTGCGGATGTCAAGAGGTGGGTTTGATCCATTGCTTTATGGAAATTACCGAACGAAGGATTTCAAACAAACCGAGTATTACGATGCATTGCAAGCGGGGATCGAAATACCTACTTGGTTTGGTATATCAGTCCAAGCGGGTTACGAAGACAATCAAGGCGCATTTTTAAACCCCGAAGCTACTGTGCCTCGAGATGGATTGATCAATGCAGGAATTTCAGCTCAACTTGGTTCTGGACTTTTAATGGACGACAGAAGGGCGGCATTGCGCCAAGCGCAAATTGGTATCGAGGCGGGAGAGAATCAACGGCAGCTTATTTCTAATCAGCTTTACTTTGAAGCGACTGCGGCATATTTCAATTGGTCATTCGCTCAGCAATCTCTTTCGGTGGCCGAAGAAGCGTTGGACCTGGCAAACATCCGATATCTTGGAGTGCGAGAGAGTTACTTTCTTGGAGCTGTTCCTGCTATTGATACGGTAGAAGCATACACTCAAGTACTGTCTCGACTTTTTAATTTGAGAGAAGCTCAAAATTTTTATGTTGAGGCCATTAACTTATCATCAGCGTATATATGGAGTGATGATGGGAATCCAGTTTTGTTGCCCCCATTTGTAAAGCCTATTTGGGCCGGAGATTTTTCTTCTGATGAAATTTTCGTTCCTATCTCAATTGATATCACTCACCCCGAACTACTTAAGCTTCTGTTTAAAGGACAAACTTTGGACATAGACAGGAGGCTCGCTTCTCAATACATCCTTCCCAAGGTTGAATTAAAGTACAATTTCCTGACAGAGAATGTGCTTCCGGCGCCACCAAATGAGTTTTTTCAGGACAATGCTTTCTTTCAAGAGAATTACAATTTTGGCGCTAAAGTATCGTTCCCCATCTTTATAAGAGAGGCACGAGGAAAGCTGGGAATGACCAAAGTGAAAATTGATATGGTTGAGCGTGAAGTAGAGAATAGGCGTGCTCAGCTTGATGCCAAACTAGCTTCAACCCTTGTGAAACTGGACAATCTGCGCGAGCAGATCAATATTTTCGAGCAGAATGTGGAGTTGTTTCAAATACTCTTAAATGGAGAGCGAGAGCTATTCCGAATAGGGGAGAGTAGCTTGTTTTTGATCAATGCTCGGGAAACGAAATTGATAGAGTCAAGGGTAAAGTATTACGAACTCATGGCAAAAGAGAAAATTCTCCTTTCTGAGGTCAGAACTATCGGCGGATTGGGATTTCCTTAGAATAAAATGATCCGAAGTTTTTCTCAAGAGCGGAAATTAGTTATTTTTGCGCCCAATTACATACGGTGGTTGTAGTTCAGTTGGTTAGAACGCCTGATTGTGGTTCAGGAG
>CAZKXG010000060.1:626-14932 GCA_964556465.1 uncultured Cryomorphaceae bacterium | reverse complement strand
CTGCCACACCCGGTGGGTGATACAGCCCTTTACATGATGAGTGGTTATGTCTTTTCAGGACTCCTTTTTGGGTCCAATAATGTGACCAATATCACTTTATCTTTAGGTTGAATTTAAGTATTATTGTAGTTGAATTTTGAATTACCTCTGTTGCGAAATGCGCGAGTCAAAATTCAAATAGCCTAAATGTTTAGTTTGTTTAATGTTTAACCGAAGAAAGGAGCCCAGACAGGCTCCTTTCTTTATTTGGGTCAATATGTGTTTTCGAGTTTCTTAGTCGTTTAAAACCAAAATGGGTAGAGAGGCATTATTGATGATATGCCTGCTCACTGAACTGTGCCAAATGCTTTCAAAGAATCCGTAATCATGACGAACGACAACCAGTAAAGAAGGATTCTCTTTTTTTATTGTCTCTTCAATTCCAGCTTCGATATTTTCATTGTAGACGAAAGAAAAAGTCGGGTTGACATCGTTAAAATATGAGTCCACTTGCTTCTTGTACCCTTCCTCGTCAACTTCCTCATCAGACTTTCTAACATGAAGGAACTTTACTTCAGACTTGGTCACATTAGCAAGTTTTGCAACAAACTCCAGACAACCGGCATCCTCCATTACTTTCATGTCCGTTGAAAAAAGAATTCGCTCCATTTCCATGTATGGACGTTCGGCCGGAATGGCGAGGAGAGGTACATTGACGTTTCTTGCTGCTGCTGCAGTATTGCTCCCCAGCCATTTCTCAGTGATACCACTTGCCCCCTGAGTTCCCATTAAGACTACACTGACGTTGTCTTCACTCGCTCTTCGATTAATCACATCTACTACTGATCCGTATGCCGTATCAAATGTGATTTCAATATTTTTGGCTATTTCCAAGTCCTCAACTCGTTTCTGTAAAATCTCCATTTCTTCTTCCGCGTTCTTTTTCAGAACATCGGTGATATCCACCATTACATTTGACCCAGTAGCAGGCATGCTGTATGCGTGAATGATTTCCAGAGAATTATTTAATAATTCGGCAGCATGAATCGCGTGAATCAACGCGTTAAATGCTCCTTCGGAAAAGTCAGTTGGTACGAGTATCTTTTTCATGATGAATAATGTTGGTAGGTGTTCTTCAAATATACTTTGACCTCGTCGATTGGGCAATAAAAACCTCAAAAAGAAAAACCACCGATTTCTCAGTGGTTCTATAATCCATTGGTTTACGCCTTTCTATCTTTTATCGATTGGAACATAGTCTCGTTTGGTAGCACCTACATATACCTGGCGCGGTCGTCCAATCGGCTCTTTGTTCTCTACCATTTCTCTCCATTGTGCTATCCACCCCGGAAGGCGTCCAATAGCGAAAAGAACGGTGAACATATCAGTAGGAATTCCAATAGCTCTATAGATGATTCCTGAATAAAAATCTACATTGGGATATAGACCTCTCTTAACGAAATATTCGTCTTTTAGGGCTACTTCTTCGAGATGCTTAGCTATTTCAAGGGCTTTATCGTTAATCCCTAATTTCTCTAAAACATCGTCAGCGGCCTTTTTGATAATCTTAGCTCTAGGGTCAAAATTCTTGTAGACGCGATGCCCAAATCCCATCAATCTGAAGTCGTCGTCCTTGTCTTTAGCCCTGTTGATCCATTTAGTAACGTCTCCTCCGTCTTTCATGATCATCTCGAGCATTTCAATAACAGCTTGGTTAGCTCCACCGTGAAGCGGGCCCCATAGCGCAGAAACACCTGCAGAAATGGATGAGTACAAACTCGCTTGAGAAGAACCGACAATTCTGACTGTGCTCGCACTGCAGTTCTGCTCGTGATCAGCATGTAAGATCAATAGTTTATTCATGGCATCAACCACTACCGGATCTAACTCATATTTTTCAGACGGAACGGCGAACATCATGTTGAGGAAGTTCTGAGTATAGTCTAAACTATTATCAGGATAGATGTATGGTAGGTTCATATTCGACTTGTAAGCCAGTGCAGCCAGTGTGGGTAGCTTGGCAATCAACCGAATAATAGTCAAATCCACGTCTTCTCTAGAACGATTCGGGTTCTGAGAATCAGGATAGAATGTGCTTAGTGAAGAAACCATAGAAGACAAGATTCCCATAGGATGAGAATGGCTTGGAAATGCTTCATAAAAGTGCTTCATGTCCTCAGGAATGAGGGTGTGATGCGTTACTTCTTCAACGAACTCTTCTTTTTGCTCCGCAGTCGGAAGTTCACCTCGTAAAAGCAAATAAGCTACTTCCAGAAAATCAGAGTTCTCGGCAAGCTGTTCAATCGGGTATCCGCGGTAACGCAATTCTCCTTTTTCTCCGTCCAAGTATGTAATAGCAGATTGGGTAGACCCCGTATTCTTAAATCCTGGATCGATCGTAATGATTCCTGACTGCGCTCGGAGTTTAGAAATGTCAATTGCTACCTCATTCTCAGTTCCCCTGATCAGAGGTAGTTCATACGTTTTATCATCAACGATGATCTTCGCGGTATCACTCATTTTATGTATTGTCTTTATAGTTTAGGATGTGATTCTCAAATATACGTGAAAACAGTGGTAACGAAGCTATTGTTCCCGTAGTTACGCTTATTGTGGTGAAAATTTAAATCAGATTAACTCGTAATGTTTTCTAGTTGGAAGAAGTGTACTCTTGGAATGTTTGATTTTTGTACGCCTCTTCTGCGATAAAAGAGAGAATGGGCATTATTTGAGGCGTTTTTTGGAAGCCCTGAACAGGAGTTACGATTTGGAAATCCTCGTTCATATAAACGATTGTCGGGTAGGCAATTCTTCCATTCACAGGAGCTATAGCACGGGTTAAATCATGGGTGCTGTTTCTGCCTGTTTTGTTGGGGTCATATCCCTCGTTTTTGAAAACGGAGCCTTTGAATTCTACCGTTTCAGGGCCTTCAGCATCAAACTTTATGGCGTAATAATATTTATTGACGTATTCAACTACCGTTGGATCTTGAAACGTAGTTTTATTCATCATTTTACAAGGACCACACCATTTGGTGTAAACGTCGACCAATACTTTTCTGGGTTCATCCGCCATTCGTTTTTCGGCTTCCTGCCAAGTGATCCAATCTATCTTGGGTTTGTCTTCCTGGGCAACTAGCCAAGAGGCAGAAAGTGTCAGGAATGCAAGGAATAATAATTTTTTCATTGGTAATTTCTTTAAAGAATCGATGCCTCAACCATCAAATATAATGCCTTAATGGATGCCGTGCATCCAGGTACGTAGTTTAGGTACCATCAATAACAAAATGAGGGCTGATCCGAGAACGACCAAAACGCCCCAAACCAAGTAAGTATTAGAATAAACGGCGAGTGTTTCTGTAGGAAGGGCAGTCTCGCCAGTATCGTTCTTTGCGGTCAATTCACCAATGAGTCCTGCCATCTTATTGGCTAGGGAAATAGACAAAAACCAAGCCCCCATCACAAACCCGACGGCTTTAGCAGGCGAAAGTTTCGTGATCATGGAAAGACCTACAGGAGAAAGGCAGAGTTCACCAGTAGTGTGAAAGAAGTACATGGCTATCAAAAAGCCCATGGAAACCATGCCCTCGATGGCAAAATACTCGGCACCCAAAACGATGATGGCGAATCCCAGAGCTAGAAAGAAAAGGCCCAAAACAAATTTCATGGGGGTGGAGGGTTCCTTTCCTGAATTTCTCATCTTGATCCAAAGCCACGAAAATAAAGGCGCCAGGAGAATGATGAAAAGACTGTTGAAAAACTGGAAAGTCGGCGCAGGAATTCCCGCACGCAAGACATTTCGCTCAGTGAACAGGGTAATGGATCCACCGGCTTGTTCGAAAAGAGCCCAGAAAACCGCATGAAAGACAAACAGAACCATGATTACCCAAATGCGCTGTTTCCCCGGGAGGGTGTCCTGCTTAAAAGACATAAAAAGAAGGACGAGCAATATGCCGATGCTCAGAGTGAGCAATATTCCCGTTACGATATCACTAAGGTTCAAGAACTGGGCACAGATGGGGACGAAAACAATGGTGCCTATGATCGTAAGAATCTGGTTTCGCTTGAGTTTAGGTGAGGTGTAAACTTGAAAGTTTTCTTCTTCACGTGCTTGAGCATCGAGCTGTTTTCGGTCGTCTTGACTCATCCTCAGCCGGGCAATTTCTTTTTCTTCATCAATTTCTTCAGTAATGTCGTGAGAGCTTGGGTTTCTGCCTTTATTGCCAAATGATATTGGCCCGAAGAACCAAAAAACTAAGAGGCCTAGAAGCATTCCCAAGCCGGCAAGCCCGAAGCCATAATGCCAGCCTATCTCATCAGCCACGTAGCTGCAGGTCACGATAGAGAGCAAGGCACCGATATTCACTCCCATGTAGAATATGGTGAATGCACCGTCCTTACGGCTGTCGTTTAAGCCGTAAAACTTACCGAGAAAACTTGAAATATTGGGTTTGAAAAAACCGTTACCAATGATGATCAGGGTCAGCGACATAAAAAACAGCTGCATGTTGCCACCGAAAAACATCCCTTCTAAGGCCAAGGCAAAATGCCCTGCCATCATCAAGATACCCCCAAAAAGTATGGCCTTTCGAAAGCCCAGAATTTTGTCGGCTATAATTCCCCCGATAACGGGGAAGAGATATACCATGGCTGTGTAGGACCCGTAGATTCCCAAGGCTTCTTTGTCGGCTTGGCCTTGATCCAGATAATCAAAAAGCTCTTTTACCATGTACAGTGTGAGCAAGGCTCTCATACCGTAGTAGGAGAATCGCTCCCACATTTCGGCGAAAAACAGCACGAAGAGTGCTTTCGGATGAAGCTTTCGGTTCGTATGAATAATAAAAGGAACCCAGATCAAAACAAAGACCCAAGCGCTGATCATAATCCAAAAGGCGATACTCATGGTAGGTTGATTTTAGTTTATTCTTTCATCTGCTAGTTCAAAAGGCTCTTGTTCAAGCGGATCTTGGGCTTCTTCATCTTCAGCTCCATGTATCAGCCTTTTTAGAGGTTTAAGAAGTAGAATGAATAATGCTCCAATCACGATGGTAAAAAGTAGAATTCCTACAAAGATTGTGTATTCACCAAATTCACTCGCAGATTCTCCAACGATACCTGCAACTTTACTGCCTAATCCTGTAGCAGCAAAATATACACCCATCATTAAAGAAGCATATTTGACTGGTGCCAATTTGGTGATAAATGACAGTGCTACAGGAGATAGGCAGAGCTCACCAATCGTATGGAACAAGTAAGCTAAAACAAGCCAGATCATACTTGATGATCCTGATTTCTCAAACTCCATGGCTGCGAAAACCATAAATACGAATCCAAATCCCATGATAATTATACCCATAGCCATTTTAAAAATGGACGAAGATTCTTTGTTTTTTAGTTTACGCTTGGCCCAAAAACTTGCGACTCCAGTTGCAAAAAGTATGATGAAACCTGCGTTGAGACTTTGAAACATAACTGTGGGAATTTCCCAGCCAAATAAAACTCGATCAATTTTTGCTTCAGTGTACAAGTTCATCAAACCGCCTGCCTGCTCGAATGCCCCCCAAAAAATGATTACCATTATAAATGACAGTAAGAGAACAACAAATCGATCCTTAAAAATCTGAGACTCTAAGTCTCTGTATATCATCATTAACAATGCTGTAATAGCTGTAATGAAAATAAACAATAATCCATAGCCCCATTCGAGTTGATTCCACCCGATAATCGAAAGAACGAGAAGAACACCTGTGATGACCAATTGTGTAGGAGATTTTAAGAGATTTCCGTAAAGCTGTCCATAAGATACTTCGTGTTCCCTTGAAGCTTCGGATTTGTCTAAATCCCCAACTCCAATAAGATACTTTTGTCCATACACATAAAATATCAAACCAATGACCATTACGATACCTGCAAGCCCAAATCCTGCATGCCATCCAAATGCTGCAACCACACCACCTATTGTCATAGTAGCGAGTAATGACCCTAGATTTATTCCAATATAGAAAATGCTAAAGCCTTTATCTCTGCGGATGTCTCCTGCTGCATAGAGTCCTCCGACCATAGTGGAAATATTTGGTTTAAGCATTCCTACGCCTGCAATGATAAGAGCCAGACCTGTGTAATAGGCCCATAAATCTGGAAGCGCTAAGACTCCATGCCCTAAACAAAGCACAATAGCACCAATTAATACAGTCTTTTTTTGCCCGAGTAATTTGTCTGCAATCATACCTCCAGGTATGGACATTACGTATACGAGCATGGTATACCAACCATATAGCGCCAGTGCCTCTTGATTGGTCCAGCCTAAGCCTGGACCTCTATCATCACCTATGGTTTCGGTTGTCATGTATAGTACCAGAAGTGCCCTCATACCGTAGTAGGAGAATCTTTCCCACATTTCAGTGAAGAAGAGAATGTAAAGTCCTTTTGGGTGTCCCCAAAGCTCTTCGCGCTTAATTACTGTGTTGTCCATTTGCTTCTTACAGGTTATCCAAAATGAAATTTGTCATTTTGGTGTATAGGTGGTAGCGGGTATTTCCGCCGTAGATACTGTGGTTTTTATCGGGGTAAATAAAAAAGTCGAATTGCTTATTGGCTTGCACCAATGCTTCGACCATTTCCATGGTATTTTGCAAGTGCACATTATCGTCAGCAGATCCGTGAACTAGCAGATAATCTCCTTCGAGCAAGTCTACGAAGTTAATCGGAGAATTGTCGTCATAACCTGACGGATTTTCCTGTGGTGTGCGCATAAATCTTTCGGTGTAAACCGTATCGTAAAAGCGCCAATTGGTTACGGGGGCTACTGCTATGGCCAATTTGAAATACTCGTGGCCTTTGGTTATTGCTAAAGAGCTCATATATCCGCCGTAGCTCCAGCCCATCATGCCTATTCGATTAGCATCTACATAGTCTTTTGAACCAAAGTATTTTGCCGCCGATATCATATCTTCCGTCTCAAGCTTACCCAACTCCATGTAGGTGCTGTGTTTAAAATCTCTACCGCGATACATGGTACCTCGAGGGTCGACTGATACTACGATTATACCTTGTTGTGCAAGCATTTGATGCCAGAAATAATTGCTTCCTCCCCAAGCTTTTTCTACTGTATTACGACCGGGACCACCATAGACCATAAACATCACGGGATATTCTTTGGCCTCATCAAAATCAGGTGGCTTAATCATCCAATAGTTGAGCCCTTCACCACTTTCATTTTCGAAAATGTCAAATTCCTTCGGGCTGAGTTCTCTTTCGGCTAATCTCGCTTTCAGCTCATCATTCATCTCCAAATCTCGAACGTGTTTTCCCTCATCGGTGAAGAGAGCGATTTGATACGGCAATTCAGCTCCTGATTCGTAATTGATAAAATAATCGAAGCTGGACGAAAAAGCCGCGTCGTTCATGTTGGCATTATCAGTCAGCTTTTTGAGGGCTTTCCGATTGTCTTTCTCGGGAACGACTGCTTTCCGGGATTTCTTATAAGTTTTGATCACTTTTTTGAAATCAGCACTGTAGATAGCTCTTTCAAGTGGCCCTTCAACCGCAGCTGAGAAGAAGATCTTTCCATTGGGTTGATCAACTCCATAAAACTGGACAACATCCCACGGACCCTTAGTCAGTTGGGCCACCTCTTTTCCTTCAGTGGTGTAGAGATAGATGTGATTATAACCATCTTTCTCGCTATTCCAGAAGAAATACTTCCCGTCTTCAGTAAAGATGAGATTGTCATTGATTTCTATGTAAGTATTGCTTTCCTCATGGTAAAATGACTCCGTCGGTATGAGGCCGTTTAAGCTTTCATCTGTTTTGGCAATTAAGAAATCCAATTCACTTTGATGGCGATTCATACGCATAATCGCCAATCGATTCTCTTTCTCAGTCCACTTGATTCTCGGGATGTATTGTTCAGAATTGGCATTGATGTCAATTTCGTTTGACTCCCCCTCTTTGAGCGAGTATGCGAAAATGCGCACCTCCGAATTTTTTTCACCCGCTTTGGGATATTTGAATTCAAACTCTTCAGGATATAAACCTGAATAGATCGCCATCTCGAACTCGGGAACTTCAGATTCGTCAAATCTATAGTATGCGATTTGCTCACCATTTGGTGACCAATAAAAACCACGGTGAAAACTGAATTCTTCTTCGTAAACCCAATCTACTGCCCCGTTAATGATTTCATCTTCTTCGCCATCTTCGGTTACCTGAGTTTCTTTTCCTGTCTCAAGATTGTAAATGAAGAGATTATTGTCTCGGACAAAGGCTACCTTATTTTCAGCAGGGGAGAGGGAAGCAAGTTGCTGCTTTCCTTTTTCGAAATCAGTAATCGGCTGCAGCTCTTTTGATTCGATGGTATAGATAAAGAAATTTGCCCGAGTGGAATGGCGATAGATGCGCTCCTCGTCGGTAGCCAGAAGTAATTTACTCTCGTCATTGTTGAAACTGTATGATGAGAACTGAACGGGTTTGCCGTCATAAAGGAGATTGGTAGATGATACCAAAGTGTCAATTGCTTCTCCCGTATCATATGAGTACTTTACTACTTGCCGCCCTTTATCGCTCACCAAACGGGTGTAGTGTAATCCATCGTCCATACTTCTAACCCCCGAAACATATCTAGGGCTGAATTCTCTGGATTTCCAAATATCTTCCAGTGTAATTGGATCTTGACCGAAGATGTTGAAAGTGAGGAAGAAAAAAGTAAATAGACAGGTAATCCTATGCATTAAAAGAAACTTACAGAGTACGGGGCCCGAATATAGAAAAAAGCAGCAAACCTTTTAATGTGAGGGCTCTTCACTAGTATTGTTTTTATTGCAGAATCTAGGGGTTAGATTGTTTAAACTGTGTTTTCACATTTTTTTTTAAATAGATGAAAAACAGTTTGTTGTGATATCTTGTCGTTTCTGGTCTTTTTATTTAATTGTCGATTGAATTGCAAAAACAAAAAGAATCTGCTATATTTGATATACTTGGAAAAGACGCTTAGGGACTACCTCCTTATCATTCTTTCATCGTCTCACTCTAAATTTAGTCTCTAAGTTTTCCAAGATAGTTTTTCTGTTTCATAGCCTCGGAAGCTCTTCAAACGTGAAGAGCTTCCGAGTTTTATGACAAATCGTAAGTGAGCTTGATTCCTATCTTTCTTTGATTCGCTGCAGCCAGCGGAACTCTTTATTCATTTCTTTGAATACTATTCTGATAAACGAATAGACAGGAATTGCCGCAATCATCCCGGTAACTCCGCCCAGACTTCCTGCAATTAGTATGACAACAAAAATTTCAAGAGGATTGGCGTTGATGCTATTCGAGAAGATAGCCGGCTGAAAGATATAGTTGTCGATTAATTGAGTGGTAGCGAAAACGACTAATAGTCCGATAATCTTTGGTTGGATTACGTCAATAAAACTTGCATCGATATTATTGGCGACCAGAATGAAGATCCCGAATGATGCTCCTATCCAAGGCCCCAAGTAAGGCACAAGATTCACTATTCCCGTGAACACGGCAATTAGCAATGCGTTTTCAACTCCTACGATTTGTAGACCTATGAAGATGCAGGTGGAAATGGCGATTACTTGAATCAAAAGTCCCAAGAAATAGCGAGATAACGTGCTTCGTGTATTGCGGAATATGCTTTCTACACTTTCTTCTTTTGATTTTGGAACAAGTTCCATAGCTACTTTAGTTAGCATATTTCGGTCTTTCAGAAAGAAGAAAGACATAAAAGCAATTGAAAAAACTGCGATCAGTAAATTTCCCAGCGCACCAACCAGAGAATTCAAAAAGTTTGGTAAAGCACTTATTTCGAGGCCTTCAAAAAGATGTTGGATGATGTCATGTTCGCTGACTTTTGCATCCTGATCGAGATTTACTCGGTCTACCATTTGATTGAACCATTCCAATCCCGGGCTTAAGGCAGCTTTTACTTGATTCAGATCTATCTTAGTCAGAAGCTGGGCCTCAACAAAAATCATCGGTACGAAGAAGGACAAGAGACCACCTAGTATTCCGAATATGGCGAAAAGTGTGAGTGCTGCTTTTACAGCATCAGGAAGATGTTTTCCTCTAACCTGAATCCGTTCGAGAAGCTTGAATAATGGTCGTCCGATCAGTGCTACAATCAGTGATAACAGAATGTAAATAATCACGGTAGTAGACTCAAAAATGAGCCACCCGATTATGAACAGTAAGCATAATACTGCGATAAAACGTAAAATTCGCCTTTCCATTTGCTATCTTATTTGGCTGTAAAGCAAACCAAAGAAAAGCAATTGGCAGACAAATGCCGTAGCTCCCAGCCTCGGTTTTTGAACGAGGGGATATTTCTCAAAAATTACACCCATCAAGGCTGCCATCACAAACCAGCTCACATAGTTTTGCAAAGGGGGTAAATCAGATGACCAGTACCAAAATTCGTATTGAATCGCTACTGGTTCAATGACGTAGTCCAATCCTACTGCGAGAAGTGCAGAGAATAGCCACCTGAAATTTTTGGGAACATTAAAGGTGCGGGCCATCGAATGAGCCCCCCAAATGATAATCAGCCAGTTGATACCAATCAGAGGAGGAACTTCGAAAAAATTCCAACCTAGCACTTCCGAATAGGAATAGTCGCCAAACGGAAACCCTGTTTTAACACCGATGATTTCAACGCCATAACCGAGCAGCCAAATGATGAAAATAATCAAGAAGGCATTTTTTCCTCCTGGTTTTGTATCTATCCAAAGCATCCCTGCTGTAATTATCAGATTCATCGGTGTTAAATACACGAACCAATCCGACAAGGGAGACAAGAAACCAAGCGCTCCAACTATGTGCAAGACGATGAGAATGGCGATACCCGCCTTCTTTGACTTAAATTGTTCTAAGGTGCTGCTTTTGTTCATGATGCTAGATCGCCAACGATCTTTCCTGACAGCAAACATAAGGGAATCCCACCACCCGGATGCACACTCCCTCCGCAGAAGTAGAGATTTTTAATCTTCGAGGTGAAATTGGGATGACGTAAAAAGGCGGCCATTCTGTCGTTTGAACTTGTTCCGTAAAGTGATCCCAGATAACTAGACGTTTGAGATTCAATCGTTGGCGGATTTAATATTCGTTCTGTTTTAATAAGTGGTTCAACATCGGTATTAAGCATTCGAGATAGTTTCGTCAAGATACTTTTCCGAGTTAGTCTTTCGATTTCTTCCCAATCTTGTCCAGCCACATGCGGCGCATTGACCATCACAAACCAGTTTTCGCATCCTTCAGGGGCGTCACTTTTTTCATATTTGGAAGTGATATTCACATAAACCGTGGGGTCATCGATTATTTCCTTTTTCTCAAAAAGAAGGGAAAACTCTTTCTTGTAGTCCTCACTCCAAAAGATGTTGTGCAGCCCTAGTTGCCCGAATTCCTTCTCAATTCCCCAATAGAAAATCAATGCTGAGGATGAGCGCTCTTGTTTTTCAACTCTTCCTGGAATCTTGTGATCGGGCAAGAGTCGACTGTAAGTAGGAATAACATCCATATTGCTCACCACAGTGTCGAAGGCGTATTTTCCTTTGGAGGTCATAAGGCCATTCGCTTCATTTTCAGATGTAGTGATTCGTTCTACCTTCTCTTCAAATCGAAACTCGATTCCAATGTCTTTTGCCAATCGAAGTAAGGATTGCGTGATTTCGTGCATTCCGCCTTTCGGCAAAAAGGTACCCCAGCGAAACTCAAGGGTAGGAACTACTGTGAGCGTTCCGGGAGCGCTGTAGGGGTTTGAGCCGTTGTAGGTGGCGTAGCGATTAAAAAACTGAATAAGCTTCGGATGGTCCAGTTTTTTTTCATTCACCTCGTTCATCGTGGAAAAGAGATGAGCCTTGTGCAGCTGAGCAAACGACTTAGCCGTCGAAAGCTTTAAATAGGTAGATGCTTTGTGAAGGGAGTTCTTTAGGAATACATCTTCAGTGATATCGTATAGCTCAAATGAATCTTCAATGTATTTTTTGACTTTCTCTTTTGACACCCCGAACGTTTCTGCCGCCTGTGTGGCAAAACGATCGGCATTACTTGGCGCATCAAATCGAGTCCCATCTTCCCAGAAGTAGTGGCATCCGGGATCTACTTTGATGTAATCGAAATAATCTCTTGGATTTTTCCCCGCTACTTGAAAAATCTTATCCAGAAATTGGGGCATGGTAAAAAGCGACGGGCCTGAATCAAACCGGTATCCGTCTTGTTCAAATGCCGTAAGCTTTCCTCCCGGATAGCTGTTTGTCTCGAATACCGTGACCTCATGGCCTTCTGCTCGTAAATGAATAGCTGCAGACAGACCTGCAACTCCAGAGCCGATTATTCCAATTTTTTTCAAGTCGATAAAGATGTGAATTCTGAGGAAAGAAAAATTATTGAGATTAAATTAACTTTAATCTAAGCCTAAAGTTTAGGATCACCTTACAAGAAGATTGCGATCAATATGGTTCGAGTTGAGATTAAATTCTTTTCGGTTCAACCGCTCTTGGTGTTGAACAAATTAATTGTGTCAATTGAGATAGTATTTATGCCATTTTGAACAGAGGATGCCCATGAGTGAAGATACTTTTGTGTATCAATTTCTCGAATTAAACTATTGGAGCGTCACAAATTGTCGATTTTCTAATAAGGCCATTCGTGACGAATATACTTTATGGGCGAAATCATTTCATTCTTACGAACGGAAACAGAGAAACGAGAGACTTTGATCGAAGACTTCTTAAGATTAGATTTGAGGAGCGGAGGTGAAGTGGATCACTGCGTCCTTGTCGCTGTTTTACAACGTGTTCACCAAGTCTACAGTTCGGTTGAAAAACTTCGCGCAAAAAGACCTGAGTGGGTTATGATCTCATCAAATCGATTGTATGATACGATTAGAGCACTGATCGCTCTGGGTAGTCTTCCTGAATCAAATACCAACGTGGGGTTGAATCAAGGTGCAAGAAACTCAGTTGTGTCGGGATACCTGTTTGTGTTTCACCTCTTCCAAATTCACTCTCATGGTTTGGCTCATATTCTTCTGGAAAAAACGAATTATGATACAGCTATAAATCGTGTATTCAACTCTGTTCACGATGACTTGGCCAGTAGACGCAAATTTCTTGATAAGGTGCGGGATGAATTAAGTCTGAGCGACAAGTGTGATATGAAAGTAGGCATAGATTTAGCTTTTGATGAAATGGAGGACTATCTCAAATTAATCACGGCGCGAAAAGTCTGAAGGATCATTCTTTAATTAAATTCGTCACTCTTTTTCACCACACGGATTATGTTTACACTGCATGTCAAGTCTTTGCCATTTAAGGATGTTATTAAAGATCTTGCCAACGAATTGAATGTAAATGCGACTGAAGACTGTGAGGTTTATTTTTTAAAAATCCCAAAATCTCACGGTTCGGGTAGTATTGGCGGCATTAATTTCCCTTTGGGAATAGGGTTGATCTATTACAACTGTACATTTCATGAGGACGTAGTTATAAAGTTTGATGTAAGCGATGTACATCCGGCCAAATTCCTTTACTGCAAGGAAGGATATTTGAGGCATTGTTTTTTTGACTCAGATGACGCCCATGACTTAGATCAGTTTCAAAGTGCGATAGTGGCAAGTAAAGGCACTTCAGGTCATCAAATACAATTTAAAGGTGGGGTTCGAACCGAGATAGGGAGTCTTGAAATAGATCGTAAAAAGTTTGAATCTCAAATCGCGTGTGACTTGAATACAGTCAGTCCTTCTCTACGAAAGTTATTTCAGGATACCGAGGCAAAATATAAGTTTTACCACGAGGGTCAGTACAGCGCAGAGCTCAATCACATTATGAACCACATTTCAAAACATACTGGTATTGGCTTAGTTCGAAGAATGTATCTTCAAGCTAAATCTTTAGAGATTCTTACTGAACAGATCAGGCAGTATTCTGATGATCGAAAAGACAAAACCCATCAGAACTTGATCCGTCAATCAGAACTGGTAAAGATCGCGCAGTTGTCTGAAATTATTAGAAATAATCTCACAGCTGATCATTCCATTCCTTCTTTAACTGTAAAAACAGGGTTGAATGAGAATAAGCTCCAAGCCGGGTTTAAGTTACTTTATAATAAAACAGTTCGAGGTTATTTAAAGGATTCAAGGATGAACACAGCCAGGGATTTACTTGTGAATACCGACTACAGTATTTCTGAAATAGTTCACCTGATTGGTCTGAGTAATGGTGGTTACTTTTCAAAACTATTTAGACAAGAATTTGGAATGGCTCCCACTGAATACCGTTTGATGTTCGGCCAAACCCTGATTCAAAGAAAGTAGAGGACCTATCAAA
>CAZKXG010000060.1:0-616 GCA_964556465.1 uncultured Cryomorphaceae bacterium | reverse complement strand
CTCCTATTTATCTTCCACGTTACTCAGAATTGTTTGATCTAAATCAGCGTCAATATTTCCGTGTAAAACAGAAACATCGCCCGTGGACTCTAGTACTACTGCCTTGACCATCTTGATTGAAAGCACATTGGCCTCTCTTAGTTTTCCATAGATGTCATCTTTTGTAACTCCTCCTTTTCGCATATTTTCCTCTAGGAATTCAGAGTTTTTCATAAGGAGAATAGGTTTATTTGAAACGATTGCTTGAACAGTTCGTGATCGTTTCCTCAAAAAGGCTATCAGCGATTGTAGGGCAATTAGTGCAGCTACAGCTCCTTGAATGATTTTAGTCTCGGTGCTCATAAGGCTCGCTGAAATGATACTACCGATGGCAATTGTAATGGCAAAGTCGAATCCCGTAAATTTTGCGAATGTCCTAAGCCCATTGATGCGCATGATAATGATTACTCAAGAATAAATGAGTAGGCTGCTTAAAAGCAGATTAATTCCCTGTGAAAAGGTATAAGGCACTTCTGAAAAATTGAACATAGCTATGTAGTTTTGAACAGAAGATTACAAGAAGTTCTATGCAGAATTTGGAAATGTATTAAAAGAGGGTCTTTACAACGACTTTGCA
>CAZKXG010000059.1:14786-17202 GCA_964556465.1 uncultured Cryomorphaceae bacterium | reverse complement strand
TCACGCCGAATTGGATCAACTTCGCGAGAAGATCAACCACATCGACGACGAGTTATTGAACTTGTTGAATAACCGCATGCAGGTGGCTCGCGAAATCGGACTGTTTAAGAAAAACAATAACCTGACGATTTTACAAAAATCTCGTTGGAATGAGATTCTGGAAAAAGGAAAGGAATATGCCAATAGCCACGATTTGAGCGAGAATTTTATTCAAGCTTATTTGCAAAGTGTGCACGACGAGAGCATCACGCAGCAGGAGCGGGTGATGAATGAAGAATGACCCTTGATTGAGCCAATTTTTTCAGCATTCGAATAATATTAAGCATTACTAATTTAAGCAAGGATCATCAAGCATTTCAATGACGAGATATTTTCAGTGAAGTAGCATGAAAAAGCTTTTTTATTTCCTCTTATTTTTCCCTATTTGGCTGTCAGCCCAAAACAATGAAACGGATTCGCTGAAAAGCGATTCTCTTAAATTAAAGGCGAGTCTTGCATTGACGGGATTATTTCAATCGGGAAACATCGAGACCATTATTTTCAGAGCCAAGGCGGATATTGCCTACAAGCCGCTGAATAAGTGGTTGTTTAATACGAGAAACTCCTACTTGTACCAAGAGTTTGACCGAGACAAAGCCGATCTGGACATTGTGAGTTTAAACTTTTTGTACTTCACACCTGACAATACGTGGTCTCCTTTACTGATCGGGATTGTAAGTTCTAATTTTAGGCGAAAAATAGATTTGCGGACCATCCTCGGGGCTGGAGTTACGTACGAGCTCTTGAGGGGGAAATCGGATATGCTGAAGCTATCGGTATCGAGCGAGTACGAAAACACCAATTTTTCGAGTAGTCGCTTCAATTTGGACGAGTACAATGGAAATGAGTCAATTAATACCCTGCGCGGAACTTTTTGGATCGCAGGGAGACACGATCTGTTCGAGAAAAAGGTCATCGTCGGCTACGAAGGCTACTTTCAGCCCTCTCTCGAAGAAAGCAATAACTTTCGCTGGCAGGCCGACCTCAGTGTGGAGATGCCCATTTCAAAATTCATCAATTTCAAAATCAATTACCTCCACACTTACGAGAGTATTGTCGTTGCTGAGCAGAAACAACAAGACCGATTTTTGACATTCGGGTTTAATTTTAAGAATTATTGATCTGAAAGGCAGCGGGAAAGAATCCGATTTGGAATAAGTGCTGTTATCTGCCTTCCAAAAAATGCTTGATTTTTAAGAACTGCTCCTTGTTCTTTAACAGCATCGCACGTGTTGTTGATACCGTCTTAATGTTTTTCAGCTTTGGGAAACTCAATTTTCTCTTCGAGAGGGAGTACATCCACACTAAGTCCAAGTAATTGATTAGGATATTGAGTTTTTCTGCCGCTCCGGTTGACTTGGATTGAAAGCCGAGACGCTTCGTGGTTTGCTCGCTAAGGAAGTAGGAGCTTCCGCGGACTTCGACCGTATCGGGTAGTTCGCCGATTTCAACTTTGTCGATGATGGCCAGCAGTCCCGTCATGTAGTATCCGCGCATTCTGTTTTGCCAAGTCAAACCGCTGTTCGTATTTTGATAGAGGAATAAGTAATCAAAGGAAGTGCCGTTGTGGAGATCGTATTTCTTTTCGCTTGGCGAGTATACCAATAGCATAGGAGAGAGGTACTGGTAAACTCCCGTGAGCTTCATCAGCGGTGCGATCAGAAATTGCATGATAGGCGTGATGATGAATATTAAGAGGATGGCTAGGAGGAAGACTCCCGTGAGCTTAATCCAAAAATTGACGAGGAAACCGAGAATGAGTAATATGATGGCAGTGACAATCCATTGAGCGTACTTCGGAAGATCGTAAAACTTGTTCATTTTGTCGAAAGGAAGTTTGCGTTTTTTCTAGAACAGGAGTTAAATGGGTGTCTTTAGAATCAATTCAATCTCAGTTCATCTTCTCGGCATGCTTTTCCCTGTATCCATTTTCTAATGCTTTGGCAAACCCTTGCTTATCCGAACGCAATAACTCCATTCCTTCTCCATCTTGAATTTCGGGATGAACATCTCTGAGATGGTTATCACTCCAATTGGCCAATTCCACAATAATGGGTGTAAGCGCCAGACCTTTTTCTGTAAGGAGGTAAATGTTAGTTTTCTTATTGTTCGTGAGCTTGTTTTTGGAAATGATCCCCGCTTCTTCGAGCATTTTGAGCTTGCTTGAAAGAATATTGGTAGCTATTGCCTCAGCACTTTCCGTAAAGTCTTTGAACGTTTTTGCACCTTCCATT
The DNA here is from genome assembly GCA_964556465.1 of uncultured Cryomorphaceae bacterium. Taxonomy (GTDB): domain Bacteria; phylum Bacteroidota; class Bacteroidia; order Flavobacteriales_D; family Cryomorphaceae; genus JAKVAV01. Next base: position 14,929 of record CAZKXG010000059.1, on the reverse strand, counting down.
AACATCTGTTTTACGATCACCAACATCCACTTATCTCCCATAACATCGAGGGCTGAGGTTATCGGACAATCGCATCTGAAGTCTTGTGGCATTCCTTTTTGAATTTTATAATCACTTTCAAAACACAAGTTATTTTAAATAAT
>CAZKXG010000059.1:13060-14776 GCA_964556465.1 uncultured Cryomorphaceae bacterium | reverse complement strand
GCTCTTTCAAGTAGTGGTTTTAAATTAATTTTTTTATATTCCAATTCGTTTTCAGCTTCCCATCTATCTATAACATCTTGGTATACTCTATCTGATATAGGTTTAGCTATAAATTCTACTAATCTTTCAAATATTTTCAATGTAACGATTGAAAAATATTGGGTGATGAAAAGAGCGATTATGATTTTTACCGCTGTAGGTCTCTTGGCCTCATGCGGTCAAGCCTCATCGAATACCATCACCGAACCAACGGAAGAAACCACAAAATCAAAAGATCCGAAAATGAATACGAAACAAACTGTGGGTACCTTTTTAGGTTCTGTAATGAATAATGATCCGGCCACGATGCGTGAGCTAGCCAATGCAGACTACATCCAACACAATCCTTTTCTACCGACAGGGCTGGAACCTTTTATTAAAATGCTCCCCGTGCTTCAGGAAAATGGAACCACAGCCGAAAATATCAGAATGTTCCAAGACGGAAACTACGTGTTCATGCACAATATCTGGCGAAATGCCGCTCCTTTCGGAGCTGATGAAATGGTCTCATTTGACATTATACGTGTTGATGAAAATGGAAAGGTAGCCGAGCATTGGGACGCCATGACCGCACTCGTTGCCGAAACGGCAAGCGGAAGAACTCAAACCGACGGGCCAACTACCTCCAAAGACTTGGACAAAACCGAGGCCAATAAAGCGCTCGCAAAGTCGATGGTAGAAGACATCTTGATGGGAAAGAACCCAAGTAAGATCGCCGACTACATCAGCGCTGAGCAATACGACCAGCACAATCCAGGTATCAAAGACGGACTCTCAGGAATTGTGGAAGCCGTGGAATACTTGACTTCACAAAACAACATGTTTAAGTACACCAAGATTCATAAGGTACTCGGAGAAGGAGATTTTGTGCTAACCGTAAGCGAAGGCGAATGGAGCGGAAAGCAGCACGTTTTCTACGATTTGCTTCGCTTCGAAAATGGAAAGGCAGTCGAGCACTGGGATGTGATTCAAGAGATTCCTACTGAAGGATTAGCGAATGAAAATGGAATGTTTGGGTTCTAATTACATTTTCGAAGCGGCCTCCGAATAAGGTATAAACCTTTGATGAACTCTAAAGTTCAGCCCCATATGCACCCATAGCATATGGGGTTTTCCTTAATGACCAAGCTAATTAATGAAGTATCAATCTCGCTGAGCTCTTCAAAAAAGTACTTATGCGCATAGGCTAATACCGAGCCAGATATACAAGTATTAGTCCAAAGAACTTGAGTGCGTTATGCCTAGACTGATTATTATCCACATGTTACGGCTCCTCTATTCAATGGGATCAGTTTAATATTAATGAATGCTTGTCGGCAAATTTGATTCGTCTACTTTTGGCCTGTTGTAAGCTAGATCGCAGTTTAATGGGTTAATAGAAAAGAAAATGGAGCAAGTACATAAGGAGTCAACTTTTATAACCGTATTGGCATGGATACTCATCGTATTATCTGCACTTTCAACTGTGATGTCCATTTTCCAATTGTTCTTTTTCAGCTTCTTTTTGGACGTACTGGACTCATTTTTTGATTCATCTGTCAGCTTTTGGGATAGCGCGCAAAGCCTTTGGTTATTCGCATATCCTTTGATAATCATCTACGCATTTATAAGCGCCATCGGACTTTTGAAAAGAAGGAATTGGGCCAGAGTGTCTTACGTGATTTTGTTTGGCGTTGG
>CAZKXG010000059.1:2918-13050 GCA_964556465.1 uncultured Cryomorphaceae bacterium | reverse complement strand
CGATGATTCCCGCAGGGGAGTATTTTGAACTACCCGATCATGAACTAGACACGTTCGTTGTGTCCGTAGGTATTTTCTCGGTTCTCCTCGGACTCGGCTTTTGTCTGATTTATGGATGGTTGATCAAAAGATTGGTTTCAGAGGAAGTCAAACTCGAATTCAGTGTTTAAATGAGTTGACTTTTTCAATTTTAAAGGGCTTCACGATCAGCCGTGGAACTGGTCAATAAAGCGCCTAAAAGGAAAGGTAGTACCTGTTCCAATGTAATCCTTGATCATTGTGCTTATCAGATTCAAGCTTCCCTTCTTCGAATTTCATCGTCAGCGCTAAAAGAAACAAAATGACAACGTCTGAAGTTTGAAATGCATCCAAGGTGATATCCATTCCGTCAAGATCACATTGACCTATTTCGATAAAAATGAACATGATGAAAAACACAAGGAATGAGTCTCTTACGGCTACTTTTTCATATGCTTTGCTCGAATTATTTGGTTGCTTCCAAGTAGATGGGTATGGATCCGAGTGGGGCAATCACAGCAATTAAAAAGAATATTTTGGTAATACTTTCTGAGGTCGTACTATCTGATTCTTTTTCCTTGGGTTGTAAATGATAAACCTTGCTGCCCCGAAGTTGAAATCATCACGCCTTCAAACAATGGCTCTTGAGAATCGGGCTTAATTTTCAACTCAAACAAGAAGTTTGCCCCGGTACCTCCCGATTGGTCTCGTTCGTCGATAATGATCTCAACCGTTTCCATGGGGCCAATAAAAATGGTCTTGTCAAAATAAGTTCGAATCAAACTCCCTTCCGTGTCAAAGTATTGTGCATTGTCAATAAAAATGCTGTCGGATCTATTAGTATTTCTGAGGCTGATGGTTGCCGTTAGGTCATGTGTGCGCTGCTCTGTCTGACTATAAATTTGGGAATAAACGGAAAGGTAAGTTATGCCCGTGGTCAAAGAGTCTGAAGGCTCAAGTTGAATGATTCTATTCTCCCAATTGAGCGGATCGATAGAGCTGACCTCCACCTTATCTCGGCAGGAGGATAACAAAACGGTTAGGAGCAATAGTTTGATTGTGTTCTTCATGCATCAATTGTATTCTAAGGAAGCTCGAAGATAAGCTTAGCTGCGATTCTTTCGGGAACTTTCCAGTTCTGTTACTTGCACTCAGGAAGATGCTTATTCAAAATATCGGTCTTCAGGTAGTTATTCTTGGACTTTGGCTTCCATTCGAAATTTGATAATTCCTTTACTGTAAAAAGTTCGTTGGGGTCTGAATGAAGCAAAGTCTGAGTAAAGTGGTCTTCTAAAGCTCGGAGCTGATCAATATCGCAAGGGGGTAATTCTTGTTCAATGGCAATATTTCCCAAGCTATCTATTGCAGTAGGTTTTACGCCTTTGTTCAAGGATACAGAAACAGTTTTCAGGTTATCAATTCGTTGAATAACAAATAAACCTTCTATGTCAGGATCGACGTAAAAGGTGTTGAACTGGTATCGACCACCGGTGAGGTAAATGGCAACATCGGTGAGGCATGGAGATGGTTTGCTGACAATACGCAGGTTAGTGCGATCAATAGGTTGGTTTGGGTAGAGCACTTTCATTGCTTCTTTCATGCCCAATACTCCCACTGCCAATCCGTCACATAAGTGGCCGTGAAATTTTTCCAGATCATCAATGGTGACGGTTTGTTTGTGATTCAATCTCCCTTTTGAAAAGTCTGTGTCCAACGTTTCAAATTCGGGAAAAGCATCCTGCGTATTGCACGAAGCAAAGGCAAAAAGAACGATCAACCCAAAATATTTCATAAGATGTGGAAATAGATGTTGATGTAATACAAACCTGTTAGAATGAAAACCAAGCCCGCCACAATCCGCATGACTTTTTCAACCTTGGTGATAGCTTTAAAATACATGCCTAACTTCTGCATGCTGAATGCAATAACAAAGGCAAAGAGAATCACGGGAATGCCCGTACCGATTGAAAATAGTACAGGCAGAGCCAATCCTGCACTCGTCGAGAGCGTCATGGGGATGAGCATGGCGAAAAACAAAGCTCCGCTATACGGACAAAAGGCCAGGGCAAACAAGGCGCCCAGCAAAAAAGAGCCTAATAGACCTTTGGTTTTGAATTTTTCAGATAACCTATCCGTAAAATTTCCTCCCTTAATGAAATGGAGCTTGATGACATCAAGCATGATGAGACCGATGATGATCAGGACAAAACCGATAAATTTTTCCCCGTTGCCTTGAAGAAGTTTGGCTATCTGAAATTTACTCGCACCAAAGTAGATGATGGCCCCGATTAAGGTATAGGAGAACACTCTGCCTAGGGTGTAAAGCACGCCACTCAGCAGCACCTTTTTCTTATCGGTAATGGTTTTTGCAATGTAGGCCGTCGCCGTGACGTTGGTAGCCAAGGGGCATGGTGCAATAGCCGTAAGAAGCCCCAAGGCAAATGCTGCTAGAGCAGGTGCTTCTTTATTTTGAGCCAGGTCGTTGATCCACTCCATAAGTCCAATTTGCAAATTGGTTAATTGTCAAATTGAGCAATTTCCTTTTTGAGTTCTTCCAAAAATTTCTGCTCATTCCCCGCATTCATAAAGGCAAATTCGGTCAGATTTTTTTTCGCTCCTGTCGCCGAGTTATAAATAAAAAGTGCAGTGCCATAGGCTTCAAATTCCTCTGCTTTCTGCTCGTTCTTTTCGTCATCAACGTTGACCAAGGAGAAGGAAATGTTCGGATAATCCTTTAGAGTTTCTCTACTCAGTTTTTCAATCTCGTTGCATGTCATGCAGCGGTGTTCAGAATGAAACTGAATAACTTCAATATTCGCTTCAGATGTCGCCATTGAAGCTTCTTTCGTGTTTTGAGCTTCGCTGTTGCAAGCGGTAAAAAGCAACATCATCATGGTTGCCAGAGATAGAAAAATGCTTTTTGCGTTCATTTTATTATTTTTAAATGGTTCCGTATTTATTTATGATTGCCAATTGCCCGGCGTGATAGGCCGTATGTGAAACGATTCTCCCGAAGGCCTCTGCTTTGGTTTTTGTGCCAAACTCTTTGGTAGTGACATTCGTTTGCCAATCCTCATCTGTTTGTTGCTCGACGATAGACCTAAGTTTTTCGAAAGATTCAGCGACATAGTCTTTTAACGTATTCCAATCGGTCCACTCCCCGGTATCGTGCTTGTCGATCACTGTTTGCGCCTTTACCTTAACAGTGCTGTCCCCAAACACATTTTTGGCAAAGAGCAATTCCACGTCTCCCATATGCCGAATGAGAAACCCTACCGAATTGGGCGAATCACCAAGTCGTTTTGGCAAATCACTTTCTGATAGATTTTCCAACTGAACGGTAAACCGAGTGCGGGATTCTATCCAAAGTTCCATGAAGCGTTTTGTTATCATCCGGTTTTATTTTTTCGTAGCAATCAAGCGAATAATATCTGCCTGACCGTCATGGTATTTTCCTTCGGCCAACACAATTTTCTCCATGTTTAATAGGTCAATGTTTAACTCTTTAAAGTCGTCTTTAAGAGCGTCTTCAGTATACAGCATCTCTGCTTTTTTGGGGCCTCCTGAATTGTTCTTTAGTTGATTGGGATTAAAGGCCTCTAAGAGCATCTTTCCGCCTGGTTTCAACCATTTTATCGCTTTGCGGTGAATGCGGGCTCTTACTTCAGGCGCGAAGTGTGCGTAGATGAATGCTACTGCATCTGCAGTGCCTTCTTCAAAATCGGCATCCAGCACATCATTTACATCATAGGTGAGCTGTACCCCCAATTGTTTGGCCAGTTGAAGCGCTTTGTTTCTAGCTTCTTCGCTGTAGTCAAAAGCAATGGTTTTCCATCCCAATTTGGAAGCATACACGGCGTTTCTTCCTTCGCCTTCGCAGGGTAAGATCAAGGTTCCGTTTTTTAGTTTTTTCAATTCTCGACTAAAGAATTCATTAGGCGCTTGGCCGTAAGCATACTCTTGAAAACCATAGCGTTCATTCCAAAAGTCTTTCATAGTAAAGTATTAAATAAGAATCCCGAAAGAATAATAAATAGGGTTACCACTCCGAAATAGACCCCGATCAGCTTCATGGACATTACCTTTTTGAGCAAGGTGGCTTCGGGAATAGATAGGCCTACCGTTCCCATCATAAAGGCAATGGCTGTTCCAAGTGGAACACCTTTGGCCACAAAAACTTGAATCACGGGAACAATGCCTGCTGCATTGGCATACATCGGTACGGCAAGGATTACCGCCAGCGGTACGGTCCACCATTGGCCACCGCCCAGGTATTGTTCAAAGAAGTTTTCGGGTACGTAGCCGTGCATCGCTGCACCTATAGCAATTCCAATGACGACATAGAGCACAACCCCTTTTACAATGTCCCATGCACCACGCGTTATTTCGGGCAGCCGCCGGGTAAAAGTCAGTTTTTCTTCTTCGTAATTGCTTCCATGGATTTTGTTTTCCAATAGTTTCTTTACCCAATCGGAGAGCAAGGGCTCAAGGTTGAATTTATTGAGTAGCCATCCTCCGATAGCACCGAGTAAAATACCTGAACCCGCATAGATCAAGGTTGCTTTCCAGCCAAACATACCAATGAATAATGCGATCGCTACCTCGTTGACCAATGGCGAAGTGATGAGAAATGCGAAGGTGACACCCAAGGGAATGCCGCCTTGTACAAAGCCAATAAACAAGGGCACGGAAGAACAGGAACAAAAGGGTGTGATGGCTCCGAAAACCGAAGCAAAGAGATATTCAAGTCCATAAAGCTTTTTTCGGTGCAAGAAGTCTTTGAGCTTTTCAATAGGAAAGTAAGAATTGACGATTCCCATGAAAAAGACAATGATGAAGAGCAGAATGAGAATTTTCAATGTGTCGTAGACAAAGAAATTCAAGGCTATGCCTAAGTGCTCTTCTGCACCTATTCCAATCACGGAATAAATGAGCCAATCAGCGAAAATTTGTATCCAATCGAACATCCTTCAATCCTTTAATTCAAGCAAACATCTTGGTTGAATTTCAGTGGAGCAATTCTATAATCTCGTTTACCTGAGCAACCCTGCCTTTGATCTTGATTTGGTCGTCAATTATTAAAACAGGTGTGGTGAGTACATTGTACTTCATCATTTCTTCGATGTCTTCCACTTTCTCCACATTGGCTTCAAGGTTTGTTTGCTTGAGAGCTTCAAGCACATTTCCGTAGGTGGTTTTGCACTTTGGACAACCAGGTCCCAATACTTTTATCTCTATCATTTGGTAGTTGTTTTATCGTTTCTGTTCGCAAATGTACGAACATCTATTCGTAGTTCGTAGATATACGAACTCATGTTTCAAAAAATTAGTCGAATACTTTGTTCAGTAATGATTTTGCGAGATTGAAATTTTCTCGATTAATGCAGTATTTAGTTGTTGGTGGGGTGATGTCGCCTTGGATGAGTTGTGCATCTTTCAATTCTTTCAGGTGCTGGGAAAGGGTTGATTTGGCGATTGGAAGTTCCTCGGCCATATCACCGTGATAGCAACAAGCTTGAGAATTGAGCAATTCTAAAATGGCTATTCGAACGGGATGTCCCAAGGCTTTTGCAAACCTTGCGGTTTGTTCTTGTTCTTGAGTAAAATATGACTTTTTGATAGTGCTCGGCATCTCTTATCAATTTGCTGTTCGCAAATGTACGAACAATAAAGCAGTAACGCTTATTATGGACGTCCATAGATTTCACCATGCAATGCTTTGAACCGAACATTACACCATAATAATAGTCTCTGAGTCCGGGCGATTCACTCGGAGATCAGCTCCATTAAATTGTAGAAGCGCTAGCATTTTCATTGGTCATCGGATGAAATCTTCAGGATCTGAAGGTATTGTACAGGGGCGAATAGCGCTTACGCAATGAACGATTGCGGTTTTAGAGAGACTCGCATTTCGGATGAAAGGTATCTATGAAATCAACAGCGGTTCAAGTAAAAACTCAAACCGCTGTTGCTCAATCACCTTGTTGGTGATATGCTTTTGTCGAAGAATGTATTAAATACTCTTTTTTGCCAAATACCAATCAACCTTTTCTAAAGAATCATCACTGATTCGATCGTTTAATTCATCCAATGTTTTTGGCGGTGGTACAATTACTTTATCTCCTTTTTTCCAATCTAATGGCATAGCAACTTTGTACTTATCGGATGTTTGCAGTGCTTCGAGAACGCGCAAAATCTCATCCATATTTCTTCCCACATTGAGAGGGTAGTACATGATCAAACGTATCTTTTTCTTCGGGTCGATAAAAAATACCGCACGCACAGCTGCTGTCTCACTTTCATTGGGCTGTAGCATCCCGTAAAGCTTCGAAACTTTCATATCTAGATCCGCTATAATCGGGAAGTCGAAATAGACACCGGTATTTGCTCTTACATTTTGCACCCAACCTAAATGTGCGTGAATACTATCGATGCTCAACCCCAAAAGCTCCGTATTTAAGGCATCAAACTCGGATTTCCTTTGAGCAAATCCACTCATTTCTGTAGTACAAACAGGTGTAAAGTCAGCCGGGTGAGAAAACATCACTACCCATTTATCTTTTGCGAAGTCTGAAAATTTAATTTTTCCCTTCGTTGTTACCGCTTCAAAGTTTGGCGCTTCATCTCCAATTCTTGGCATTGAAACAATGTGATTTTCAACTCCATTATTCGTTTCCATTGTTCTGTGTTTTAAGGTTTATCATATTTCTAGACTAAGGTACAGGAGCTACCTCTGGTTTGAGGTAACATCAGTTACATTGGCCGAAGGCATTTTGATGAGATCAGACAAGAAAATTTTGCAAGCTGATTTGTCGATTTTCACAAATTCGTTTCTACCGTCCATAAACAATCTCTGACTCCTTAGCATTATGGAAAGTGGCTCCATCTGATGCACCATACTATTTTGAAGAGTCTTTCATCCAGTCTGTGCAGTAGTTGAAAATAACGATAGGGAGAAGGGTTTCTTTACCACTGCTATTGAACTGTCGGAGTGAAACCAAGGATGTATTGCCGTCGCCACATGCCATGATTTCAAAAAAGAAAATCTACCAGTGAAAGAACCACCATAGAATGGGTATTAATAAACCACCAACTTCGTTCTCAAGCTACCAGCCGTAACCACATAGAAACCTGCAGTCCAGTCGCTCACCTCAATGGTGATTTTATCTTGCACAGTTCCTTGGAAAACGATTTTTCCTTGGAGGTCATACACCAGAACTTCCTGCGTGGTAGTTTTAAATCCTGAGAGTTCAATCGTGAAGTTTTCTTGCGTGGGATTTGGAAAAAGCTTCATCGTTCCATCATGATTTGCAGCTTCTTCTACATTCAATGGCAAATCATTTTCAGCACCAAAGGTCGGCTCCATAAATTGGAAGGTACCCGTGCCATTTGGCGACCGCCCAAAAGAGATGTCCGTAGTTTGTCCGTTGAAAGTGATGGCATCGAGTGCGGCAAATTCCGAATCGGTCAAATAGATAGACTCACCGCTTGCAGAGAGCTTGAAGTCTGCGTGAAACCCTGCTTGGTCTAGATCCTTATCGGCCCAAACCACAAGGTATTCATCGGCTTGCAAAATAGCCCCTTCTGGAAAAGTGAAGATTCCTAGTTCAGATTCGTCATCGCTCAAATGGTAACCATCTAATTCTACTGTTTCATCACCACGATTATAGAGTTCAATCCAGTCATCGTATTCGCCGTCTTGGTCGATAGCTGTAGCATCATTGGAAGCCATAAACTCGTTGATGACGATATCTCCAATCACCACATTGGTAGCTGAAACTGAATAGAACTCGTGCTCCGCATTGGTGGGAGAGAAGGCACCGATATCATCGTTTTCGGCGTAGAGGTAGTATTCTACCAAATTGCTCGCAATCGGCATCTCTGCGCCAAAGACTCCATCATTCGCCCCGCCATCGTTGTGCATGCCATCGTCCAATAGTTCTACCTTTTGGAAAGGTGTATTCGGCTCAGATCGAAAGCCAAGAATAGCGGCATTTTCATTGAGAATAGTAGCAGTAACGGTAATTGCATCTCCCACATTCGGTTCGGTGTTCGACAATTGTATGTCTTCGATAGTCGGCTGAACGGCTTCAAAATCATTTTGATTCATTAAATAGGTGTAGCGGCCATCCATCAAATTGGTAATGCCCGGAACGCTTCCCCCTCCGGGGCCGCCGCCTCCTCCGATATCGGAGTTGAGGTTGGAAATGAAGTTGTTGTACGTATAAAACTTATTGTCATCGACCTGTACATCGCCGGCGATAAGGTCTTGCAATTCCTCTGCGGCAGCTAGGTATTGATCGTCATTCGCAAAATGATCTTCCAGAATGGTTTTGCAGTGAGCAAGGTACATTTTCTTGTAAGACGGGTTGCTCAGTAATTGGCTCAGCAATGGAAACTCATCGTCATTTTCATGAAGAAGGTGGCTCATTTGCTGCTTGGCGGTCGTACCATTCAAATTGCCCGAACCTGTCATAGAGAAAGTCCCGAATGACTCGTTGAGATCCCAAACTACGGGTACGAAGCGACCATTGTCATCGCGGTAGAGGTAGTAGTTTTGCTTAAACCCACCGATATAGCTATCCAGATTGACCAAGATATTGTCGAAAGCCAACATCCATAGTGCGCGATCTACATCCAAGATATCTTCAATATCGCCAAGGTGATTTTCCAACGTATCACACAAGCTGATAAGGTCTAGCCATCCAAAATCTGATTTGAGTTCATAGGCCTCATCGTAATTTGAGCTATCCGTACCGAGGTATACTAAATTGGGAAAATCGCTGCTTCCCGGTCCCGCACCGTCAACGGGATTGCACTTGACGAAGGTATTGTCATTAGAACCGAAACGGCTGTTGACAAACTTTTTTGAAACGGATTCTGAATTGCTGTAAAGCCCGATCAAATCTCCGTTGACATATACATTGGCGTAATTGGAAAGAGGAGCATCCATGTAATCTCTAAGGATTTGGTAGGAGAGGACTTCGCGTAAAAACGAAGGGTCTTTGGCCACATTACTCAACTTGATATCCGTGTATCCATCGTGCTCGTGATCCTTGTAAGTATCGAGTTCGATGTGAAAGGGATTCTTGACTTGATTTGGATTGTACGTGCTGTTTCCCTTGTACTTTACCCCAACGCTATCATACTCCATTCCATTAATCAAAACACTTTGGGCCAATATATAATCGCCGTCTCCTGCTTTTTCGGCATCGAGTAGGGCATCCCAATTCGATTCTTCAAAAGTAAGCTCGATGGTTTGAATGGTGTTTAAATCGTAGAATGATTGAGCGCCTGCAAATAAAGAGAGCGCCGATAAGGCCAAAAGTGAAAAGAGTTTTTTCATGCTGATAGTACGTATACCTTCTCACTCTTCTTAATGAGAAAGAATGGAGTTCCTGAGTATTAGAATAGTGTATAGGCAGTTTGGACTCAGTGGCAAAGAAAAGGTTTAATTGGATGCGTAGTTTTCCATGTTATGATCAGATTCTCTCACAGTATATTTTAAAAAAGCAAAGGCATCCGCCTCAGGCGGATGCCTTTTCATAATGCCTTTTGCATTCTTAGTTACAACTCTTCCAGCACCTTACTCGAAAGTTCATTTCCATCCTCATCGATAGAAACCATCCAAATATTGGTATTGCAATCAAACACGTCTCCATCGGTGCAGTGCTGAGTGGTCCCTTTGATTAGGTAACCTGAAGGCGTGATTTCAGCGGTATACCCATATTCATTCATGGAGTCGCCAAAAGTGTTTTGCCACACCTTCTTTCCTTTTTTGTCTGTCTTGATCACGAACATGTCATAGTTTCCTTTACCGTAAGAGCTGGTAGATCCCACGATGAGGTAGCCCTCTTCGGTTTCGATAATTGAACTGGCCTTGTCATAACTACTTCCACCGAATTGCTGTGACCAAATCTCATTTCCGTTTTCATAGTTCTTGGTGAGTAGTATGTCTGAAGCGGAGCCGTCTATATTCCCGATAGTTGTCACATTAATCGTTCCTCCAGCTGTCTCAATTTTGGGTTGAAACTGCAGATTTGTTTTTTTGGCAAATCGATTGTTCAGAGCGCGACCGAGGCTAACCGACATCGCTACTACTCGGTTAAATTCG